>JBJFFT010000131.1:0-5498 GCA_051891975.1 Candidatus Spyradenecus sp. | reverse complement strand
GGGGGTGTGATAGACTACCGACCACGAAGGACATCAAGCACACCCCGCGATAACCCAAAAGTAAGGAGAAGAGCGATGAGATACCGTGGATCGATTGCTTTCTTGTTGAGTGCCTGCCAGGCGGTCTTGGTCACCGCCCTGGCGCGGGCGGAGTTTGTGGGTGCGGGCGAGTATATCGAGCCGATGGTCAAGGTGTCGTGGAATCAGCGCACGCCGTGGAACTTCTATTTGCCGGTCTTGGGGAACGACGCGCGCGACGGCGGCTATGTGGGCTGCGTGGGGACGATGCTCTCGCAACTGCTGACGGTCCACCAATGGCCCGCGCGCGTGGAGGTGCCGCTTGATCGCTCGCTCAAGCTGGAGTACGCTTCGCCCATCTCGGGCGGCTACCGCGAGCACTTGGTCTTCAACGACGAAGTGCCGTTGCCGTGGGCCGAGGCCTCGGCAGCCAAGAGCCCGACCACCTACCGCGCCAAGCACGCGGCCGCGCGCGTCTGCCTCTTCGTCGATTTGCTCACCGATATGAAGTTCTTGCAAACAGGGGCCGATTCGACCATCGGCAACTGCATGAACCCCGATCAGACGCCCTACTACGAGGTCGACGAAGTCCTCAATGTGGCCACCTTCACAGCCGAGCAACTGGCCGAGAAGATCTACCCCTCCCTGGCCAAAGGCTGCCCGGTGGGCGTGGAGATAATGTACGAGAATCGGATGGGCCACGCGGTCATTATCGACGGCTGGGACGCGCGCGACCCCTCGGCCGTGCCTAAAATCCACCTCAACTACGGCTGGGAGGGCCTCTACGACGGCTGGTACGAGCTGCTCCAGACGCCCGACACCCTGCGCAACCTCTCCCTCGGCTTCCGCCCCAAGCCGCGCGCGCAGTTCGCCCCCCTGCCCAACCGCACCGCCGGCAGCGCCTCGCTCGCCTGGGACTTCCCGGCCTACTGGGCCAATCGCGGCCTCACCGGCTGGACGCTCGCGTGCGAGAGCACCGCAGGGCAGAGCCCACAAACCCTCACCGACCCCTTTACCGCGCTGCGCGACCCCGCAGTGGCCCTCGACACGCAGAACGAGCGCAAGCCCCTCTTCGCCGTCGGCCCCATCACCGATGGCTCGCACGATGCCACCAACGGGAGCGCCGAGGTAAACTACCTCCTCGTGACCACCGTCCTCGATGTCCACGCCAAAACCTACACTTGGCCGCAACTCTTCGTCCCCGAGGCCGATTCCACCCTCACCTTCCGCGCGCAGAGCTGCTACGCCCGCAACGAGGCGCTCGTGCTCGAGCTCCGCGCCGGCAACGCCCCCTGGCGCGTCATTCACACCTTCACCTCCGCCGACGAAACCAAGGGCGCCGAGGAGGCCATCAGCCTCCCCCTGGGCGATTACGCCAATCGCCCCTGCCAGCTCCGTCTGCGGTTGCAACGCGCGCGCTTTGCCGCCACCGGCACCGAGGCGGTCTACGAGAACCAAGTGGCCTACCGCCTGCGCGATTGGCAGATCTCCCAGGCTACGCCCCTCGTTGCCGCCGGAGAGGTCACCGTGAGCGACCCCGCCGCACGCACCTACACCGCCTCCGGCCTCGCCGAGGGCACCGCCTACGCCTGGCGCATCACCCCGCGCTTTGCCGACGCCTCGCCCGAAGGCCTCGCCTCGGCCCCCGTCGCGACCCTCGCGGCAAGCACTGGCGCGGCCCTCCCCACCTTCCTCTCGGTCACCTCCCCCGCCGGCACCGCGCTGGATGAGGAGTGCCGCCGCGCCTGCGCCCCCGCCGGGCGCACCACCCTGCGCGTCAAGCTCTCCGCCGGCGCCACGCCCCTCGCGCCCCGTTGCCAGAACCAAGACCTCCTCTCGGAAGCAGACTTCTCCATCACCAGCCGCGGCAACGACACCTACGACCTCTCCTTCACGATGGCCGGCAAGTCCGCCAAGGCCATCTCGGCCTACACCTCCAACGCCGTCCTCCTCACCCTGCGCGCCACCGATGCCGACGGCAACCTCGCCGCGCGCGACGTGCTGCTCCAGTTCGTCGCCGGCACCGCCTCCGACCCCAATCCCGAGACCGGCGAAGTCGACCCCGGCGACACCCCCGAAGAAGGCGGCACCGGCGAGCCCGCCCTCGGCGGCGACCAGTCCGCCCGTCAGGCCACCGAGGTGCTCACCGCCGAGGGCAACCTCCTGCGCTTCGCCCCCGGCCTCACCTACGACGAGGGCACGTGGAGCGGTTGGGTGGATAACAGCCAGATTGGCAACAGCACCACCGCTTTCGCCTGGGCCTCCCCGGCCGCCAACGCCCTGGCCTGGTGGCTCGCAAACTACCGCAAGCAGGGCGGCACCCTCTCCCCCGGCACGGCCGAAGCCGCCTACATTGGCGAGAGCGCCACAAGCACCGGCGGCTACGATTCGCCCATCGCCGATGTCTTCGTCAACTGCTGGACCACAGCCGCGAACGACTACCAGCCCCTCTACGCCCTGCAGTGGCTCTTCGATGGCACCTACCTGCCAATGGGCTCCGGCTATCCCGCCCTCAACACCTCCGCCCTGCCCACCGGCCTGGTGCGCAGCGCCATCGCCTCGACGCTCATCCCCGACCTGAAGGCCTATGTCGGCGAGAGCTCCTCCTCCTACACCGCGCTGGGCACCGACCAGACTGCCGTCACGCAAGCCTTCTCCGACTATCTCCTCGACACCCTCGCCCACGGGCCGATTATGGTGGCCACGAACACCTCCTACCTCACCATCTGGGGCGTGGAGGCCCAACAGGCCGGCACCGCCGAGGCCCCGGCCTGGTTGGTGAAGACCGTCTACGTCACTGACCCCACCACCGCCCCCTCGGCCCTGGAAGCGCTCCCCTACAATGGTGCCTATTACGCCTGGGGCAGCTACTCGCCACGCCTGGGCGAAGAGATGCTCGTCTACCGCACCATCCCCGTCTACGCCTACGGCCACGCCAATGGACAGGCTTCAAGCGGGGAGGCCGGCGGCGAAGATCCCGACCCGGAGCCAGAGCCCGACCCCGCGCCCGGCGAGACGCCCGACCCGGCAGCCGACCCGGTCATTCCCGATGAGGACCTGGGCGGTCACTATCCCTACGAGATCCACCGCAGCTACTGGATTGCCCGCTGGGCGGCCATCCGCCAGGGCAAGCTCCTCTTCGTGCTGAGCGGCGCGGATTGGTGCAGCTGGTGCTCGCGCGTGAAGGACTACTTGAAGACCATCCCAGACTTTGACAAGGACTTCGTGGTCTACTTCGCCTCGCGCGACTCCTACGACTATTCGCCCTACTTCTCCGGCGGTCTGCCCCAATACGGCACGGCCGATCCGCGCCAGGCCAACCCCTTCGCCGGCGTGGCGCAGAGCGATGGCTCGATGGCTTGGTCCAACGCCTGGACCGCTGCCGGCTCGGGGCTGCTCTATGCGCGCCGAGGCTACGACGAGGCGAGCATCGCGGCGGCCGTCAGCACGGCGCGCGCGGCTTACCCAGGCGGTATTCCGGTGGGCGACGTGGAGTCCCCCGCGCTCACCATCAAGGGCCCGACGCATGTCCTCGCCGGCTCGCCCACGGCCTACACCCTGGCCGTCACCTTCCCCGACAACGTGGAGATGGCGCTCGACCACCGCGTGAAGTGGGAGGTGCTCTCGGGCAACGCCACCCTCACCGAGGCCGGCGTGCTCACCGCCTCGGCCCCCGGCGCCATCACCTTGCGCGCCACCAACTTCCACGACTTCCCCGGCACCTCCGCCGAGCTCGCCGTCACGGCCCTGGAAGCCTCGGCCATTACCGCGCTCGACATCCCCGTCGACACGCTCAACTTGGCCGCCGATGCCACGCCGCAGCTCCCCTGTTTGGCCACCTTCAGCGACGGCACCCAGGCGGCCATCCTCCCCTCCACCTGGTCGGTCGCCTACGTGGAGAACTCCTTCTCGAGCCTCCCGAACTTTGGCACGGGCTACACGCCCGAGCCCAAGCTCGCCGCTGATGGCACCCTCAGCTACGTCAACACCTCCGTGGCCAACCACAAGATCTCCGTCACCGCCGCGATGGCGGGCGGCCCCTCGGTCACGCGCGAAGTGACGGTCTACGGGCCGCGCCAGATGATCCCCTCGCAGGTCACGCTGCTGAGCAGCCAGCGCGTCTCGGCCGGCTCGGTGGTCCGCCTTAAGGTCAGCGAGCTGAGCTACAACGACGGCACGGAGGTCAAGACCACCGGCGAGACGGCCCTGGCCAACTACTACCTCACCGTGAACGAGGGCTACACTTCGGTGGCCTCCTCCCGCACGCCCGATTGGACGATTGCCCTCGGGCCGAGCTTCGCCACCGCGCCCAGCAGCACCACCCTCTCGGCCAAGGTCGCCGCCTCCGCGCAGAACAGCGCCTACACCTCCTACGAGGCCTGGCCCAACCTCACCCACGCCCTCACCTACATCCCCGCCGGCGAGGTCATCGAGCAAGGGAAATACGGCAATGTTCCCTCCGGCTGGCTGGAGGCCTACTTCCCCGGCACGACGCACACCGCCGCCCAGGCCCAGGAAGACTCCGATGGCGACGGCTATGCCAACTGGGAGGAGTTCATCCTCGGCACCGAGCCCAATCAGGCAGCCGATGCCTTCGCCTTCACCTCGCAGCACTTCTCGGCAATGGTGAGCGATGCCACCATCAACCTCTACCACAAGGTGATGTACACCCTCCGCTCCGGCCGCGAATACACCCTCCAAGCCAAGGTCAACTGGTCCGACCCGTGGCAGGACGTGGGCGTTATCGACGCCGATAAGCGCACGCAGCCCGAGGTGCTCAACCAGCCTCTGGCCGACAGCGCCAACTTCTTCCGCGTCTCAGTGCGCTTCAGCAAGGAGAGCGGCAGCTACACTTACACCGAGGAGGCGGTCACCCCCAACGGCCTGGCCATTGCCCCCGGCGCGGTGCTTGAGCTCGATGGCACCCAGCCCCTCGCGCTCACCGCCCTGGCGATGGATGACTACGCCCCCGGCAACCCCCTCATCCGCCTCCCCGAGGGGCTCGCCCCCGGCACCGTCATCCTCTCGGCCCCCGCCAATTGCGAGCGCTGGATGGCCTGCTTCCGCCCCGAAGACCCCGCCGCCTACGCCTTCGAGGTCACGCCCTCGGCAGATGGCAAGCGCTTGGAGCTCGTCGTGGTCAGCCCGGTCAATCCGCAGCCCAAGCCGCCCGCGGGCGACCCCTCCGGTGACTTCCGCAGCGACATCAAGGCCCAGCTCGCCGAGGCCGCCCGCGCCGCCGGCTTCACGCAGGACTTCACCCTCCGCCTGCCCGAGCGCGGCGGCACCTTCGCCGAGCCTTCGGTTGAGCGCGTCAATGGCGTGATGGACTGCTTCTCGGGGCTCGCCTTCGAGCCGAACGCCACCGAGAACACCCTCACGATCCACTACGACTTCGGCATTAACTCGATGGCCTTCGTCACCCTCGAGGGCTCCCCCTGCGTCGTCTTCGGCGCGAAGGTGAACAGCCAGGTGCCAGG
>JBJFFT010000130.1:0-5521 GCA_051891975.1 Candidatus Spyradenecus sp. | reverse complement strand
CCACATCCGCGTGCTGGGAGGTCTGGTGCTGGATAACCGTCTTGCCGGCGCCGAAGGGCCCGGGCACGCAGTAGGTGCCGCCCACGGCCACGGGGAAGAAGGTGTCCACCGAGCGAATGCCCGTCGAGAGCGTCTCGGTCGGCCGCAACCGCTCGGCATAGCAGGTAATCGGTAGCTTGACCGGCCAGCGCTGCATGAGCTTGACGCTCAGCTCGGCCCCGCGCTCGTCGGTGACCACCGCCACCTCGTCCTCCACCGTGTACTCGCCGGCGGGCTTGACGCTCTTGATCTTGTAAACCCCGCGCCAGGCGAAGGGAATCATAATGCGGTGGGTGTAGACGCCCTCGGGGACGGTGCCGACCGTCTCGCCGGCGGTGAGCGTGTCGCCGGGCTTAGCCACCGGCGTGAAGGCCCACTTGGCCGCGCGGTCAAGCGACGGGAGATAGGTTCCGCGCTGAAGGAAGAAGCCGCACTGCTCGGCCAACTCCGGCAACGGATTGAGCAACCCATCATAGACGCGCCCGAGGAGCCCCGGGCCCAACTCGGCCGCGAGCATATCGCCGGTAAACTCCAGCGTGTCGCCCACCTGCAAGTCGCGCGTATCCTCAAAGACCTGCATATCCGCCACGCCATCGCGCACGCGGACAATCTCGCTCATCAACCGCAACGGCCGCTCCTTCGCGGGAATGCACGCATAGCCCACCTCGTTCTGCGCCACAGCGCCGGAGAAGGCCACCGTAATCATATTGCCGTTGACGCCCGTCACTTTGCCTAATGTCTTGTCCATTCGTTAATATCCTTGCTCGCGGTTCAACCGTTCACTGTTCACCGTTCACAGCCTTGGGCAAAGCCGCCTCCAGCCGCTGCGCGCCCGCCGCCTGATCCCAGGCCGCGCGCCGCAACGCCAAACGCAACTTCACCGCATACGCAAATACCTGCCGCTTGGCCATCGGGTCAAAGCCGCCAAAGTCCTCGGCCGCCGACCACAACACGCGCAAAAGCGCCTCCTCGCGCGCCAAGGGGTCCGGCGCACTCTCGAAGGCCGCATCCACCTGCCGCACCAGCCACACCGGGCACGCCGAGGTCTCCGGCGCGGCCGCTGCGGCCTCCGCCCCACCCCGCCGGGCCAGACGCTTGCGCCCCACGGCCACTGCCACCGCAGCCTCCAACGCGCGCCAAGCCTTCACCGCCGGATGCGCGCTGGGCGCTTCGCTTCCGGTGGCCAAGAGCGCGGCCGCCTCGGCCTCGCGCGGGCCCAACGCCGCCTCGCACGCCTCCACAAAGGCCGCCACGCCAATCGCCGGCGCGCGGTCAGGGAAGAGCATTGGCAGCGAAGCCAAAAGATAACCCAGGCTCACGGGCCACCTCAATCCTTGAGCAGCTTGGCCAACTGCGGGCGCAGAAGCCCGGCCAACGCATCGGTGACCGCCGCGCCCGTGAAGTCGTGCTCCACGCGCCCGCCGGCCAGGCGAACCTGAAAGCCCGTGCCCAAAAGCGGATTGGTGACCACCGTGACCGCCCCGGCCTTGGCCAACTTGCCCTTGAGCGCTGCGGCCAGTTCCGGACCCACCGTCACCGCCACCTCGCCCTCCTTCAGGTAGGCCGTCACCGCCTCCTGGACCAACTTCTCGACCAGCGGCCCGGGCGCCATCGCGCCATCCACCGCCCCGCCGAGCGTCCGCTCAAAGAGCGCCGTCACATCTTGCTCGAGCTTCAGCACCACATCGCGCGCGGCCTGGCGAATTGTCGCCTCCGCGCCCTGGGCCAACCGCTCGGCCTCGGCCTTCGCCTTCGCCTCGGCGGCCGCTGCTTCGGCCTTTGCCTTCGCCAGCAACGCCTCGGCCTCGGTACGCGCCGCGGCCACAATCGCCGCCGCCTCCGCCTTCGCCGTCTCAACGCCTTCGCTGCGAATCTTACTCAGAAGTGCATCCAGATTTTCCATAAGCCATACAGCCTTTCTCAAACTTACAGCGTGGACTATACCACGCAACGCCACTTCCTGCAAGCAGTTTCTGCCTGACGCGGAATAATATACCAACTTCAAGGTTAGTAATCAAGCCCAAAGTTCAGGGAAAGTTGCACAATATAATGCAACAGGTCGCAAGGTCGTGAAGAGGAGGGGCGATCCCTCTGCGCCCCCCGAGGGGCGGCGGCGGCTCGTGGATAGGCGATAGGCGATCGGCGATAACGCTGGTGCCGGAGGTGGAGCGCCCGTTCCAAGCCCCCACACTTCCCCGTCGCGGAACGCGCCTCTCGCCTATTGCGAGCCGCGCGAAGCACGGCGAGTGTTCACGCCTATCGTGAATAGCCACTTGTCCGCCCATCACTTCCACGGTTCCTCGGGAACTCCGCCAACGCCGCTTCACTCGCACACGCAAGCGAAGCCCAACGCGCCGATCTTCGCGGCCAGCGCGGCCGACCCGTGATGGAGCACCACCTTCGTCGAGCAAAACTGCCGCCGATAGGAGTAGGTCCGCCGCAACGCCGCAAAGCGCCGCATCCGCACCGCCGGCGGCTGGTGGACCAAGTCCAGCAAGTTCATATGGTCCGCCACAATCATCGAGAGCTTCTGCGTGATGTACCAGAGCACCTCCTCATCGGACTTGCCCGCGGCATCGATCGTAATCTGCGGCACCGCCGGCGGCGGCAACATCAGGTTCGGCGCCGGCTGACGCCCCAGGTAATCACAGGCCGCGTGGTAGACCGCCACCGTGCCATTCACCTTCCCCTCATAGGCGTGCCCGGCCAAGTGCGGCGTGGCCAGGAAGGCCAAGTCCGCCAACTCCGGTGAAAAGTCCGGCTCGCCCTCCCACACGTCAAAGATGCCATCCTTCAAAAGCCCCTCGCGCAACGCGGCAATCACATCCTCCGTGGCGCAGACCCCGCCGCGCGCCATATTCACCAACACCGCCCCATACTTCGCCATCGAAAGCGTGGCCGCATTAATCATATGCCACGTGGGGTGGTTCCCCTCGCGCGTCAGCGGGCAGAAGGGAACGATAAAGTCAGCCTCGGCAAGCGCCTCCTCCAACGGCAAGAAGTGCTTAGCCTCCAAATCGCGCGGATTCTCATAGCGCGGCGGGTCGCAACAAAGCACCCGCATCCCCAACGCCTCGCACCGCCGGCGCACCATCGACCCAATCCACCCCACCCCAATCAGCGCCACCACCGACCCCGCCAGGCGCACGTGGCGCATATGCGCATACTCCAAGAGCGCCGCCAGACAGTAGTCCGCCACGCTCTCGCCATTGGCCCGCGGCGCATTCACCCAGCGAATCCCCGCCTGCCGCAGCCACGCCTTATCCACATGGTCCGTCCCCGTCACCGCCGTCCCCACGAACTTCACCTGCGAGCCGCCCAACAACGCCTCATTCAACGGCGTGTCGCGCACCATCAGCATATCCGCGTCCCGCACATCCTCCGCCTTCAGACGCGAGCCGTCAACCAGCACGACATCGCCCAGCGTCCTAAAGAGCGTCCGCCCCAAAGGCATACTCGAATCACAGAGAATCTTCATCGTCTAACTACCTCCGTCAACTTTGGGAGGTATTCTACCCCTTTTCCGCCACCAATGCAACCAAAATATTGCGCCTATAGCGTATGTGGAACCCTCGCAGACCGCGAAGTGTAACCTGCACCCGAGCGAACGGCAACCGGTCAAAGCGCGCAGTCAAACTATTAAGTCCGGCTCTTATTGGAATTAAGAGGGCCTCTTAATTCAATTAAGTGGTGCTGTTAATTCAATTAAGAGGGCCTCTTAATTATTCTGGCCGCCCCGGGAAGCAATGACACCCCCGGCGAACGCGCATTCCCGTAGCATAAAAAGGCCCTGCGGAGAATTGCAGGGCCAGGATTTATATCTTCTTTAGGGATGAAATGGATTAGTTGGTAGTGACCTTGGAGACCTTGACCTTCAACGCCCGCGTGCCAGTGGCGGCCTCGGCCGGGAAGAGCACCTCAAAGGGAACAGCGAGCCACTTCACACCGAGAGTTTCAGCAGCCCCCGCTACGGCAGCCGAGACCTCCGTCGACGTGATCGGCGTCTCGCCATTGAGCACGCTAAGTGTCGTCCCCGAGGCAAAGTCGGCCGTATTGCTCTCAACCGAGTTGCGCACCTGCGCCGCCAAGAGAACATAACGCTTCTCCTCCGAGTCCTCCCCCAACTGCAGATCCCGGATCGTCATATCTGCCACGCCAAAGTCGTAGGTGACCGTTGCAATCCCCTTGGAGAAGTCGCCGCCCTCCCAGTCGGGCGCAACGTTGACCGTCGTTTCCAGGTTGGTGAAGCAGTCGAGGGCCTGAACGCTCCCCTGCGCGACCCTGGCGGTACTCTGCGCCGTGGCAGCCTTAATCTCGGTAATGATAATGCCGTTTTCGGTCCACTTCTCAATACCTGCCTGAATGGCCTCCTTCACGGCCTCGTTCCCGGCGATCTCCGTCGGCAACGCGGCCGAGTCCATCTTTTTGAGGACATTGAGCATCGATGTTGATCCATAGGTGCCCTCATAAAGATACAACCCTGTGTCATCCCCAGTGTTCACCAAGGTGAAATGCGACACCCCAACCTTACTCTTAAACAGGATCAGCTGAGTCGTCTTACTGGTCTTAACCGTTACCGTGCCACTCTCCTCGGGCCAAGTAATTGTCGCATCTTTGAGGTTCAGATAATTACCTTCTGGCAACCTCTCGGCATCAAAGATAGCCCCGTCCTTAAAGACGATTGGCGCGGCAATACTTCCACTGCCCGAGAGCACCTTCCCGGTAGCAACCGTCACCACCGGCTCGGCAACGCCATTGCTACTGGTGCTCGTGAGCGCAGCCTGAACGCACAACGCATCCACGCTCAAGCCCGTCCCCGCGCGCTCAGCTTTCAAGGTCAACGGCCTCGTAAGCGTCAGCTTCCCAGGTGCCAAGCAGTTCGTCTGATTCTCCTTAAAGACATAGGTCGTTGCGGCCGCGATCTCCACTTCGCCTGCGCCGGTCACATTCGCATCCATCTCGCGAACGGTATTGATACACAACTTGCCGTTCTCGGCGATCATCACCGTTGTTGTTGCTGGCAACATAATATGCGATGAATCTCCGTCCGTGCTAACCGTGTAGGTGGCCCCAGCTGTAATATCAATGGCGCTGATATCGCACCCGACAGCCGCCTGCGTGACCTGCGTCGCGCTCGAGCCATCGCCGATGACCAGCTTGCCCGCACCCGTCACCGAGGCGGACAGCGTCGTGGCCAAGGTGGGCGTGAGGCATAACTCCGAAGCGGCAGCCACCTCAAGTGCCAGTGCACAGGTGGCTTGGGCACTCTCGCCTTCGCCCGTGACCGTGCCCAGCGTGCCGACCAGCGTCACAGAAGAGGCCGTCGAGCCATCGCCAATGACTAGTTTCCCGCCGCCAGTAATCACGCCTGTGGTGGTTGTTGTCACCGTTTTAGCAATCGTCAGGGTGGCATCAGAAGCAATCGTGACATTGCCGCCCAGCTTCTGGTCCGGCGTCTTAATCGAGAGTGTGCCCGAAGCGA
>JBJFFT010000129.1:0-23955 GCA_051891975.1 Candidatus Spyradenecus sp. | reverse complement strand
ATCTTCAGAATAAACGAAGTTAACCTCCGCATCTGCAACCCATTCGTAGGTTGCATTTGGGATAACCCACGAGATGGTGATGGCCCTAAGAGCCGTCACCATCAACAAGGCAATCCCCGCAATCACTTTACGCATAAACCCTCCGTTTCCGACGGATGCTTATCAGTTCGCCGAGTAGTAGTAGAAGGACTCGCCAGGAGCGATGACATCCTCGTCAGTCACATCATCATTGCCGAGTTTCCAGCCCGAAGTCAGTCGACGATAAATCTGATAGTTGCTCTTACCATTCTGAATACGGAAGATTTGATCGCCCTTCTTCACTCCCTCAGGAGCAATCGCCGAGATTTTCAACGCTTCCGAACTATCATTCGCGCAAAGCGCAGTGCTCCCGCCAGACGGACGCGTGATCGTCGAGCGAGCGTGATTCTGACCACAGAAAGTAATCGGGTCAGATGTCGCCTCCGCTTCAGCTGTCAACACCGCCGCAGAGGATTGCGTAAGCCCAGAAGCCGAAGACGGGTCGCCTGTCCCAACATCCGCCGCGGGCTTCTTAATCCAAAAGATCTGCCCGGGAGTCAAATCATCCGTGGTTTGAGACCCACCACGAGTCCACGCCCGGTTCCCGTCCTTTTCCTCCAAGGTAAACGCTTGGTCCGAGTTAATCCAAACAGATGTCCCAACATCGTAGGAGTCTGGCGGGAGAATCGTCGAGATGGCGACCGCTCCACTGGAACTTCCATTAATGGCCAAGCCTTCCACCGGCACGCACAGGAGCTGCCAGCCGGTCTTGCTCTCGACCTTATCCTTCTGAATCACCACAGCCGTGTTGTTCCCCTCGACCGTCGCAGCGGCCGTCAGGAAGCCCGCCATCGCGAGGCAAGCGATCATTGCCAATGTAGCCTTCATGTCCGTTCTCCTTTTCACTGGTTGACCATGCGCAGACGGTAGAAACGCCCGGTTTCGCCCGAGAACACTGGGATCGTCAATGGGCTTCTCCCATCAATACGGCACCGAGTGTAATCCTTTTGGCTCGCATTGTCAACACCTTTTTCCGTAAGCAAGTCGTTAAAGGGCTTCCAAGCCGCGTCAGTTAGGCTTTCCGTGGTCTCCAACGCATAGAAGCAGAGGTCCGGCGAGGAGGCCGAGAGGTAGAAGGCTGCGCTACTATCGGCTTCGGTAGTCAGGAGCGAAGCGGCGGACGCAACGGCCGGCTCGGTTGTCGAGAAGCCCGACAACGTCGGAGTCAAGTAGGTCTCCAATTCCGCCCCCGTGAGAACATCCCCATTCACCTCAAGCGAGCGAATTGGCACCGTGGCGAGCCATTCATTCCTCGTGACTTCGGCTGTCGCATTCGTCTCCTCATCGACGACCTCATATGTCACAACCAGTCCAGCACGCTCCACTGCCGTTTCCGCCGATTCATCCCAATAGCCAACAGAGACCGTTGGAACCAGTGTTCCTTGAGAAATCGATCCGCCAACGGTCCCACAATTGCGCAATGCATAGCGACACGGGCGGGCAGGAGCCTCCGCAATCTCTTCAATCGCAGTTCCTTCACTATCGCGCGTATCCAGCAACAAGAGGTAGAGGTAAATATCCTCTTCAAGGAACGCATCTGGATCAAACTTTTCATCCGCAGACACCGTCATCGTGTGGAATACACCATTCGAAACAGCCGCAGGAGTTCCCGGAGAAACCGTGACTTTTTTCCAAAGCTGAGCTTGATAACCTGTTGCGTCCTGCACTACCGTCATCGTGCACCACTTGAAATCATCAAGCGTTAGCCCCTCTGCTGGGACAATTTGGCCCGCGACATCAATCTGGCAAGGCAGAGAAGTCTTATCCTCGCGCGTATCGCGAACAACAAAAGCCCTAAACGCTTCGCCCTTGACAACCTTTGAGGTGACCGTGCCCCAGTCCTTCGTTGTGTTATATTCCTCGTAATCGTAGCAATGAGGGTAGGTTTCCGAAAACGACAAAATCGTCTTATACGCCTCTCCGTAAACGAGCGGGGCGGCCAGGGTGGCGAGCGACAGGAAGATGAAAGCTAGGGACCTCATAGCGGGACTATAATAGCACCTTATTATTTGCGTGCGCAAGCAAAAAATTGTGGAGGGTGGCAGAAGGGCGGGGGCGAGGCGTGGGCCGGGGGCTTCGGGGCGGGGACCCTAGCGGCTCTGGCGGGGAGGCGCGGAGCGTATTCCCGCTACGTGTGCTGGGTGTGCTCGTGCGGTGAGCGGAGAACAGCGAACGGTGGACGGCGATCCCACCGCCACGCGCGCTACCATTATCCTATTCGCGCGCGTGTTCACACGCGCACGCGCGCGCGGTAGGGCCTAGCTCGAGGTGACCTAGGGCCTACCTCGAGGTGACCTAGGGCCTACCTCGAGGTGAGGTAGGGCCTCCCTTTTTAGGGCATCGCGGGGCGGGCGCGGGCGGGGAGGGGCCGGTAAGCGTTGTGCATTGGCCTGCTCCGCCAGGCCATTCGCCCTAGGCCCGAGGCGAACCCGGGGTGAAGGTGCCACGGAGGGGCGCTGTCGGCTGCGAGCGAAGCGTCCCGAAAAAAAGTGAAAAAAGGGTGTAGATTTTTGCGCAGGGTTGCGTTCTTATAGGGTGTGAGCGTGGTGCTCACAGAGAAGTTCAGTTGAAAGGAACGTAGAGATGAAGTCGATGATGATTCGTTGGACAATGGTTGCGACGCTGGCCCTGGGGCTGGGGGCTTGGCAGATGGCGTATGCGCAGGAAGCGGCTCCGGCCGAGGCGGGTGAGACCCCGGCGGTGGAGGCGGTGGCCGAGGGCGAGGCGGTTGCGGCCGAGGCTGGCAAGCCTTCCCCCGAGCAGATCCGCCAGATGCGTCGCCGCCGTGCGGCTGAGGCCGGTAAGCGCGGTCCGAAGGGCGAGCGTGGTCCGAAGGGCGAGTGCAAGCCGGATTGCCCGAAGGGGGATTGCGCGAAGGCCGAGAAGCCTTGCCGCGAGGGGTGCTGCCAGGGCGAGGTGAAGGGGGAGGGGAAGCGTCCTTGCCCCAAGGGCGAAGGTAAGTGCCCGAAGGCTGACGGCAAGGGCCCGAAGGGCGAGAAGCCGGCGTGCGAGTGCGGTTGCCCTTGCTGCGGGAAGGGCGCGAAGGAGCCGCGTGGCCCCAAGGCTGAGGGCCGTCGCGGCCCCCGTGGCGAGCGCGGGATGAAGGGCGAAGGCCCCCGCCGTCCGCGCGGCCCGCGTGGCGAAGGGCGTCCGGCCCCGGCGCCTGAGGCGGCTCCCGAGGCGGCGGCTGAGGCTCCGGCCGAGGCGCCTGTGGCGGAGTAATGGCCTGATTGGGCTGAGCAGGAGCGCGCTTGCGGGGTTTTCCGCGGCGCGCTTTTTTGTTATGTTAGGGCTATGGACAAGGTGACGAAAGCGCAGGTGGCCGAGGCGTTTATGGCGCATCGCGCGCAGTTGCTGGCGGTGATCCGGCGGCAGTTGCACCCGGTGTTGCTCAAGCGCCTGGCCTACGAGGATGTGCTGCAGAGCGCGTGCGAGGAGGCGATGAAGCGCTTGGGCTACTTTGAGGTCTCGCCCGAGGTGCCGATTTACTTCAAGTTGCGGACGGTGGTGCTGCAGGTGTTGGCCGATTTGGAGCGCAAGCACTTGCAATCGCAGAGCCGCGACGCTTTCCGCGAGCAGGAGTTGGCCGAGGGGGTGGGGGCGGCCGAGGGCGCGCCGGGGGGCGGAATGAACTGGGGGCAGATCGCCGCGGAGGTGTCGTCGCCCGGATCGCACATGGCGCGCGTGGAGCGTAATGGGTTGCTGCGCCAGGCGATTGCCGCGCTGCCCGAGCAGGATCGGCAGATTCTCGTGTTGCGGCACTTTGACGAGATGGGCAACGCCGCCTGCGCCGAGATCCTGGGGATCGACCCCAAGGCGACCTCAATCCGCTACAAGCGGGCCTTGGAGCGGCTGCAGCGGCGGTTGATGGACCTCTCGTGTTTCAGGAACTAGAGGACGGAAGAGCGATGACAGAGGACAGAGAGGCGGTGAGCGAGGAGGAGGCCCTGCCCCCGGCCTTGCAGCAGTTGGCCGCGGAGTTGGATCACCTGAGCGGGCGCTCGGTGCGTAACCTGGCCGTCGATGGGCTGCCGGATCTCTCGGGGACGGACTTCCGCCTGACCGCGCAGCTGGGTAGTGGCGGCTTCGGGACGGTCTACCAAGCGGTGCAGATGTCCTTGGAGCGCATCGTGGCAGTGAAGGTGTTGGCGGCCTCCTTCTTCCAGGTGCCCTCGCTCAAATCCCAGTTCGAGCACGAGGCGCGGACCGTCGCCCGCCTCCACCACCCCAACATCATCCCCGTCTTCGCCGCCGGCACCACCGCGCGCTACTGCTTCTTCGCGATGGAGTACATCGATGGCGTCTCGGCCGACCTCGCCCCCTTCCCCACCCTCGACGCGCTCCTGCGCTTCGCCATCAGCCTGGCCGAGGCCCTCGCCTACGCCCATCAGTGCGGCGTCATCCACCGCGACGTCAAGCCCTCCAACATCCTCATCGCCGCCAACGGCACCGCCAAAATCGGCGACTTCGGCCTCTCCTGCCTGATGGGCGCCCAGCCCACCGCCACCCCCTCCGCCGGCACCCGCAAGTATATGGCCCCCGAGCAGCGCCTCCACGGCCAATCCACCACCCTCAGCGACCAATACGCCCTCGGTGCCACCCTCCTCGAACTCCTCGCCAAGCACCCCACCCTCCCGCCAAACCCCGACCTGCGCGCCATCCTCGATAAGGCCACCGCCGAAGACCCCGCCCGCCGATACCCCAACCTCGAAGCAATGGCCGCCGACCTGCGTCGCTGCCAGGCCAGCGAACCGGTCACCGCCCGCCCCGCCGGCCCCCTCCGCCGCTTCTGCCTCTGGCGCCGACGCAACCCCGCCGCCGCCTTCGGCGCGCTGGCCGCCGTCGGCTGCGTGGCCGCCCTCCTCGTCTCCCTCTCCGTCGCCTACCGGCGAACCCAGTGCGCCCTGGTCTGCGCCGACGCCGCCCTCCGCCTCGTGGAGCGCGAGGCCGCCAACGCCGCCCAGACCCTCGCCGAAGCGATGACCGAGTCCGACCCCGAGGACCTGGACAAGCGCGATGCCGGGCTCAAGCGCGCCCTCGCTGCCGCCCAGGCCCTCGCCGAACGCTTCCCGCAGAATGGCGACATCGCCGCCGCCCGAACCACCCTCGAAGCCGCCCGCGAAGAGTACCTCCGCCAGCGCCAACGCCGAACCCGCCGCCCCACACGTGGCCCCACCCCCGAGCCCGCCCCCGACACGCCCCCCGGCCGCGGCCAGAAGCGGCAAAAGCGCAACTAGCGGTTAGCGGTTAGCGGCTGGCGGTTAGCGCGCGTTCCGCGACCGGCACACTCAGGGCCATAGCGCTCCCTAATGGGCAACGATAAACAATAGCCGAGGCGCCCAGAGGGCACCTCGGCCGGGGTGGAGCGTCCCACGCTCCCGAGGTGGCGTGGGGGCGAGCAGCCCCCACACGCGCCACCTTATCCCTCGAAAAGCCACGTGGACAAGTAGCGATCGCCGCCGTCGGGGAGGAGGGCGACGATCTTCTTGCCGGCGTAGGCGGGGTCGCGCGAGAGCTCGCGGGCCACGTGAAGGGCGGCACCGGCGGAGATTCCCACGAGCAGACCCTCCTGTTTGGCGGCGGCGCGGGCGGCGGCACCGGCCTCTTCGGCCTTGACCGTCACCACGCGGCTAATCAGGGAGGTGTCCAGGATCTTGGGAATGAAGCCCGCGCCGATGCCCTGGATCTTGTGCGGACCGGGCTTGCCGCCGCTCAGGACGGGCGAAGTGTCCGGCTCGACGGCGATCAGCTCGACGGCGGGGTTGGCCTCGCGCAAGGCCCGGCCGACGCCCGTGAGCGTGCCGCCAGTGCCGACGCCCGAGATGAAGACATCCGGCGCGGTGCCCAGGTCGGCGAGGATCTCAGGGCCAGTGGTGCGGTAGTGGACCTCGGGGTTGGCCGCGTTCTCGAACTGCTGAGGGATGATGCTGCCAGGGTTCTCGGCGTGGAGCGCGGCGGCCTTCTCGATGGCCCCCTTCATCCCGGCCGGACCGGGGGTCAGGACCAACTCCGCGCCGTAGGCGGCCAGGAGGCGGCGGCGCTCGACGCTCATCGATTCGGGCATCGTGAGAATGAGGCGGTAGCCCTTGACCGCGGCCGCCAGCGCCAGACCGATGCCCGTATTCCCGCTCGTGGGCTCGATAATCAGCCCGCCGGGCTTGAGCGCGCCCGAACGCTCGGCCGCCTCGATCATCGCCCAACCCACGCGGTCCTTCACGCTCCCGCCGGGATTGAAGTACTCCACCTTGGCCAACACCTCGGCCTTACCATCATTGAAACGGTGCAAGCGCACCAGCGGCGTGCGCCCAATTGCATCCGGAAGTCGATCGTACAGTGCCATCTCTCACGTCCTTTCGTTGAGCCCAACCGAGCCACCAGGTCCCAATAGCCTACTCGGCCGGTTGCGAATAAGGTGCATAATACGCTTTCTCCAGGAAAAGTCAAGCCCTTTTCTCGCGGCGGGGTCAATTCCAGAGGCGCTGGAGGCGGTCGAGGAGGTCGGGCAGGCGAGTGTCGGGGGAGAGGGGGAGCCAGGTGACGGCGAACTGGTGGCGGAAGTAGGTTTCCTGGCGGCGGGCGAGCTGGCGGGTGCGGATGATGATGCGCTCGCGGGCGGCTTCGCGGGAGAGGCGGCCGTCGAGGCAGGCGAAGGCCTCGGCGTAGCCGATGGCCTGGCAGGCGGTGCGGGACCACTCGGGGTACTGCGCGCGCAGGGTCTCGGCCTCGTCGAGGAGGCCATCGCGGAACATTTGGTCGACGCGCCGGGCGATGCGCTCGTGGAGGAGGGCGCGCTCCCAGGTGAGGGCGAGGAGGGGGGGCTTGGGGGCGCCGAGCCAGGCAGAGGGAAGGGGGTGGCCGCGTTCGAGGAGCTCGAGGGCGCGGACGAGGCGACGGGGGTTCTGCGCTTCGGCAGGGGGGAGGGTGACGCGGTGGCGGGCGAGGCGCGCGCGCAGTTCGTCGGGGCTCAGGGCTTCGAGTTCGGCGGCGAGGGCGCTGTCGCGCGGCGGGGCGGGGTCGAGCCCGCGCAGGAGGGCGGAGAAGTAGAGTCCGGTGCCGCCGGTGACGTAGAGCGCGCGGCCCTCGCGCTCGCACTGGGTCTGGGCGACGCGGGCGCGGTCGAGCCAGGCGGCGGTGGAGAAGGGTTCGTTGGGCGCCACGCAGTCGAGGCCAAAGTAGGGGACGCGCGCGCGCTCGGCAGCGGAGGGCTTGGCGGTGCCGATGTCCATTCCGCGATAGACGAGCATTGCGTCGGCCGAGAGGATGGCCGCGCCGGTGCGTTCGGCGAGGGCTTGGACGAGGGCGCTCTTGCCCGTGGCGGTGGCGCCGGCGAGGCAGCAGCGGGGCGGGGGGCAATCAGCCATGGCGGCGCGGCAACACTTGGAGGAGCAGCAGCACGCCCACGGCCAGGCAGATGGCGCTATCGGCCACATTGAAGCAGGGGAAGTGCCAGGTGCGCCAGTAGAGGTGGAAGAAGTCGATGACATAGCCGTGCCAGAAGCGGTCGATGACATTGCCGAGGATGCCCGAGACGAGGAGAGCGGTCAACAGCCGCACGGCGCGGCCTTCGCCCAGGAGCGCGCGGTGGAAGCGGGTCAGGAGCCCGGCGGCGATTACGCCCAAGCCCCCGAGGAGGAGCTGCGCGCCTTGGAACATTCCCCACGCCGCGCCCTGGTTGCGCACGTAGGTAAGGGCGAAGCAGCCCGGCAGCACGGGCAGACTCTCGCCGAGGGCGAAGGCGTGCTCCACCCAGAGTTTGCTGGCTTGGTCGGCCGCCAGTACCACCGCGCCGAGGAGAAGCGGCCAGAGGAGGCGTTTCATCCTAGCGCACCTTGATGAAGAGGAGGAAGAGGATCGGCAGCAGGAGCGCCTGGAGCAGCAGGAAGCGGATGACGACCTGCTGGCCGGACCACCCGAGCACCTTGCGGCAATGGTCGTGCAGCGGGAAGGTGAAGGTGAAGAAGAGCCGTTGCAGGGCCGTGGGGTTCTCCCCGGCCGCCGGCCGCCGCACCGGGTGCCCGGCGGCAGCCAAGAGCCGCAGGGCCGCCAGCTTGACGAGTCCGCCCCCGCCATTGACCAGCAGCATGGGCGCCACCACCAGCAGCACGCAGAAGTTCCCCGTGGCCAAGGCGGCCAGGCCAATGACCATCCCAAACATCCGCGAGCCGGCATCGCCCATCAGCAGACTCGAGGGGTAGCAGTTGTACCACAGGTACGCGCCCATTGCCCCGGTGAAGATGCTCACGAGCACCGCCCACTTCGCCGCCGAGTTGCTGTGCGGGATGAGCAGGTAATCGGCCACCGTGCTGTGGCCCACCACCACGTACAAGAGGACAATCAGCGAGACGAGCGAGAGCAGCGTTAGGAGTCCGGCCAGACCGTCGATGCCGTCCGAGCAGTTGGTGGTGTTGATGGCACCAAAGAGTAGCAGCCCCGCCACCGGCACGTAGACCCATAGCGGCAGCAGGGTCTCCACCTGCGTGAAGGGCCACCAGGTCTTCATCGCGTGGCCGTGAGTCAAGCACAGGGCCGTGAAGAGCGCAATGCCCGCATCGAAGAGTCCCTTCTTAAGGCCCCCCCACGGCACGTCCGCGCGGTCATCTAGATAGCCCGAGAGCATACACAGGTAAATCCCCGCAATCACCCCAATGTCCCACAGCGACTCCCAGGCGTAGATCGGGAAGAAGCACGCTAGCACCGGCAGCAGCAGCAGCGCCATCGAGTAGCCCGCGCCCGTCGGCTTCCCCGCCGAGGCCGCGCCCCCCGTCACCGCCACCGACTGCCCCTCGGCCGTCTTGACCGCCTTCCCGCGGTCCAGCGGTCCGCGCCGCGCCAGCACCGGCAAACGCCACCACACCAGGAGCGCCGCCAAGAGCGCGCCGCCCCCCATCATCACTAAGTGGGACTTCAACAGCCGGAAGGGCCCCCACACTTCGCGCAACAAATCACTGAGCAAGTAGAACATAGCGCGCGCATTATAGCACAGCGCCCGCGCCCGCGCTTGCAGCCGAGCCCCCAAAAGCGCGTTCTGCCGCAACAACAAAAAAAGCGAGCCAAGCTCGCCTTCTCTTGCAGATTGCTTCCCTTTTATGGTGGAGGTAAGGAGAGTCGAACTCCTGACCTTTTGAATGCCATTCAAACGCTCTACCAACTGAGCTATACCCCCGGGAAAGGAATGGCACATAGTGTAACAAACGTCCAAGGCAAATGCAAGCACTTTTTTCACGCCGCTCATTTCCACCCCGTCCCCGCCCCTCCCCCAAAAAGAGGTAGGCCCTAGGTCAAGGCGAGGTAGGCCCTAGGTCACCTCGAGGTAGGGCCTAGGTCGACCCGAGGTAGGCCCTACCTCAAAAGGGGGTATATCCGGGCACTTTTTTAGGGTGGACCATCGGAGAGGCTGGGGGAGAGGGGCCAAGCAGGGCCAGAGAGCGATCTGCGCATCCCTGCGGCGCGTGCGGGGGGCTCCTGATGCCAAAAGCCGCCGTGCCCAGAGGGCGCGGCGGCCGGGGTGGAGCGCCCTGCGCTCCCGAGGGGTGTGGGGGCGAGCAGCCTCCACGCCAACCGAGCGGTTAGCTGCTAGCGGTTAGCCGTTAGCGAGCGAGCTCGGTGTAGGCTTCGAGGAGGGCGGAAGCGAGGGCATCGCGGAGGACGCGGGGAGAAGGGGAAGGCGGGAGGTCGCGCGCGGCGGCGGCTTCACGGGGGGAGCCATCGGGGGCGGCGGCAGCGAGGCGGACGACGGCGCGGGGGGTGGCGGCGCGGTCATCTTGGCCGAAGGCGAGGACGGTGATGGCGGGGCGGCGGGGGGCAAGGCCGGGGTCGCAGGCGGAAGCCTCGCGGAGGGCGGCTTCGATGGCGAGCTCGAGGGGGGCGTAGTAGGCGAGGCCCTCGACGGGGGTGACGGTGCCATCGGCGTGGAAGTGGAGGGGGCCGGGGGCGGAGCGGAGGTCGGCCGCGAGGCGGACGGCGGGGCGGAGGTTGCGGACGAGGGGGGTGGTCGGAGGGTCGGCGACGGTGTAGCGGGGGAGGGAGGGGGTCTCGCGCGGACCGAGGCAGCCGGCGGAGAGGAGAAGCGCGAGGGCGAGGAAGGGGAGGGCAAAGCGGGTCATAGGGCGGGACCTTTCGGAGGGAATTACTTGTCGTCGAAGATCAGGCGGGAGGGGCGCTCGCGCAGTTCGCCGATGAGGGCCTCGAGGGCGGCGGAGGTGCGGGCGAGGGCGGAGAGGGTCTGGGCGAGGTCGTCACCGGAGGCCGGGGAGATGTTCTCGCGCAGGGAGCGGATGGTGCCGGTGGCCTCGGTAAGGAGGGGGGAGACATCGGCGAGGGTGGTATTGACCTGGGCAAGGGTCTTGTCGGCGCTCTGAACGAGGGCGGGGAGGGAGGCGCGGAGCTCGGCAGAGAGGTCGGCGAGCTGGGCGGAGAAGGCGTGGAGATCCTTGCCGAGGGCCTGACCGTCGAGGTTGGCGAGGAGGGCGTCGAGCTTCTCGAGCTCGGCGTTGAGGGATTCGCCCAAGGCGGTGAAGGTGGCGGTAAGCTTGGGGAGGTCGGCGCGGACGATGGCGCCATCGGCGCTCTGAACAAGGGCGGTGAGGGCGTTGACGGCCTGGGAGAGGTCGAGAGCTTCGAGCTTGGCGGCGATCTTCTCGGCCACAGAGAGGAAGCTCTGGAGGGTGTTTGGGGCGGAGGGGATGTAGAGCTCGTCGGGGTGCCAGGGGACGAGGAGGGGCTTGGCCTCGGCGGCGAGGGCGCCATCGCGGAAGAAGTCGAGGTTGATGAAGACGGTGCCGGTGATGCCCTGCATCTCGAGGTTGGCGCGCAGGCCGCGCTTGAGCATCGCCTGGACGCGGTCGGCCCCGAAGTGGGGGTGGGCTTTGAGGTCGATGGAGCAGACCACGCGGATGTAGGAGAGGGCGCGGTGGATGCCGGAGGTGGAGAGGTCGATCTCCGGACGCTCGCCGTAATGGCTGCCGGCAAAGCCGATCTCTTCGACCTTGCCAATCTTCATCCCGCGGAACTTGACCGGGCCGCCGACATCGAGGCCCTGGACGGAGGAGGCGAAGTAGGTCTCGAAGGTGAGTTTCTGGGCGAAGAGTTGGCTGCCGCCAAAGAGGATGCAGGCGAGGGCGAGGAGGCCAAAGCCGGCGAGGACGAAGAGGCCAATGGCAAAGTGGCGGGTGGAGGACTTCATAGGGCGGGGCTCCGGGGGTTAGGCGTCGGCACCGTCGGCGCGGCGATTGAAGAAGTTGCGGATGACGGCGTGGGGGGATTCGTCGCGCAGGTAGCGCGGAGGGCCTTGGTCGAGGACGCCTTGGGCGGCGCGATCGAGGTAGATGGCGCGGTCGGCGATGGCCTCGATGCTGGCGAGCTCGTGGGAGATGATGACCACGGTCATGCCCAGCTCGCGCGAGAGGCGGCGGATGAGGGCATCGAGGGTGGCGGCGGTGATGGGGTCGAGCCCGGCACCGGGTTCGTCGAGGAAGAGGATGGGCGGATCGAGGGCCATGGCGCGGGCGATGGCGGCGCGCTTGCGTTGGCCGCCGGAGAGCTCGGAGGGCATCGCCTCGGCGCGCTCGAGGAGGCCAACTTGGGCGAGCTTCATCCGGGCGATGGCCTCGCGCAAGTCGGGCGGGAAGGGGGTGAACGCTTCGAGGGGAAGGAGGATATTTTCGAGGACCGAGAGGTTGCCGAAGAGCGCGCCGCTCTGGTACATCATCCCGAAGGCGCGCAGGAGGCGTTCGCGCTCGGGGCCCTCGGCGGCCGTGGCGTCCTGGCCGAGGATGCGGATGGTGCCGGCGATGGGCGGGACTTGGCCGATGAGGTGTTTGAGGAGGGTGGATTTGCCGCAGCCCGAGCCGCCGAGAATGAAGACAATCTCACCGCGGTAGATTTGGAGGTTAACATCGGCCATCAGCTTGACGCCGTTGTAGCCGGTGGCCAGGTGCTCGCAGGAAATGACGACCTCTCGCTCCATCTGCAACCTCCTTGCCCTGCCTCGCACCTACCAGCCCATCGCGTAGAAAACCCCCGAGAGCAGACCCTCGAGGACGGCCAGCAGGACAATGCCCGTGACGACCGCCGCCGTCGTGGCCGTGCCCACCGCCCCCGCGTCGCGCCCCGCCCGCAGCCCTTGCCAGCAACCGACGGCCGAGACCATAAAGCCGAAGAGGAAGGCCTTGGCCAGACTGCCGAGGAGGTCACCCAGCGCCACGAAGGCTTGGAGTTGATCGAGGTAGTATTGCGGGGGATAGCCGAGGACCGCCATCACCACCCAGCCGCCCAAAAGCCCGGCGGCCGTGGCAAAGAGCGAGAGCAGGGGCAGGGCCAGCGTACCGGCCACAATGCGCGGCAGGGCCAAAAAGCGCACCGGCTTGAGGCCCATCGTCTCGAGCGCGTCAATCTCTTCGTTGACCTTCATCGTGCCAAGCTCGGCGGCGAAGGCCGAGCCCGTGCGCCCGGCCATCAGAATCGCCGTGATGATGAGCCCGAGTTCGCGCACGAGCGCTATGCCCACCAGGCCGCCCACAAACCCTTCGCCGCCGAACATCTTCAGTGGAATGGCCGATTGGAAGGCCAAAATCAGCCCCAGGAGAAAACCGATGAGCGAGGTGACCGGCACCGCCTCCGCACCGCAGCGTTGGAAGGCCAGGCGGCAATCGCCCCACCGGAAGCGCCGAGAACCGAGCGACCCCAGGCCGCAGATGACTTCGCCCAGGTAGGCCACCGCCGCGCCCCAGGCCGAAAAGCCCTCGCAGACCCGCCGGCCAAGCGCCGAGACCGGGTTCTCGCGCGGCGTTTGCGCGCCGCGGACTTCGGGCGACGCGGCCGCTTTGGTCTGGGCCTGCGCGTAGCCTTCCAGCCGCGCGGCAAGCTCGGGCAGAAGATGCTCCAGGGTCAAGGTGATGCCGTGAGCGCGGGCCCGCGCCTGCAGCGCCCAGAGGAAAGCGACCCCCGCGCCGTCGGCCACCGTGACAGCTGCGCAGTCGAGCGTCGGCGTGCCGGCGGCCTGCTCAGCCCAAAGCAAAGCCCCCTCGCGGCAGAGCGTGGCCACCGCCTCCTGCGTTAGAGCCGCAGGCAGGGTGGGACGCGGGGCGAGGGGGCGAGCCATAGCGGCTGACCGAGAATAGATTAGAGGCGCCGGCTAGAGCGCTCCTTGGCTTCCTTCTGTTCGCGATTGACGCGCAGGAGGAGGGTCTTCATCTCCGGAGCGTTGCTCTCGCGGTTGTCGTAGATCTTGCGCAGGTAGCTGGCCGGGAGCGTCTTGCCCCACTGCTTGACGAGCGCGTCGGAGCTCGAGGCGGCGCAGAGCTTCTCGAGGCTGGCCACGAAGCGCTGCATCACGGCCTTCTTCTGCGTCTTGGCGGCCGAGGTGTTGGCCGAGAGGAGGACGAGACCATCGGCTTCCAGGAGCTTCTCCAGGAGCGCGCGGCGGTCGGTGACCTTCTTGGTGATGGCGGCAATCTCCTCTTCGGAGAGGTTCTCAAAGTCCTCGGTGGAGATTTCGTCGCTCTCCTCCTCGCCCTGGGTTCCGGCGGCAGCGGCGGCGGCCTTGGCGGCCACCTCCTCGGCGCGGGCCTTGTTCTTGGCGGCCACCTCGGCGAAGGAGGCCTTAGCTGCCGGGCGGACGTAGGGGACGGCGGGCGGCTCGGGCTTGGCCGGGGGCGTGTAGGTGTAATCGGCCTCCTCGAAGAGGGCCATCGCTTCGCCCGTGCCGGAGCTCGACTCGTTGAAGGCGCCCTTGGCCGACGCCTCCTTCAGCTCCTTGGCCTTCTTCTGGGCGGCAATCTTAGCCTCCAGACCGGTGCCGTTGGCATACTGCTTGGCGATCTTCGCTTCGAGCGCGCTGGGCTTCTTCCCGGCCGGGGCCTTAGTGCCCTTCGAGGCACTCTCGAGGGTGGGCGTATCGTCGCTGCCGATGGTGGCGCCCGCTTCGTCGGAGACCTCCCCACCCTGCATCGCCGGATCGTTCTTCGCTGCTTCGCGCGCGGTGGCCATCGCCCCGGCAACGGCCGACTCGACCTTGAAGCGGCTGGCAATCTGCCCATTGATGAGAATGACGTTTCCTTCGCGCGAGACCGAGTAGGGCGCCTTCACGTAGAGCCCATCGATGAAGACCGCGCCCTTCTCCACGCGCTTGCTGGCCGCCTCCTTGCCGAACAACTGCACGGCCATGTCGGAGACCCCCTCCGTGGCCGAAAGCGTCATTGCCCCGCAGAGGGCCAACCCCAACAGCAACTGCTTAACCATCTTCTCGCTCCCTTCTCAGCACGCGCACCAGGCGCCTGCAACCTCACAAAAAAGCCCCATCCAGGCGTAACGCTTCCTTCTCCGGAAGCCCTGGCGATCCAAGGTGACAGCCCCTCGCCCGACTGCCCGGTGCGGCCGGCACGGCCACGCCAATCGAGTCGAGCCCTGGAGCCATCCTAAAAACGTGTAGGCCGGAAAAATGTCAGCCGATTCGCGCTTAGGACAGGGCGCACTACGTTGAGCGGTTTCCCGCAAATGGGTTCCTGCGCCGCCGCGAGCACGCTCCCCCTCACGCCCCCAACCGGGGACGCACGCGGGGTGCCTCTGCTCTTTGGCGCGCAACATCACAATCCTTCTCCCTTACGCCTCGCGGATCTCCACGCCCAGGGACTCCTTGAGCGCGGCGGCAATCTTGGCGAAGGCGGCGTTCACTTCGCCATCGGTGAGGGTCCGCTCGGCGGAGCGGAACTCGAGGGTATAGCCCATCGAGCGCTTCCCGGCACCCATCGCTTTCGAGGTGAAAATATCAAAGAGTGCCACATCGGTCAATTCGGCGGGCGCGGCCTTGCGAATCGTCTTGACGATGGTCTCGTGGGTGAGCGACTCGGGCGCGATGAAGGCAATATCCTTGCGGCTGGCCGGGAACTGCGGCACGGGCTTGAGGCGCGGCAGGGCATCGAGCCCCTTGGTCAGCTGCGCCAGGTCGAGCTCGGCCACCACCAAAGGCGTATTCAGGCGGAACTTGTGACGCATCGCCGCGCTCACGGCCCCCATCAAGCCCACGCGCTTGCGCCCCAAGCAAATCTCCACGGCAAAGCCCGGCGCGAAAGCCGGATGGTTGCAGGCGAAGAAGCCAAAACGCGGGGCGTGCAGCCGCTCGCAGAGCGCCTCGACCGCGCCCTTGAGCCAGAGCAGGGCCTCTTCGTCGCGCACCGCTGCGCGGCGGTTAAGCGCGTCGCGCCCGAAGGGCCCCATCATCCCCAGCGACACCTTCTCCGCCTCCACCGGCGCGCCGCTCTTGGCGTCCACCGAGAAGACGCGCCCCACCTCGAAGAGCGCCGCGCTCTCCACCTGCCGCGAGGCATTCCGCCCCAACGAAGCAATCAGCTGCGGCAGCAACGACTCGCGCAGCACACCGTAGTCGGCCGAGACCGGGTTCGGGATCGCCAGGCGGTTCTTGACCGTCGGGTCGAAGCCCTCCAGCTCACCGGCGGAGAGGAAGGAGTAATGCATCGCCTCGGTGAAGCCCAGCGCGAGCAGCGCGTGGCGCACGGCGCACTTGGCGCGGAAGCTCTCCTCGGGCAACTGCGAGACGGCCGCGAGGGTCGGCAACTGCGTGGGAATGGCGTCCAGGCCATTCATCCGCGTCACCTCTTCAATCAGGTCCGCCTCGCGCGTCAGGTCATAGCGCCAGCTCGGGCTGCGGAAGATCGAGCGCTCGCCATCGCCCGAGACCTTCTCGATCCCCAGCGAAGTCAAGATCTCATCCACCCGCTCCGGTGCCACGGCCACGCCAATCACTTCGTTCACGCGCTTGTAGGAGAGCGGCACATCGATCGGCTCGGTCGGGCGGTTATCCACATCAATCACCCCCGCGCAGGCCGTCGCCCCGCCATACTTCACCAGCAGGCTCACCGCGCGGCGGCTCGCCTCGTCGGCCAAATCCCGGTCCACCCCGCGCGCGAAGCGATAGGTCGCCTCGGAGTTCATCCCCAGGGCCGTGGCCGTAAACTTCACGCTCGCCGCGTCGAAGAGGGCGGACTCCAGCAGCACCGTGCCGGTGGCATTCTCCACCTCGGTCTCCTCGCCGCCCATAATCCCCGCCACGGCCGTGGCCTTCTGCGGGTCGGCAATCACCAACATCGTCTCGTCAAGTGCGCGCTCCTTGCCATCGAGCGTGCGCAGCTTCTCGCCGGCCTTCGCGCGGCGCACCACAATCGTCCGCTCGGCCAAGGTCGTATGGTCAAAGGCGTGCAACGGCTGCCCGAGCTCGAGCATCACATAATTCGTCACATCCACCGCCAGCCCCAGCGACCGCTGACCGCACGCCTCCAGCCGCTGCACCATCCACGCCGGCGTCGGCGCCTTGGGGTCCAGCCCCGTCACCACGCGCGCAGTGTAGCGCGGGCAGAGCTCGGGTGCCTCGACCACCACCTTGGCCATCTGCTCAACCGGCACCCCGGCCTCCGGGAAGTCCACCGCCACCGCCTCCAGCGGCCGATGCAACAGCGCCGCCAACTCGCGCGCAATCCCGCGCACCGAAAGGCAGTCCGAGCGATTCCACGTCACTTCCAGGTCGTAGACCGTCTCCGCCGGCGGCATAAACGGCTGCACACTCGCCCCCGCCACCGCCTCGGCCGGCAACTCCCAAATCCCATCGTGCGCCCCGCCCAGGCCCAGTTCGTCCTTCGAGCAGAGCATCCCGAAGCTCTCCACCCCGCGCAACTTCCCCTTCTTGATCGTAAATCCTTCGGGCCCGGGCATCACCGCGCCAATCTTCGCCAACGGCGCCTTCACCCCCGTGCGCACATTCGGCGCCCCGCAGACAATCTGCAGCGTCTCAACGCCATCAAAGACCTTGCACACATGCAAGTGATCCGAATCGGGATGCGCCTGGCAATCGACCACCTCGCCCACCACAAAGTGCCCATCGAGCACCACCCCGGTCGACTCAATCCCCTCGACCTCAACACCCGAGAAGGTCAGCAGGTCCGAGACCCCCTGAACCGTCTGGTCGCTCAAATCCACAAACTCATTCAGCCAACTCAGCGAAACGCGCATGTCGCACTCCAATAGAACTCACAAAACGCCGCCATTCTACCACACTCTCTCTCCCCGCGCACACACCCGCCCCAGGAGTGCGCGAACGCAATGACGCTAAAACAGGTCGCTGTGCGAGCCGGTGCGCGTCAAGGTCAGAATCAACTTGTCCGCCTCCTGCTTATAAATCAGCAGCCAGTCGGGCTTGATATGGCACTCCCGGAAACCCGCATAATCCCCACTCAAGGCGTGGTCGCGATAGCTTGGCGGAAGGGACTCTCCGCAAGCAAGCAACGAGACCACCGTCTGGAAGCGAGCCTCGTCAATCCCGCGCTTCAAAAGACGCTTATAGTCGCGCTTGAACTTGGCGGTTAGCAGGACGCGGTAGATCACTTGTGCAACTCCGCCATCAAGGCTTCCATAGAGTCAAACGAGAGGGCATTGGGATCTGTGGCGAGGCGATTGGCCTCCGCCATTGCCTCCAAGGTCTCGCGATTGGGGCGAGATTTGCGAATGACGAAGGGAAAGCCCTCGTTCTCGACCGACTGCCGCAAGAAGACTGTGATTGCAGCCGACAGGCTCAGGCCCCAATTATCGAACAACTGAGTGGCTTCGCGCTTCAGGTTCTCGTCCAGACGGATGGTGAGATTCGTTGCCATAGTTTCCTCCTTTGCACGCACAGGATACACCATTTGCACGTGCAGCGCAATACAAAAGACTGCCTGGCAAGGGTGCAATGGACTATTAAAAGATTTTAATCGTTGCTCTCCGGCGGGGGAGGGCCTCTTATTATATAGGTACGCGCGCACGAGGGAGAGGGAGCCGAGGTCTTGGCGGGGAGGGGGAAAATGCGCTATGCTATGGGGCAATGAAAGGAGGAGCAGATGAAGCGGCAATGGGTTAGGATTTTCTTGGGGCTGGCATTGGGGGCGGTGATGGGGGGCTGCCAGAGTAGCTCGTGCGCGGTGATTGGCGCGGCGGAGGGGAGGCTCGCTTCCGAGCCGGCGCACCGCTGCCTTTCGCTCTGTCTGGGCTCGGCTAAGGTCGAGCAGCCCAATCAGCTCAACTACACCGGCCTGCTCCTGGGGCTGGTGCACAACGCCCTCCCGCCCAACGACATCCAGCGCGCCTTCCTCGACGAGCGCTGCAACCTCACCGGCCTCTCCCTCCAGCTCCTCGAGCAGACTCAGGTGGGCACCGTGCGCGGGGCCACCGTGAGCGGGCTCTTTGCCGACACTGCCGAGCTCCGCGGTCTGCAGATCTCCCTCCTGGCCAACCGCGCCGATACCGCCCAGGGCCTTCAGCTGGCCCTGGCGATGAATCGCACCGCCGGCGAGGCGACCGGCCTCCAGCTGGGTCTCCTCAATGTGGCCACCGACCTGCATGGTCTCCAGCTCGGGCTTCTCAATATCAATCGCTCGGGTTGGATTCTCCCCCTCCTCAACTTCGCCTGGTAAGCCCCCCTGCACGCGCAGCAGGGATGCGTTGCCCGTCCTGAAGGCCGCCGTCCTCGATGGCCTTTAAACGTCTTGCCCGGGTTTTCCCTGGTGGCGGGCAAGCGCTTATGCCCCGTGCCCCTTTACGCTTTCGAGAACGCACCTCACCTGCCGAGAGGTAGGCCCTACCTCGAGGTGACCTAGGCCCTAGGTCGAGGTGAGGTAGGCCCTAGGTCGAGGCGAGGTAGGGCCTATCGCGCGCGCGTGTACGCGCGAGCATGCGCGCGATTATAATTAATGGCAGGGGGCGGGGCAGCCTGGTGGAGCAGGCCGATGCACCACGCTTACCCTCGCAACGCACCACGCCCCCCTCTCGCGCGAGCGAAGCGAGCCCCTCACGCGCCGCTAGGGCCACCTCGCGCGAGCGAAGCGAGTACCCTCACGCGGGTGCCGCGAGTGCCCGTAAAGTGCTTGCACTGCGCGTGGGGGTGTGCTATGCTACAAGCACGATAAATAGGAGGACGCTTCCGCCAGGAGACTGGCTTGGACCCTTTGGAGACGAACGCGTGACAACGAATGACGAGTATGCGCTGCAGATTTTGCAGGAGACTGGGCGGTTGACGACCGAGCAGGTCGCCTCGGCCCTATCGGCCAAGCGCAAGGATGGGCAGACGCCGTTGGATTGGTTGGTGGCCGAGGGGGCCGTCACGGAAGAGGATGTACTGGGGACGCTGGCCGAGCAGTTTGGTTTGCCGTTTGCGTCGGTGGACGGGGACGATGTGGACCCGGAGACGGCGAAGTTGCTCGATGCCGAGACGGCGCGCAAGTACAACGCCGTGCCGCTGCAGGATGACGGCGACTCGGTGATGATTGCGATTTGCGACCCGGCGAACTACGACGCGCAGGATGCCATTCGCTATCGCCTCAACGGGCGCAATGCGGACTTCGTGGTGGTCACCTCCGGCGATGTCCACCGGCTGATGGAGAAGCTCTATCCGCTGACCTTCGACCCGAATGCGAAGGACACGGGCGAAAACTTGGTCTCGCAGCGCAAGGAGATGGAGGTTGAGGGCGGCGACGAGGAGGGGGACGCGCCGGTCATTCGCCTGGTAAGTTTGATTTTGATGGATGCCTGCAAGATGAAGGCCTCCGATATTCACCTCGAGCCGATGGAGAAGCGCTTCCGCGTGCGCTACCGCATCGATGGCGCGTTGCGGGAGATGGATGAACCGCCCAAACGGTTGCAGGGGGCCATTCTCTCACGCGTGAAGCTGATGGCGAATATGGACCTCTCGGAGCGGCGTATCCCGCAGGACGGCCGTATTCAGATTAAGATGGGCGAGCGCGAGCTGGACCTGCGTGTGAGCACGGTGCCGACGAACTTCGGCGAGTCCATCGTGATGCGTATCTTGGATAAGCAGAACCTGGCGCTGGGTCTGCCGCAGCTGGGCTTCCTCTCCGATGACCAGGCTAAGTTCGAGCGCCTGATTGGCCTGCCCGATGGCGTCATCCTCGTCACCGGCCCGACGGGCTCTGGTAAGACGACGACCCTTTACGCCTGCTTGGGCCAGATTAACCGCCCGGACAAGAAGCTCATCACCGTGGAAGACCCGGTGGAATACCAGATGAGCGGCATTAACCAGGTGCAGGTGAACCGCGCCGTGGGGCTCGACTTCTCCGCCGCGCTGCGCTCCATCCTCCGCCAGGCGCCCAACATCGTGATGATCGGTGAAATCCGTGACCACGAGACCGCCGAAATCGCGATGGAAGCGGCCTTGACCGGTCACTTGGTCTTCTCCACCCTGCACACCAACGACGCGCCCAGCGCCGTCACGCGCTTGACGGATATCGGCATCAAGCCCTTCTTGGTGGCCTCGGCCCTGCGCGCGGCCATGGCCCAGCGCCTCTGCCGCGCCATCTGCGAGAAGTGCAAGACCGAGCACATCCCCACCGATCGTGAGCGCAAGATGCTCGGCACCCTGGCCAAGAACGCCGACGCGATGAAGATGTTCAAGGGCGCCGGCTGCTCGGTCTGCAACAAGACCGGCTACAAGGGCCGTAAGGGTCTCTTCGAGATCTTCACGGTCGATGACACGGTCCAGCGAATGATTTTCGATAAGGTGCCCACCACGCAACTGCGTGCCCGCGTCCGCGAAATGGGTATGCGCACGTTGCGCGAAGACGGAATGCTTAAGGTCGCCGCCGGTATGACCACCCTCGAGGAGGTCCTCCGCGCCACGATGGGAGACGAAGACTGATGAAAACCGATATCCACGAACTGGCCTCCACCGCCACCACCGAAATCACGATGGCCGACTTGATGCAGGCGGCCATCGACGAAGGCTCTTCCGACTTGCACATCCGCGTGGGCCGGCCCCCGATTCTGCGTTGCTCGGGCGCCCTCGAGCCGCTCGATTGCCCCGACCTCACCCCCGGCGACACCGCCAAACTCGTCCTTGAGATTGCCACAGAAGAGCAGATTGAAGAGGTTGAGCGCAACGGCGGCGCGGACTTTGGTCTGGCCTTCTCCGAGGCCGCCCGCTTCCGCGTCTCGGTCTTCAAGGAGCGCCACAACTACGCGCTCGTGCTCCGCCAAATCCCCTCGGCCATCCTGACGCTCGAGCAGTTGGGCCTGCCCGAGGCGGTCTATGAGCTGCTCACCAAGCCCCGCGGCCTCATTCTCGTTACCGGCCCCACCGGCTCGGGTAAGTCCACCACCCTCGCTTCGATGATTAACATCATCAACAGCGAGTTCGACCGGCACATCATCACCATTGAAGACCCCATCGAGTTCTACCACTACTCCAAGAAGTCCCTAGTGACCCAGCGCGAGGTCGGTGCCGACGTGCCGAGCTTCGCCGAGGCCATCCGCCGCGCCCTGCGCCAGGACCCGGACGTGATCCTCGTGGGCGAAATGCGCGACTTGGAGACCATCTCCGCGGCCATCTCCGCCGCTGAAACCGGTCACCTCGTCTTCGGCACCCTGCACACCACCGGTGCGGCCGCGACCGTCGACCGTATCATCGACTCGTTCCCGACCAACCAGCAGGAGCAGGTCCGCACCCAGCTCTCGATGAGCTTGGTGGCCGTCATCTCCCAGGTGCTGCTCCCGCGCGCAGACAAGGGCGGCAAAGGCCGTTGCGCCGCCTTCGAGATTATGATGAGCACCCCCTCCATCCGCTCGCGTATCCGCGACAACAAGACCTTCCAGATCAACTCCGACATCCAGACCGGTGCCAAGTTCGGCATGGTCTCGCTCGACACCTCCCTCCTCAACCTCTACGTCGCCGGCAAGATCTCCTACGAAGACCTCGTCACCAAGGCGCAGGACCCCGAGACCACCGTCCAGAAACTGCGCGAAATGACCGGAGAATAAGATGGCTTCCTCCCTCGCCCTTCCCCCGCTTGTCGAACTCGTCCGCGACAACGGCTTTATCGACGACGCCCAGGCCGAAGAGCTCGTCCGCGCCCATCTGCAGGATGGCAAGCCCTACAAGGAGCTCATCCTGGCGCTCGATGTGCTCTCCGAAGAGGATCTCCTTTCCCTCATGGCCGGCAGCCAAGGGACCGATGTCATCGACCTCTCCACCGTCGCCTTCGACGACACGCTCAAGAATCTCATCCCGGTGGCCAGCATCCGCCTGCACACCATCGTCCCCGTTGAGGTCGAGCGCGACCACGCCACCTTCGCCACAGCCGACCTCATTGAAGCGGACGTCATCGACGAGCTCACCTTCCTCCTCTCGCGCGAGATCCGCTTTGTCTTCGCCCCCGAGGAGGCCATCAAGAAGGCCATCGACGACAACTTCTCCGCCGGCGAGGCCTCCGACGCGCTCATCGAGGATCTCTCGGACTTCGATGGTGTCGACGGCGCCACCGACGAGAAGGGCATCGAGAGCGCTGCCGCCTCGGCCCCCGTCATCCGCTTCGTCAACCTCGTCCTCTACCAGGCCATTACCGACCGCGCCTCCGATATTCACATCGAGCCCTTCGAGAAGGACTTTAAGATTCGCTACCGCGTCGACGGCGCGCTCTACGAGATGAATCCGCCGCCGCTCAGTATGGCCCTGCCGATTATCTCGCGCATCAAGGTGCTCTCGGGGCTGAACATCGCCGAGCGGCGCGTGCCGCAAGACGGCCGTATCGCCCTCACCGTCGCCGGGCGCCAGGTCGACCTCCGTGTCTCCTGCCTGCCCACGGTCCACGGCGAATCGGTGGTGCTCCGCGTCCTCGACCGCTCGGCCGTCTCCCTCGACCTGGAGAACATCGGCCTGCCCGAGGACATCTACGACGGCATCACGATGGACATCGAGAAGCCCAACGGCATCTTCATCGTCACCGGCCCGACCGGTTCCGGTAAGACCACCACCCTCTACTCCTGCCTGCGCGCCATCAATAAGCCCGATACCAAGATCCTCACCGCCGAAGAGCCGGTGGAATACGACATCGAGGGCCTCGTGCAGGTGCCCATCAACCCGCAGCAGGGCAACACCTTCGCCAAGGTGCTCCGCGCCTTCCTCCGTCAGGACCCCGACGTCATTATGGTCGGCGAAATCCGCGACCTGGAGACCGCCGAGATCGCCGTCCAGGCCGCCCTCACCGGTCACTTCGTCTTCTCCACCCTGCACACCAACGACGCCGCCGGCGCCGTCACCCGCTTGGTGGATATGAATGTGGCCCCCTACCTCATCTCCTCCACCCTCCAGGCCGTCCTCGCCCAGCGCCTCGTCCGCACCTGTTGCGCTAACTGCAAGACCTTCTACGACCCCGACGACGAGGCCATCCACCGCCTCGGCCTGGTCCGCTCGGACATCGGCAACCGCCAGTTCGCCTACGGCAAGGGCTGCAAGATCTGCAACGCCACCGGCTACAAGGGCCGTAAAGGCGTCTTCGAGTTCCTGCGGATGAGCAACCCCATCCGCGAGATGATCAACGCCCGCGAGCCCACCCTCGTCATCCGCGAGAAGGCCCGCGAGCTCGGTATGCGCACGATGCGCGAAGACGCCATCCGCAATGTCCTCGACGGCTACACCACCGTCGACGAAGTCCTTCGCTACACCTAAGCGAGCGCCACCCGCTGGCCATCGCCTCCAGAAAGGAGAGGGGAAGAACACGCGTTCTTCCCCTCTCCTTTTTTGCGCCCAAGAGCCAACGTTTCCACCCGAACGCGTTCTAAAGCATAGCGCTCCGCGAAACACCCCCTGCCCCCACCCCCGTCCAAGGCCGCGCGATACCCTAAAAAAGGTAGGGCCTACCTCGCCTCGACCTAGGGCCTACCTCACCTCGAGGTAGGCCCTAGGTCGAATTGCCCCCGGTACACGCGATCGTTCATCAAGCCTCCTTTTGTGCTAGAATTTAAACATTGTTCGCCTAACAACGAGACAAAGCATACAACACAAAGTAGACACTTTCAAGGGAAAAGTATGCAAAACGAGAAAAAAGT
>JBJFFT010000128.1:0-5682 GCA_051891975.1 Candidatus Spyradenecus sp. | reverse complement strand
AGATCAAGAAGGCCTTTGAGGAGGCCTTCAAGGGGCTAGCACCGAAGGGGGAGACTGCGACCTTTACACGCATTGAGGACATTCCCAGCCACTTTGGCGACCAAAAGGTGACCATCGAGTTGCCGGAGCTCTCTCAGCAGATTGGTTTGCGTAGCTACTTCCCCGGTGGCAAGGCTTCAACCGGGAACTTCTCCTTCAAGCCCGAGGGCTTTGCCGGCGTGATTGCTGCGGCAACCAAGGGCAACAAGGAGATTCCGGTGGAGAAGGGGGTGGCCAAGGGTGACCTTAAGGTGAATGGCGGCTTAGATGTGGACGGAGGTGCCGAGACAATCTTCCGGAGCACCGGCTTGGCCCCGAATATCTCGATGAGCACCGATAAGTTCTCGATTGAGTTCAAGGGCACGGAGTTGCCGGTGGCAAACCTCGAGAAGTCGGCACCGGACACCGCCGAGGCGATGGAGGTGGATCTGCTGGTCGACTTCTTCTTCCGCGTGCCGTGCAAGCAAGGTTCGGCTGTCGTCGACCTTTGCCCTGCCGCGATCAATACCAGCGAACAGAACAAGACGAGCTATCCGGCAGACCTCAATAAGCGCGTGACCCTCTCGCGAATCAGCGAACTTGACGCGCAGTACTTCCGCATTACGCGCCCGGTCAAGGTCTCTTTCACCCTGCAATGGAAGATTACCGAAGAGGCTGCCGGCACGGATGGGCAGAAGACCTACACTGCTAAGCTTGACGAACAGGAATTGAAGGTTGAGGTCTCCATCAACATGGGTGAGGCCCTGAAGATGGGGAGCATTGAGTTTGCCAAAGCTGGGGATGACAAGGCCTCTTACCAATCCCTCTCGCCGGATGTGGGCACTTGGTTCGCCATCGACCCGCGCTATAACTGGCTCTCGCCAATGTTCGGTGTTTCGGATGACCCTTCGGCTTACACGGGCACGAATGGCGGCAACTACCGCAAGAACTTCTCCTCCCCGCACTGGATCTTCCAGGGCGGTAGCGGCGAGCTGACTAGCGGTGACAATAATCCTTCGCCCATCCAGCAGGACTATGCCGAGGCGCATAAGTCCCTTGTGCCCTTCACCTGGGGGCTTGCGGTTGAGGATATTCGCTATGGCTACAATGATGCTGGGCAGCTCCTCTTGCCGGCCGAACTCGCCTTCCTGCCGGTCCCCTACGATTCTAACGTCTGGTCGACCTCCAAGCGCTATCTTTCCAACTCCCTCGCAAACTATCACGAGCGGGTGGCCAAGGCCTCCTTCTTCCGGACATTGCCAGTGGTGGATCTGAAGGATGGCGCGATGGACTACACCAAGTACACTAAGCTCGCCTCGCTCTTGCGCGGCTTTGGCGGCGAGAACTTCCCCGAGGAACATCGTGGCATCGTCAATGCCTTCGCCGCTCAGGACAACTACCTCCTCCACCAGCGCCTCAAGCAGTTCGCCTTGCTCGGCATCCCGCCCACCATCAAGCAGACGGCCTACGTCACCTACCAGCGCCTCAAGGCCGCCGAGACGGTCAAACGCGTTGCCTCCGGGATGGTCAACGAGGACCTCAAGGCCCTGAAGGATCTCACGCCGGATGCGCCCCTCACCTCCGAGGACGCCAAGCCGAAGTACGACGAGTTCGTCACCAAGTACCTCTTCCCGCTCCCGACCACCTCCGGTGGCAATCTTGGGCGCGCGATGGATTGGACTCGTAGCAACCAGACCCTCTACGAGGGCAAGACCGGCACCCCCACGCGCCCCAAGACCCTCGACTTCATCGTGCAGGACGACCCCAACGGCTCCTTCGCCGATCGCTTGATGGCTTATAACGCCACCAAGGGTTCCTCCGATAAGCTCGGCCAGAATGACATGACCACCCTCCTGGCCATTGCCAAGGAGAGCTTCGGCGACCGTCAGCAGCTCTTCCTCTTTATCCTGCGCGCGGACTTCATCGCCTACAACTCGGCGCGCGAACTCTCGGCCCACAAGCCGCTCTCCACCGCCCGTGCCGTGGCCCTCGTCTGGCGCGATGCCTATGGCGAGCTGCCCGACCGCGTGGTCTACTATCAGTTCATCCCCTAAGGAACCGCGATGGCCCAAGACCCCATCCCCGATGAGATCGACGGCGAGGAGGAGGAACTCCTCGACCTGCGCTACGTGGGCGAGCACCAGATTGCCTGCTCCGGGGCAGACCTCACCGATATGCTCAACTGCGACGAAGGCGTTGGCCCCAAGCTCTACGCCCGCCTCGGCCTCACTGCCACGCAGGACACATCGCTCGAGTTCACCTTCTTTACCTTTGCCGAAGTCTCCGAGGAGGCCTACTATATGGTCACCTTCCCGGAGGGGACCGACTTCGCGAACTTCTCCATCGCCCAAGCCCTCGCCATCGAGGAGATTAGCCCCGAACGCTTCGAGGAGCTCCCCACCGGGGATGAGCCCGAACCGTGCGATGGCGACTGCGACCATTGCCCGCAGGACTGCATTGGCAAGCAACCCGTAATCTATTTGTAAACCCAGAAAGGAAGCTCATTCACTATGCGTACCAAAATCGTCGCAGGTAACTGGAAGATGAACAAGTTGCCCTCCGAGGCCGCCGCGCTTATCGAGGGCATCCGCAAGGCCACCAACGAGGGCGATTGCGGCGTGGAGGTGGTTGTCTGCGTGCCCTTCGTGGACATCCCGGCCGCCGCTGCCGCGCTCAAAGGCTCGAAGATTGGCCTCGGTGCTCAGAATATGCACTGGAAGGCCAACGGTGCCTACACTGGCGAAATCTCTGCCGGGATGCTCAAGGACCTCGGCGTCCAGTACGTCATCCTCGGCCACTCCGAGCGCCGCCAGTACTTCGCCGAGACCGACGAGACGGTGAACCTCAAGCTCAAGGCCGCCCTGGAAGCTGGCCTGACCCCCATCGTCTGCGTGGGCGAGACGCTCCAGGAGCGCGAAGAGGGCAAGATGCAGGATGTCATCGTCAACCAGGTCACCAAGGACCTCGCCGGCTGCCAGGAGGACTTCGAGAAGATCGTCATCGCCTACGAGCCCGTCTGGGCCATTGGCACCGGCAAGACCGCCACCTCCACCCAGGCTCAGGAGGTCCACGCCCTCATCCGCGCCACCCTCGCCAAGATGAACCCCGCCAAGGCCGAGAAGGTCCGCATCCAGTACGGCGGCTCGATGAAGCCCAACAATGCGGCCGACCTGATGGCCAAGCCCGACATCGATGGCGGCCTCATCGGCGGCGCGGCCCTGGAAGCCGACTCCTTCGCGGCCATCGTCGCGGCCGGCAAGTAATTTAACCCACAAGGAGATTGATATGAGCAAGAAACCCACCCTGCTGATTTTGGCTGCCGGCATGGGCAGCCGTTACGGCGGCCTCAAGCAGATCGATTCCGTCGGCCCCTCGGGCGAGACCATTATGGATTACTCCATCTATGATGCCATCCGCGCCGGCTTCGACCGCATCGTCTTCATCATCCGCAAGGACTTCGAGGAAGCCTTCCGCGAGAAGATCGTGGCCAAGTATGAAGGCAAGATCAAGATTGCCCTCGCCTTCCAGGACCCCCTCGACCTTCCCGAAGGCTGCACCTTCCCCGAAGGCCGCGAGAAGCCCTGGGGCACCGCCCACGCCATCCGCTCGGCCCGCACTGTCATCGATGCCCCCTTCGCCGCCATCAATGCCGACGACTTCTACGGTGCCGATGCCTTCAAGCGCTTGGCCGGCTTCCTCTCCACCGTCGATGAGACCGCCCAGCCCAAGCAGTTCGCGATGGTCGGCTACCGCCTGGACCAGACCCTCTCCGAGAACGGCTCGGTCGCCCGCGGCATCTGCGAAGTCTCCCCCGTGGGCAAGCTCCTGGGCGTGACCGAGATGACCAAGATCACCCGCAAGGATGGCGGTGCCATCCAGAACGAGGAAGACCCCGCCAACCCCGTCCCCCTCAAGGGCGAGAGCCGCGTCTCCCTCAACCTCTGGGGCTTCACCCCCGCCCTCTTCGACGGGATGGAAGAGCGCTTTGCCACCTGGTTCCACGAGCACGAAGGCCAGCTCAAGGCCGAGTGGTACATCCCCTTCTACGTCGACGAACTCGTCAAGGCCGGCAAGGCCACCGTGGAAGTGCTCCCCACCAACAGCAGCTGGTTCGGCGTCACCTACCGCGAGGATAAGCCCGTCGTCGTCGAAGCCATCAAGAAGATGGTCGCCGCCGGCGAATATCCCGCCAAGCTCTGGGAAGACTAACCTTAGCCCCTGGCTATGACAGACTGCCGTAATCGCGCGATTACGGCAGTCTCTTTATCTAATCAAGGAGAGTGTGATGACGAAGCCTACGACTGAACGGCCCTTCTGCGTCTGGATGGGATGGTTACGCGTGATTGCGATGTTAATGGTCTGCCTCTGCCACGCCGGCGACCCCCTGGCCGCTTTTGGCTCCCCCGGCGAACGCATCTGGAGCGAAATCTACGGCTCCTTCGTCCGCCCGTGCGTGCCGCTCTTCGTGATGCTCACCGGTGCCCTCCTCCTGCCGACGCGCGAGAGCTTTGGCGGCATCTTCGCCAAACGTATCCGCCGCGTCCTCCTGCCCTTCATCGTTTGGAGCGCCGTTTACGCCGCCTTGCCGTGGCTGCTGCATACCTGCGGCCTCGCCGAAGAGACCATCCAGCGCGTCTGCTTCCCCTTCGCCGCCCCGCTCCACACCGATGCCGCCTCCATCGGCCGCACCCTCTTCCTCTCCATCTTCCAGTTCAACCAATACGCCGTGCCGCTGTGGTACGTCTATCTGCTCATCGGCCTCTACCTCTTTATGCCCATCCTTTCGGCCTGGCTCAAGAGCGCGACCACCGGTGCCAAGGTCACCTTCCTGGCCCTCTGGGGCGCTGCCCTGGCGCTGTGGGATTGGCCGCTCCTGCTGGAAGCGCTCCTCAACACCTCTTGGGGCGCCACCCTCTTCGCCGACTACGCCCTCCGCTTCCTCGGCGCGCCCACGCTTGACCTCGCGAAGACCGCCTCCTTCGACGCCTATCCCGTCCTGGGCGTCTGCGACTGGAATGCCTTTGGCATGTTCCACCCCTTCTCCGGCTTCGTCGGCTACCTCGTCCTCGGCCACCTCCTCAAGTCCGTCAACTGGACCCCGCGTCGCACGCTTGCCCTCTCCCTCCCCCTCCTCCTGCTTGGCTACGCCATCGTCCTCGGCGGCACCCACTGGATGTGGAACCGCCCCGACTGCACCGCTAAGATGTTCGAGTTCTTCTGGTGGTACTGCTCGCTTCCCGTGGCGATGATGTCCGCCGGCGCCTTCCTGCTCATCAAGTGTATCTCCTGGGCGCCCTCGCCCATCCTGCGCTTGCTCAAGAGTTTCACCCGCTGCGGCTTCGGCGTCTTCTGCGCGCACTATGTCATCGTCACCGGCATCTACTGCTGCCTGCGCGCCCTCCTCCCCACGCCCCTCCTCCTCCCCACCGCCGCCACCCTCGGTATGGCCCTCACCTGGCTCCTCATCCACTTCCTCCAACGCCTCAGCGCCCTTCGCCCCTTCGTCGGCTAACCCTGCCCACCTGGGGGCTACTCGCCCCCGCACCTCCGTGTGGTGGCTGTTGACATAGCTCCTTCGCTTCGCTCGGACTTCTCGCCCCCACACCCCTCGGGAGCGCGGTGCGCTCCACCCCGGCCAAGTCCGAGCGAAGCGAAGGAGCTATG
>JBJFFT010000127.1:0-5700 GCA_051891975.1 Candidatus Spyradenecus sp. | reverse complement strand
ACGCACTCCTCGCACACCACTACCCAAACGTCCCAAACCTCGGCGACTTCACCAAAATCAAAGGAACCTCCTATGAAAACCAAATCGATGTCCTCTCCGGCGGAACCCCCTGCCAAGCCTTCTCCCTCCAAGGAAACCGTGGCGGTCTACAAGACCCTCGAGGACGCCTTATGCTCGCCTTTGTGGGCCTGGCTCGTGAAGCACGGGTGCCTTGGCTCGTCTGGGAAAACGTCACAGGCGTTCTTAGCCAAGATCGCGGCCGCGCCTTCGCACAGTTCCTCTCCCTCCTCACCGGCCAAACCATCTCCCCGCCAAAACACGGCTGGAAAACCTTTGGCATCGCCACCCCGGCCTCAAAGGAAGACTACGGCGTCTGCTGGCGAGTGCTTGACGCTCAATATGCCCGAGTGGACCAGTATCCTCTCGCTCTTCCCCAACGGCGGAGACGTGTCTGGCTTGTCGCTCATCGCGCAGACTGGCAAGGCCCCGCACGCGTGCTCTATGAACCCCCAGCGAGCCTCGGAAATCGCCCGCCGACTCGCCCAATGGACACGCAGGAAGACCCCGCCTCTGCTCGCCAAGGCCCTCTCTCGGTGCCTCAAGGCATCCTCTCACACCGCCGCCTCGACACCGTCAAATCCCGCTTCGAGCACATCTCACCCACGCTGATGACCGGCGAACCCCACGCCATCGCCGTCAAAAACCAACCCCTAAGATACCTCTCTCCAACCGAGTGCGAACTCCTGATGGGCTTTCCAGACGGCTACACCAATATCCCCTACAACGGCCGACCCGCCCCAAAAACACTACGCTATAAAGCCCTTGGAAACTCCTGGGCCATCAACTGCGCCCGATGGGTCCTCCTACGCCTCCACCACGAAATGCACCCCCTCTGCTGACCCCCTGCACATCCCCTGCAAAACGCCCCTCGGACATCTCTCCAAGGGGCGTTTCTCATCTTTATTGATTGTTTTCTCATCTTTCTTGCGAAAATACAAGGTCTTTTGGGGGTATCTTGGGCGGGTTGGCGGGGCGGGTGGTTTTCGGGGGGCGGGGACGGAGCCGGGCGCCTGGAGGTCTGCCGGGCACGAAAAAAGCCGAAGTCTTGCGACTTCGGCTTCAAGATGGTGCTCGGGGGGGGACTCGAACCCCCACGGATCTCTCCACATGCACCTCAAGCATGCGTGTATGCCATTTCACCACCCGAGCGGTGGAACGGGCGGAATAATAGCAAACCCTCAGAACGAAATGCAAGCACTTTTTTCACTTTTTTGTGCGAGGGGGAGGCAAAGAAAGCGCCGGCCAATAGAAAAGCCGCCGAGAACGGCGGCTTGTAGAGGAGAGATTGGCGAGCGGGTTGGCTGCCGGCGGCGCTTACCGGTCGTGACGCTCGTGGGTGAAGATGCCTTCGGGCAGGCCGATGCGGAAGTGGTGGTTGCGCCACCACCAACGGTTGAGGGGCGGCTCGAAGGTCTGGAGCTTGTTGCCTTCGGCGTTGATGGTGTGGGAGGAGGGGTGGGCCTCGGCGAAGTCGAGGAAACGGCCCATCAGGTCGTGGGAGATGAGGGTGGATTGGTTGGTCCAGGGAAGGACCCAGCTGTCGACGGCGAAGAAGTCCGGGCCGATGCGGCGGATCCAGCGGGGGAAGAGGCGGTCGGGGTGACGCTCGATATAGGGGCTGCGGCCGGCCCAACGCTGGGCTTTCCAGGGGCGAAAGAGGCGGCGCAAGCCCTTGAGCCAGGCGGGGGCGCAATCGAGCGGCTCGGTGTCGGCCCAGCGAGGGTCGGGCTCTTGGAGCATCCAAAAGCGCGTGTACATGTGCGCAAAGCGGTTTTGGGCACCGGGGTTGTAGCGGTTGCGCAGGCGGACGAGGTCGACCTCTCCGGCTTCGAGGTGGGCGATGGCTTCGCGCAACTGGGCTTCCATCGACTCGGCGCTGACGCAGACAGGGAAGTCATTCTCCAGGACCAGGAGGTAATCGGTCTGCACGGTCTGCCAAATCCAGCGGAAGCCGCCCTGAATGCCGAGGTTGTCCTCGCGGTCGACGTGGCGCAGGCCGAAGGAGTCGACGAGCGCGCGCAGTTCGGGGGTGGAGCTTTGGATGCAGACAACCACCTCATCGAAAAGGCGATAGAGGCCGTGATCGACGTGGCTTTGGATGGTGTGTCGGGTGGTCTCCGGGGACTTGAAGCCGAGGATCGCCAGGCCAACGGTCTTGCCGTAGGGCGCCCCGAGGCGTCTGTCAGCGGAATCAGGGTTCACGGCGAACTCCTTTCGCACCGGCCGACGTTGCCACGTAAGCGGACGGCTCTACCAGTTCGCGCAGAATATCCAGGACGATGCGCCACTTGTCGCGGCTGGTGGCCTTATAGGTCCAGGCCGGACGCATGCAGAGGCGCCGATAGCGCTTATAGGTGGCTTTGCGCCAGTCATCGTCGACGAAGTACTCGGGGATGAGCGTGGGGGCGCGCGTAGCGATTTCGTTCAGGCGCTGCTGGATTTGCGCCTCCTGGCCGTTTGGCGTAAGGATGGCGCGACACTCGGCGAAGACCGTGGCCACGGAGAAGGCGTCATTCCAGGCGCCGCGGCGGGGAGAGTAGTTGAAGCCAAGCCCGCAGTTGGCGCGAATGAATGCAATCGGGGGGTTGCGATAGCGCGGATTGGCCTTGGGGATTGCGGTCTGGAAGTCGATCAGCACGAGTTTATCGGCGGTGAGGATGAGGTTCTTTGGATTGATATCGCGGTGATAGAGCGTGCCGTGAAGCGCAACGGTCGCCAAGTCGCACAAGCCTTGGCGGAGGATCTCCGAGCGCTCGGGCGAGAGGGGCTTGCCGGCACGGATAAGATCTATCAACACCTCTCCGCGCTGGAAGGGCGAAAGGACGATGACGCTGCCATCGTGCAAGGTGTAGGTGTGAATCGGGCAGGAGGCGGTCACGTGCTTGAGTTCAAGGCGGGCGATGTCGGCTGCGTACTGACGGGCCATCTCGCCCTCGGCCAGTGCTTCCTTGGCCAGGCGCGGAGCGTAGTGCTTCAGAAAGCCCTCTTGTTCCGGCTGGGTGCCGTCGGAGGTTAACGTGGCCCGCCAAAAGGTGGAGCCCGAGGCGCTCCAATCCACCGCCATTGGGCGCAATCGGCAAACATCACCGAAGGCTTCAACTTCGCGGCAGAAGTCTTGCTGTTCACTGGAGAGGTGTGGAGAATCGCTCATCTTCGTCTACTTCTGGTTCAAGGAGGTTGCTAGGGGCGGAAGCGGCCGCGCGTAGCGAGGAGATAGGCTTGCCAGGGGCGCAAGCCGCGCGGGAGGATGCGCCGGTTGATCAGGAGCGGCTCCGTCGCCAGGGGGCGGAGCTTCTTGTGCATCGTGGCGGCCAGCGTGTAGCCGGCGCGGCTGACGGCCTCGACGGCCTGCGCAGTGTAGCCGCCGCAGGGATAGGCGAAGGCGCGGGGCGCTTGGCCCAGGAGGCGCTCGAGCCAGGCGCGGTTCTCGACAATCTCGCGCTCGGCCTCAGCCAGGGGCACCTCGTCCAGCCGCTGATGGTGGGCGGTGTGGCCGCCGAACTCGACAAGACCGGAGGCAGCCATCTCGCGGATCTGCGCGGGGGTCAAGAAGGCGGAGTCCGTTTCGCCGCGGTTGGTGACGAAACAAGTGGCCTTGACCTTGAAGGCTTGAAGGATGGGGAAGAGCTCGGTGTAGTTGTCGGCATAGCCATCGTCGAAGGTCAGCACCACACTCCGGCGCGCAGGCTTGTCGGCGGCCTCGGAGAGGGTTTGGAAGGTGTAGCCGACCTTACGCAGCGCGGCCAAGAGCCGGCAAAGTTCACCCGGGCGGACGGTGTTATTCGGGCAAATGGGGTCGATCACCTGCTCATTGACCGCGTGAAGCATCAACACAATGGGGACCTTGGCCGGCGTGCGCGGCCGCCACCAGGCGACCGCCGCGCTGAAGCCCAACACGGCCGCGCCGATTGCGCCCATTACCAGCGCGCGCGCCGGCATCGGCAGCCCCAAGCAGAGGAGGAGCCCCGCCACCACCGCCGCCACACCCCCGGCGATCCACCGCTCGTAAGCGCGCGCCTTGGGGATGACGACCGTGCGCGTGACCCCCTGGCGGCCGCGGTCGAGCCGGCGATGCGTGAAGACTCCCTCGGGCAGGCCGATACGCAGATGCTGCCGGCGCCACCAGAGGCGGTTGAGGGGCGTCTCGAGGGTCGGCATCTTGTTGCCCTCGGAGTTGTGGATGTGCCAGGAGGGGTGCGCGTCGGCGTAGTCCAGCAGCTGCCCGAAGCGCGCGTGGGAGATGAGGGTGCACTGGTTGGTCCAGGGGAGCACCCAGCTGTCGACGCAGAGGAAGTCGGGCCCTAGGCGCTTGATCCAGCGCGGGAAGAGTTGCTCAGGGTAGCGCTCCACATAGGGGCTGCGGCCGCACCAGCGCTGCGCCTTGAGCGGGCGCAACCACCGCCGCAGGGCCTTACACCAGGCGGGAGCGGTGTTAAGGTGCTCGGCATTCGCCCAACGCGGATCGGGCTCGCGCACCGGCCAAAAGTAGGAATAGGGCCCGGCAAAGCGGTTCTGCTCGCCGGGGTTGAAGCGGTTGCGCAGGCGCACGAGGTCGACCTCGCCGGCTTCCAGGCGCGCCATCGCCTCACGCAGTTGTGCTTCCATCGCCTCGGGGCTGACGCAGACGGGGATATCGTTCTCCAGTATGAGCACGTAGTCGGTCTTCAGCGTCTCCCACGCCCAGCGAAAGCCGCCCTGAATGCCGAGGTTCTCCGGCCGGCCGACGGCCTGAACGCCGCAGGCCTTGGCCATCGCCAGGTCCTCCTCGCTGCAAGCTTGGAAGCAGACGGTGACCTGATCAAAGAGGTCATAGAGGCCGTGGGCGAGGTGATTCTCGATGGAGGCGCGGGTGGTGCCCGGAGCCTTGTAGGCCAAGATGGCCAGGCCGACGGTCTTGCCGTAGGGCGCGCCGAGGCGCTGGATGGGGGTGGAAGCGGCCATCTCGTCAGGCTCCCTTGCCAACCTTCCGCTTGCGGATGAGCACGCCGCAGATAAGCACGCGCTCGTAGCCCTTCTTGACGTAGCGGAAGTAGAAGAAGCCGAGCAGGTGGGCCCAAAGGAAGCGCCAGGTCTGGTCGCGGTAGGGCGTCTGGCGCAGATAGTGCACATAGCCCGGCCAGGTGCGGTTCTTCCACAGGCAGCACCACGGCTTGGAGGAGAAGTTCGCGAAGTGGCGCACCACCATCTGCTCACCCTTGGGCAGACGCTTCGGGTCAACGCAGTTGAAGCGCATCGGCAGCTCGAGGATGCGCCCCTCCATCGTGAGGTTGATGACATCCTGGTCCGGCCAGGCGATATGGTCGAAGTGCTTGGCGGTGTTCTCCATACACTTGCGGCCAAAGTCCTCGCGGCGGAGGGTCTCCAGGTCCATCACCAGCATCCCCGAGAGGAAGTACTTGGCATCGGGCTTCATTCCCAGACGCTGCTTGTAGGCGCGAAAGTCGGGCGTATCTTCCTTGAGGTCGGTGGTGCCGGCCAGGGGGCAGCCCGCCAGATCCCACTGCCACAGCGGCAAGAGGTCGCCCAAGGCCAGGACGTCCACGTCGATGTAGATGGTGCGCGCCTCGTCCACGAGCAACTCGGGCAGGAGATAGCGGTAGTACATCTCCTGGGTGATGTGCTCGAGCGGCAGCGGAAAGG
>JBJFFT010000126.1:0-5706 GCA_051891975.1 Candidatus Spyradenecus sp. | reverse complement strand
GGACCGAGCCGGTGTGTGGGCTGGAGTCGTAGATGGTGCCGGTGGCGATTTCGCATTCTACGGTTTTGCCCTCGTAGGAGGAGTGTTTGACGACGCCGGTGTTGGCGCGCGTCCAGAGGGAGGAGAAGTAAACGAGGGCTGTGGCCATAGGTTAGTGCTCGGCGGAGTGGGCTGTGGCGGTGGTGATTTCTTGTGGCGACGACTCGTTTCCAATGGAGGTGCCGTAGAACTTGATGGTCCGCTTGGTGTAGGTGAGTTTGTAGGTGGAGGTGTCGTAATTGACTGCGGTGACGACATCGAGGGAGAGGGCCGATCCGGTGTTGAAGGTGCCGGTGGGGCCTTGGGGGCCTTGCGGGCCTTGTGGCCCGGTGGGGCCTTGGGGGCCGATGAAGGCGGAGGCGTCGGTTTCGAGGGTGAGGGGGGTGGGGTCGGCTTCTGCGGTGGGGTTGAAGATGGGGAGTGTGAGGGAGAGTTTGGCTGGGGTGGCGGAGGAGCCGGAGCCGGAGGCGGCGGTGGTAGTGAGTTTTGCGGCGGTGCCATTGATGAGGAAGTCTTTGGCGGGGAGTGCGGCGCCGAGTTCGATTTCGCTGCCGGCGTTTGTGGGTTCGGTGGCGAGGACGTAGGCTTTTGTTGGCTGGAGTTTTTTGGTGGTGGAGTTGTATTGCAGGATGGTGATTTCGCGGAGCGTGGCTTTGGCGGCCGAGGGGAGGGCGTCGGGGTCGATGGTGGCGGTTTTGGTTTTATCGTCTGCGCCGTAGATGATGGATTTGGTTTGGAGGGCGGAGGAGCGGGCGGAGGAGGTTTGTGCGGAGGCGGAGCCGGTGTCGAGGGCGGCATCGTCTTCGCCTGTTTCTTGTTGGTTGGCGTGTCGGGCTGGGCGGCGGGTGCGGAAGCCTCGGAGGAGTTCAACGAGGTCGTGCGGGGCGAGGTGTTCTGGCGGGCCGAGGGTGAGGGAGAGTTCGCCGCTGTCGCTGAGGGTGATGCCTTGGATGATGGAGAGGGTGCCGTCGACTTCGCCGGGGTAGCCGGTGACGCGGCTGCCGATGGTGGGGATGGCGTCTGCTTCGCCGAGCCAGAGGGTGAGGGTGCCTTCGGCGTAGACGGGGTGCCAGGAGTTCCAGAGTGCTTGGGGGAGGGTGGCCGGGCAGATTTCGGCGGCTTGCGCGGAGGCGATGCGGCGGTAGTTTCCGCTTTCGGCCGAGCAGGCGGTGAAGCGGAGGGTGTAGACTTCGTTTTCAGTGGAGCCGATGGCGTATTTCGTGCCGCCGATGTCGCGTTCTTCGGCCTTTTTGGGGAAGATAACGGTGAGGGTGGCTTGGGCGGTTGTGTCGACCCAGTGGGGAATGGCCGAGTGGGCGATGCGGGGGAATTGGGCGAGGGCCTCGGCGTCCGTTTTGGTTTCGTAGACGGCTTCTCCGGCATCGTCAACGTACATAAAGCGGCGGGTTTCGTAGGCGACGGTGACGCCTTCTGGCCAATCGAAGATGTTTTGGGAGAGCTCTTCGATGTGGTTTTGGAGCCAGAGTTTGGCGGCTGATTGCGGGGTGCCGATGAGGTTATCGGGGAGTTTTTCGCTTTCGATGCGGGCGCGTTCGTAGGCGACGGCGCGGCCTTCCATTTCGAGTGGGACGGAGAGGGTTTTGCGCGTGACGGAGCCATCGGCCCACGCAGCGGGGTCGGTGGGGTAGCGGAGGCGCTCGATGGAGAGGCGCTCTTTGCCGTCGATGGTGTTGGTTTTGTAGACCTCGATTTCCACGCGGTCGATGGCGCGGTCGGTGAGGGCGGCGAGGTCGATGGCGGCGGCTTGGCGATCGGCGAGGGAGGTGACGTCGCGCTCTTTGGCGCGCGAGAGGTGGAGGACGGGGGTTTCGGGGGCGTAGTCGAAGCGGGAGGTGGCGTCGGGCATAAAGCGCAGGAGGCGCTGGATGGCGCCGGCGCAGGTGAGGCCTTCTTGCTCATCGCGCGGGAGGGCCATCGCGATATTGTCGATGACGGGGGTGGACGCGAGGGCTGCGCCGCCCTTGTCTGCGGCGTAGGAGACGATGTCCTGGAGCATTTGCGTGACGGTGCGGCCGCCGCCGGAGAGGATGACGCGGGAGGCGTAGTCTTTGATGAGCGCTTTCTTTGTGGCATCGTAGAGGTTTGCCTGCTGCTTGTAGACGATTTGCTCGAGGTCGGCCCAGGGGCCGAGGAGGGTGATGTCGTGGGCGTGCTGCGTGGCATCTGCGGCGGCGCGGATGGAGGTGACGCGGCCGATGAAGAGGGTGCTTTCGGTGCCGGTGAGGCGGGTCAGGCGGAGGGTGTCGCCGTATTTGAGGGGGGCTTTGCCGAGGGAGCGGGTGGTGGAGAGGCGGAGTTGGTCGGCCGCCAGGGAGAGGAGGGAGAGGGTGGCCGAGGCGATGCCGAGACTTTCGGCGGAGCGAGGGGTGGTTTCGGCGTTGAGGTAGAAGCGCAGTTGCATGAGGGGCTCCTTTGGATGGTGCGACTCGCAAGCGAGCCGCCACGGAACGGTGTGGCTAATTGGTCTCTCGGGCGGCTTTGGCGCGTTGGGCGGCGCGGTCGGCTTCGCCTTGTTCGCGTTTGAGGGCTGCGTCGAAGGTCTTGAAGAAGGCTTCTGCGGCGGAGGCGGCTTGGTTGAAGGCTTCTTCGGCGCGCTTCATATTCTGGGCGGTTCGGAGGATGGCGCCTTCATCTTGGGCGGCGGTGCGGGAGGTGGCGTATAGCGAGCCCAGGCGCGCGGCGTTTTGAGTTCGGCGTTGCACGGCGGCTGCATAGGCCTCTTGAGCGCCTTGCACGGCGCTTGCACGGGTGTCGAGGCCCATGCGCGTGGCGGCGGCTTTGTCCTGGAGTTCCTTTACATCGGCGGCTTCTTTGGAGGCTGCGGCGTCGGCTTCCTGGATGCGGCTTTGGCGCTTGGCTTCGGCCTTGGCCTGGGCGTCGCGTCTTTCCTGTTCGCGTTGGGCGGCATCTTGGTCTGCGCGTTGGCGGGCGGTGGTGCGATTGGCGGTGTCGTTTTGGGATTGGAGGCGGGCGTTGGCGTTTTTGGTTTGGGTGGTTTCGAGGTTGAGGGAGGCGATGTTGACGCCGGTTTCGGCCACGGAGACCTCTGCGGAGAGGGCGTTGAGCTCTTGGCGGAGCTTGGGGAGGGCTTCGTCGAGGGCTTTGACCTCTTCAAGGGTGGCTTTATAGGCGCCTTCAAGGCGGCCGATCTCTTCTTGGCTGACGGCTTTGTTGCCTTTGGCGAGGAGCGCATTGGAGGCATCGAGGCGGCGGACGATGCGCTGCTGCTTTTCGAGCGCGGCATCGCGCGCGGCGGCGGTCTCCTTGAGCTGCTGGGCCTTGGCATCGCGCGCGTCCTGTGCGGCGGAGAGTTTGGTTTGGGCGCCGGAGAGGTCGTTTTGGGCGTTTTGGATGGCGGCTTCGCCGGAGACGCGCGAGCGCTCTGCGGCGTATTTGGCCTTGATGTCTTCCTGGGCGCGGCTATCGCCGATGGCGCCGGAGAGGGCGGCTTGCTCTTGGCTATCGAGCTGGGCGAGGTTCCACTGGAGATTGGCATCGACCCACTGGCGGTGGGCAGCGGCGAGGCGCTCGGAGGTGGAGAGAAGGGCGTTGGCCTGGTCGTTGGCCTGGGCATAGGCGCGCGAGAGGCCGTCGAGGCGCGATTGGTTGAGGCGCTGGAGGCTTTCGTGGGTGCTTTGGGCGCTTTGCTTCTGGGCTTGCTCAAAGGCGGCGAGCTCTTCTTTGTGGCGTTGAAAGAGGTTGATGACGGCCGCGAGCGCCGCACCGATGGCACCAATGAGCAGCGAGATGCCGCCAGTGGCGCCGGCGAGGGCCATCTTGAGGGCGCGCAGAGCCGTTGAGAAGAGCGCGACGGCGCGCCCGGCGCCGCCGAAGGCCCCGCCCATTGCGCTGGCGGCCTCGGCTGCTTGGCCGACCACGCCGCCGAGGGTTTTGGCATCCTTGGCGGCGGCTTGGGCGCTTTGTCCCATTTGGCCAGTGGTTTTGGCCACGGCGTTGAGTTTCTTTTGGGCCTCTTCGGTTTTGGCCTCCACTTGGATGACGTATTTGTCGTCTGCCATTGCTTCGCTCCTTTGCTTTGCTCAGTCGCTACGCTTCGATAGGCGTGAAATCGCGCCGCGCTACGCGCTGCGCTTGATAGACGGGAAGCGCGGCGTGGCCGCGACGGGCAAGCGGGTGGATATAGGATGAGAACTTCACGGCTTCTTCCTTTGCTTTGTTTGTCGCGGCACGCGCGCTAGCAGCTAACGGCTAACAGCCAGCAGCTTCTTAAAGGCGGTGTGGATGGCCTGAGAGATGGTGCGCGCGTCGGGGAGGAGGGTGGGATCGGGCTTATGGGTGACGGAAGCTTTGAGGGCGAAGAGGAGCTCGAGCTTGGCGGCCTTTCCGCGGCCGGTGGTGCGTGCAAGGTAGGCGCGGTTCTCGGCCTTGCTTTGGAGGAGGAAGAGGGGTCCGAAGTCCGAGGGGTTCTTGCCGTGGGCTTTTGCGTGGATGGGGATGGCCAGGCGGGTGATGGGCCTGCCTGTGAGCAGCGAGAGGCGGCCGGAGGGGCGGAGGGTGCCGCCTTTGAGTTGGTAGCGGAAGCCCCGGCTGGCGATGGTGACGGTGCCGGCTTGGGGATTGATGGCGGTGGCACGGGCGGCGCGGGCGTAGTAGTTGGTGCGGTTGCCGCCGAGGGCGTTTGGGCGCTGGGCGTTGAGGCGGATGAGGTGCTCTTTGACGCAGTTTCCGAGGGTGCGCGTGGCCTGGGCGCGCAGGTCTTCCTGGCGTTTGGCCAGCTGCTGCAGGTGCGCGGTGGCGCCATCGGAGAGGGTGAGCGTGATATTCACGGCTGCTTATGCTCCGCTCCAGCGGAGGATGTTGCCGACGAGTTCCACGAGGCCGCCGGAGAGGTCGGCAATCTCTTGGGCGAGGGCCGTGGAGAAGCCGGAGGCATCGACCTGGAGCCCGGCCAGGGGGTCGATGGGGTTTGGCTCCGGGGCGGGTTCGTCGGGCTCGATAACGCCGAGGAGCTGAGCATCGGCGCGGTGGACGTCGCGCACGTCCATGCCGGAGTTGTAGTCGAATGGGGGCACGGGGGTGCCGAAGCGGGAGATGCGCTGCCAGATGGGGTCATCCTTCCGGGCGATCATCCGCCCGGCATAGAAGCGGCCACCGGCGGCGGCCCACCGGGCGCGCCAGTCGCGCTTATTGCGCGAGTCGATGGCGCGGAAGAGCTCCTGGCAGGGGTACATATCCAAGATGGCCTCATCCTGCGAGGCGTTGTACCAGGCCAAGTTCTGCGCGTGGCCCACGTTGATGTCGAAGAGGATATCGAGGCGGGATTTGGCGCGGAGGTCTTTGATGGTGAGGGTGTCGTTGGGGTCCTCGGGCTCATAGCCGGCGAGGGCAAGCCACTGACGGGCTTTGTCGCGCGCTTCCCCTTCGCCCAGGGCACCCTCGGCGATGCCTGCGCAGAGGCGCTGGAGCATCGAGAGGGTGCGCGCGTCCTCCACGCGCGCGGAGAGAAAGCCGCGCGCGGCGAGGCTCTGCTCCACGCGCTCCCATTGGCGCGAGGAGAGGTCGGCTGGCAGCAGCGGCTTGGGCATTGCGAGCTCCTTCTGTGCTGCCCGGCGGAGCGGGCAGCGGCAACACGCTTACTTGGCGTTCTTCCAAACGATGTAGGCGTTCTGGACGAGCGTTTCGCGC
>JBJFFT010000125.1:0-5774 GCA_051891975.1 Candidatus Spyradenecus sp. | reverse complement strand
TAAGCCCGAGGCGAAGAAGCCCGAGGCGGTCCATCCCCAGCCGGTGAGCTACACGGTGACGGCAGGCGACTCGGTGAGCGCGCTTTCCACCCGTTTCAAGGTCCGCCAGCCTGACATTCTGGCCCTCAACCCCTCGCTGCGCGGGAACCCGAACAACCTGCGCATTGGGCAGAAGGTGCTTCTACCGGCGGGGACGGATGTGTCGGTCAAGGCCAAGCCGCGTGCGGCCAAGCCGGCGGCCCCGGCCGGGTCGACGACCTATGTGGTCAAGTCCGGCGATGTGCTCGGCACGGTTGCGCGCAAGCACGGGGTGAAGGTGGAGGCCATCAAGAAGGCCAACAACCTGAAGGGTGACACCATTTGGGTGGGCCAGAAGCTCACCATCCCGGGCGCGACGAAGAAGCCGGCCGAGAAGACGCCTGTGAAGAAGCCGGCCGCCCAGAAGCCCGCCGAGCAGAAGAAGCCGGTGGTCGATCCGCCGGCCCCGAAGGCGGAGCCCCCTGCGCCGGTGGTTGAAGAGCCCGCGGTGATTGTCACGCCGGTGGATGTCCAGCCCCAGCAGGGCGAAGAGGCGTTGCCGCCTCCGCCGCCGGCCACGCCTGTGGAAGAGGCTGCGCCTCAGCCTCCGGTGCCCCAGCAGCTCCCCGCGGCCCCGGCCGAGGAGTTTACCACCTACGTGGTGGGCGAGAAGGAGGATCTGGTGAGCATTTCGTTGAAGTTCAATGTGCTCCTGACCGACCTGCGCGCGGCGAACAACCTCGAGGACACCACGAATAACGCCGTGGCCCCCGGCACCACGCTCCGCATCCCGAAGCACTAAGTCCAGCGCCTGGCGCTGATAGTTGGCGGATTGCACCCTGGCCCGCGCCACTTGCAATCCGCCTCTTCTTTCCCCTCGAGAGGCCCGCAACGATGCTCAAGCTTGCCCTTCGCACGATTATGATTGTCACCTTCGCCCTGGCGGTGTTCGGGGTGATGGTCATCTCGTATGCCAGCAAGTCGCAGGGGTTGGGGCCCTATCACTACTGCATTATGCAGAGCGCCTTCCTGGGGCTGGGCGTACTCTTGGCCACGGGGCTCTACTTCATCGACTATCGCTTCTATCGGCGGCCGGCAGTGATGTGGACGCTCTTTGCGCTGATGGTGTGCGCACTGGTGGCGGTCTTTGTGCCGGGGCTTGGGCGCGCGGCCAAGGGGGCGCACCGGTGGATCAACTTGGGGCCGTTCAGTCTGCAGCCGATTGAATTCGTCAAACTCTTCATCATCGTGGTGCTCTCGGCCTACCTGGAGGTGCAGGGAGGATTGATTCAACGCTTCGGGCGTGGTTTCGTTGTGCCGATGGCCATCGTGGCGCTGCCGCTTATGTTGACATTGGCGCAGCCGGACTTTGGCGGGTCGTTCGTCTATTGCGCACTTTGCGGGATGACATTGCTGCTGGGGGGGATTTCCATTCGGCGCTGCCTGCTGCTGGGGGTGATTGGCGTGGCGGCGATTGGCATTCTGGTGGCCCTCAACCCGAACCGGATGGAGCGCCTGCGCAAGGAGGCAAACGACGAGAACGACCAGGCGTTGCAGTCTGAGATTGCCTTCCGTAACGGCGGATTGCGCGGCGTGGGTATCGGGCAGGGAATGCAAAAGGAGTACTATCTTCCCGAGTGCCATACCGACTTCATCTTCGCGGTAGTGGCTGAGGATATGGGGCTCGTGGCCACCGGCGGGGTGTGGTTGGCCTATCTGCTGCTCCTGGGCGGCGGGGCGACGATTGCCTTCCGCGCCAAGGATAAGCAGGGGACGCTCCTGGCCTTCGGTGCCACCATGCTGCTCTGCGCGCAGGGCGCGGCCAATATGGCCGTGGTCACCCACCTCTTCCCGACGAAGGGTCTGGCCCTGCCCTTCCTCTCCTATGGCGGCTCTTGCCTCCTGGCCTCTTTCTCCGCTGTCGGCATCCTCCTGGGGGTCGGCCGCGTCACGCTCAACCAAGAAATCGACCCCGAAGCCAACACCCTCAAACCTGTTTCCTTTACCGTATGACCCCGCCCCCGACCTCCCCTGTGACCGTGATTTGGGACTTTAATGGCACGCTGATTGACGATTTACAGGCGTGCCTCGATGCCCTCAACGCCATTCTGCGCGCCCATCGCCTTCCGTCCCTGTCGCGCGAGGATTACCGCCGGCGCTTCGACTTCCCCGTGGCCTCCTTCTATCGCTCTCTAGGGATGGAGCCGGCCACGCCCTTCGACTGGGAGGCCCTAGCCGAGAGCTTCCATCTGCGCTACCTCTTCTCCAAGCACCTGCGGCTGCAGCCGGGCGCGCGCGAGTGCGTGGGGGCCTTCCGCGAAGGGCGCCTGCGCCAGGGAGTCCTCTCGGCGTTGGAGCAGGGACTGCTAGAGATGCAGCTGCAGCAGTTCGGGTTGGCCGAGGGGATGGACTTCGTCCTGGGCAGTAGCAACTACGAGGGGGCCTCGAAGGCCAAGGCGGCTGAGCGACTGGCGTTGCGCGGGCCGGTGGTGCTCATTGGCGATACGCTGAACGATGCCGAGGTGGCGCGTTCGCAGGGGTGGCAGTGCCTGCTGTGCGCGGCGGGCCATCAGACGCCTGAGCGTCTGGCGCGCGCTGGCTATCCGGTGGTGGAGAGTCTGCGCGAGGTGACGGTGGCGCGGGTGCAGACCCTCTGCGCCGAGGGAGTCGGGGCCTAGGCGATGGCGGAGCGGACGCAAGCGCGCGGCAGTCTGGGTTCGTGCCTGGCGGTGGCCTGGCCGTTGGTGCTGGCGATGGCCGCCCAGGCGGTGATGATGTTTGCCGACCGCCTCTTCCTGGCGCGTTATAGCGCCGTGAGCATTCAGGCGGCGATGCCGGCGGGGTTGATGAGCTTTATCATCCTCGCCTTCCTGCAGAACGTGGTGGCCTATTCGGGGACCTTTGTGGCGCAGTATGCCGGGGCGGGGGCGCGGGCGGCCTGTGCGCGGGCGATGGGGCAGGGGGTCTGGCTGGCGGCGCTCTGCGTGCCGATCTTGCTGCTGACCTTGCCGTTGGGTAATTGGCTCTTCGCCCTGGTCGGCCACGCGCCCGAGGTGGTGGCCGAGGAGGTTAGCTACTACCGAATGCTCGTCTTCGGCAGTCTGGCCATTCCCTTCATTGCTGCCCTTTCGGGCTTCTTCACCGGGCAGGGCTTCACGCGCCTGGTGATGGTGGCCAACGTGGTGGGCAACGCCTTCAACATCCTGCTCGATCCGCTGCTCATCTGGGGCTGGTGGGGCTTGCCAGAGCTCGGCATCGCCGGAGCCGGGTTGGCGACCGCCCTCTCGCAGTACCTCGTGCTCGCCATCCTGGTGGTGGCCATCTTCCGTGAAGCGCACTTCGCCACCCGTCGCCGTCGGCGCGTGGCTTTTGCCTGGCAGACCCGCGCCCTGCTCGGGATTACGCGCTTTGGGCTGCCGAGCGGGAGCCACGTCTTGCTGGACGTGGGCACCTTTGCGGTCTTTGTCTTCCTCACCGGACGGCTGGACGCGCTCTCCTTCGCCGTCAGCAACATCGCCTTCTCCATCAACCACCTGGTCTTTGCGCCCCTACTGGGCCTGGGAATGGCGGCCAATATCCTCACCGGACAGTGTATGGGCGACCGGGACGCGGCTGGTGCCCGGCGCGTCGGTCGCAACTGCGTGCTGCTGGGGTGGGGCTACCTGGTCCTCTGCGCGGCGGTCATCCTGGGCTTTAACGGCCCCATTCTGCGCGCCTTCTTCCCCGCGCACGCCCCTTTCACCTACGCCGAGTTCCTCCCCTTGGGTCAAAAGCTCATCGTCATCTTCCTGGCCTGGGCCCTCTTCGACACCTGGAACCTCGTCTTGGGCGGCGCGTTGAAGGGCGCGGGCGACACCCACTTCGTGATGGGTTGGGTCTGCTCGGTGGCCGTCTTCCTCTGGATGCCGGCGCTCTTCGGTCTCTACCTGGCCGGTTTTGGCATTGTGGCCCTGTGGCTGTCGATTGTCTTTTACGTGGTGCTCGCCGGTTGCGGTCTGCTAATTCGCTTCCTGCGCGGGCGCTGGGAAACCATCCGAATGATTGAATAGGAGCCTTATGCAGCACCCCTCCGATGTCTACTTCACCGACCTTCATACCGTGGCGATGGGCGACGGTCTGCAAAAGAAGCTCGCGAAGCTCATCCTCAAGGCCGGCATTGAGCAGATTGACTTCGCCGGTCGCTTCGTGGCCGTGAAGACTCACTTCGGCGAACCGGGCAACCTCGCCTTCCTGCGCCCGAACTATGCGCGCACGGTCTGCGACCTCATCAAGCGCCTCGGCGGCCGCCCCTTCCTCACCGACTGCAACACCCTCTACGTTGGCGGGCGCAAGCAGGCCCTCGACCACCTCGACTCGGCCTACGCCAACGGCTACAACCCCCTCGTCACCGGCGTGCACACGATTATTGCCGACGGCCTCAAGGGCACCGACGAAGTGGAGGTCCCTGTTCCCGGCGGCACCTACGTCCAGCGCGCCAAGATCGGTCGCGCCATAATGGATGCCGACATCGTTATCTCCCTCAACCACTTCAAGGGCCACGAGCTCACCGGCTTTGGCGGCGCGCTCAAGAACCTGGGGATGGGCTGTGGCTCGCGCGCTGGTAAGATGGAGATGCACGCGGCCGGCAAGCCGGTCGTTGCCACTGAAGCCTGCGTCGGTTGCGGCCGTTGCCGTGCCATCTGCGCTCACGATGCCCCGGTCCTCACAAATGGCAAGGCCGCCATCGACCACGCCCGGTGCGTCGGCTGCGGCCGCTGTATCGGCGTCTGCCCGCGCGATGCCATCGAGCCGCAGTACGACGAAGCCAACGACGTCCTCAACTGCAAGATGGCCGAGTACGCCCTGGCCGTCGTCCACGGTCGCCCCCACTTCCACATCTCCCTGGCCATCGATGTCTCCCCCTTCTGCGATTGCCACGCCGAAAACGATGTCCCCATCGTCCCGGACATCGGCTTCTTCGCCTCCTTCGACCCTGTGGCCCTCGACCGCGCCTGCGCCGATGCCGTCAACGCCCAGCCCGTCCTCCCCGGCTCGCTCCTAGAGAAGGGGGCCCATGCCCATCCTGAGCGCGACCACTTCGGCCGCGTCTCCCCCGAGACCGACTGGTGCTCTTGCCTCGCCCACGCCGAGCAGCTCGGCCTGGGAAACCAAGCCTACAACCTTCACCGTTGCTAATGCCGCGCGGCGGCGTGGGGGTGGGTGCCTACAGTTGTACGCAGACATTCCTGGAGGTATGTTTATGCTTGCCTCGCCCGCTGCTGGCGTGCTATCCTATGGGCGTAAACGAAAGGAGTAGAGCTATGAAGAAAGTTATGTTAGCCTCGTTTCTCACCCTCTGTGCGGTGGCTTCGCTTGAAGCCCGGCCGAAGCCGAACGGGCATCGGCCTGCGCCTCCGCCGCCTCCGCCGCCGGTGCACCACAGCCGCCACTGGAAGGCACCCTCCTGGGGCTGGGGGCTCAACTTCAGCCCCTATGGCACCACGCTCGGGATTGGCACCCGCGTGGGGCGTTACGGTGCGATTGGCATCTCGCTGCCGCTGATTACGCCCGAGCCGGTCATCCGCGAGGAGCGCACGGTCGTGGTCCAGCAGCCGGTCGTCCAACAGCCGGTGGTCATTCAGCAGCCGGTCGTGGTGCAAGAGCCTGTTGTCCAGCCTCAGGTCGGCACGCCGCGCACCTGGGTAGAGGGCTACTGGCGCGTCACGCGGACGCCGGATGGGCGCGAAGCCACGCGTGTCTGGGTGCCGGGCCACTGG
>JBJFFT010000124.1:0-1562 GCA_051891975.1 Candidatus Spyradenecus sp. | reverse complement strand
TCGCCGCAGATGCCCAGCTTGATGTCGGGACGGGTCTGGCGGCCCAGCTTCGCGGCCATCTCCACCAGACGGCCCACGCCGTTCTGGTCCAGACGGGCGAAGGGATCGGACTCGTAGATCTTCTTGTCGTAGTAGGCGGCGAGGAACTTGCCCGCGTCGTCGCGGCTGAAGCCGAAGGTCATCTGGGTCAGGTCGTTGGTGCCGAAGGAGAAGAACTCCGCCTCCTTGGCGATCTCGTCGGCGGTCAGGGCCGCGCGGGGGATCTCGATCATGGTGCCGACCTTATACTTCATGTCGGAGCCGTGCTCCTTGATGATCTGGTCCGCCACCTCGCAGATGACGTTGCGGACGTAGGCCAGCTCGCGGACCTCGCCCACCAGGGGGACCATGATCTCCGGGGTGATCTTCCACGCCGGGCGGCGGGAGCGGACGGCCAGGGCGGCCTTGATGATGGCGGAGGTCTGCATCTTGGCGATCTCGGGATAGGTCACGTCCAGACGGCAGCCGCGGTGGCCCATCATGGGGTTGAACTCATGCAGGCCGGCGATGACGCTCTTGAGCTCCTCCACGGACATCTTCATCTCCGCGGCCAGGGCCACGATGTCCTCCTCCTCGGTGGGGACGAACTCGTGCAGAGGCGGATCCAGCAGGCGGATGGTGACGGGCATGCCCCGCATGGCCTCGTAGATGCCCTCGAAGTCGCTCTGCTGCATGGGCTCCAGCTTGGCCAGGGCGCGCTCGCGCTGCTCCACCGTGCGGGAGACGATCATCTCGCGCATGGCCATGATGCGGTTGGGCTCAAAGAACATATGCTCGGTGCGGCAAAGGCCGATGCCCTCGGCGCCGAAGCGGCGGGCCTGGTCGGCGTCCCGGGGCGTGTCGGCGTTGGTGCGGACCTTCAGCACGCGGTACTTGTCGGCCCAGGCCATGAGCCGGCCGAACTCGCCGCCGATGGAGGCGTCCACGGTCTGGACGGCCTCGGCGTAGATGTTGCCGGTGGAGCCGTCGATGGAGATCCAGTCGCCCTCCTTGAACTTCTTGCCGCCCAGCTCGAACTTCTTGGCGGCCTCGTCGATCTTGATGGCGCCGCAGCCGGAGACGCAGCAGGTGCCCATGCCGCGGGCCACCACCGCCGCGTGGGAGGTCATGCCGCCGCGCACGGTCAGGATGCCCTGGGCGTAGTGCATGCCCTCGATATCCTCCGGAGAGGTCTCCAGCCGCACCAGCACCACCTTCTCGCCCCGCAGGGCCCACTCCGTGGCGTCCTCGGCGGTGAAGACCACCTTGCCGCAGGCGGCGCCGGGGGAAGCGGCCAGACCCTGGCCGATGGGCTTGGCGGCCTTCAGGGCCGCCGCGTCAAACTGGGGATGCAGCAGCGCGTCCAGGCTCTTGGGGTCGATCATCATGACGGCCTCCCGCTGGCTGATCATGCCCTCGTCCACCAGGTCGCAGGCGATCTTCAGCGCGGCGGCGGCGGTGCGCTTGCCGTTGCGGGTCTGCAGCATATAGAGCTTCTTGTTCTCGATGGTGAACTCCATGTCCTGCATATCGCGGTAGTGGTA
>JBJFFT010000123.1:0-5791 GCA_051891975.1 Candidatus Spyradenecus sp. | reverse complement strand
ACATAGGGAATACCACGCTTTCGCGTTCGGTGCACATAACTATGACGCATCACGGAGGTAGGCCCTGGGTGCTGACGGGGTGGGGTGCAATGTGCTAGAATGCGGAGTATGAAACAGGACTGGACAGGATTGCGGGCCGTTGCCTTGTGGGCGATGGCGTTTGCGTTTGGGGCCCGGGTGTGGGCCGAGGGCGAGGCGGTGGCGATGCCGCCGCAGGGCGAGGTGCCTTTCCGGGTGGTGATTGAGGAGGTGCCCGACGAAACGGGGGAGGATATTCGCCCGGGCGAGGCGGCGGAGGCGGAGTCTGCGCGCGATGCGGTGGAGGCGCCGGTGGTCGAGCGCGGCGAAGAGGCCGAGGCGGAGGCGTCGGCAGCGGAGGATCCGGAGGAGGTGCCGGTGGAGGTGAATTGCGCGCACGCGCTCAAGCCGCCGAAGGGGTATGACACCGAGGTGCTGATGTTGCAGATCTTCCTGGATCGGCACAACTTCTCGTGCGGGGTGATTGACGGGGTGTGGGGGCGCGGGTCGCTGGAGGCGATGCGCGCGTGGCAGCTCTCGCAGGGGTTGCGGCGGACGCAGTGGGTAAACCCAGTGCTTTATGGGACGCTCGCGGAGATGCCCGAGCCCTTGGTGCGCTATGTGATTACGGCCGAGGATGTGGCGTTGGTCTCCGGGCCGATGCCGCCGACATGGGCCGAGCGCTCGCGTCTGACGGTGATGGGCTATGAGACGCTGGGCGCGTGCGTGGCCGAGCGTTTTCATACGGCCGAGCGGACGCTGCGGCGGCTGAATCCGGCGATTATCAATTGGCCCGAGGACTTGGCGGAGGGGACGGTGTTGGTGGTGCCGAATGTGCGCGAGGCGGCCTTGGAGGCGCCGGCGAGTCTGGCGATTGCGCTGGAGGAGTGCGTGCTGGCGGGCTTTGATGGCACGGGGCGGATGTGCTTGCGCTTCCCGTGCTCGATTGCGCGCGCCAAGGCCCATCTGCCGCAGGAGGGCGTGCTCAAGGTGGTCAATATGGCCCCCGCGCCCAACTACACCTACGATCCGCGCAACTATGGGCAGGACCCCAGCGTGGGGAAGATGATTGTGCCGCCCGGGCCGCGCAACCCGGTGGGTAGCCGCTGGATTGGCCTCTCGCTGCCGGGCTACGGCATCCACGGCACCCCCAAGCCCAACACCGTCGGCCGGGCGGAGTCGCGCGGGTGCTTCCGGCTGACGAATTGGAACGCCGAGAAGCTCTTCGAGCTGGTCAAGCCCGGCACGCCCGTGACGGTGGTCAAGCGCTTGCGGGACTTTACGCCGCCCAAGGTGCCCGAGCCAGCGGTCGAGCCAGAGCCCGAAGCCGAGGAGGCCCCCACCGAGGCGCCCGAGGCCAAGGCCGCGAGCGAGGAGGCCCCCACCGAGGCGCCCGAGGCCAAGGCCGCGAGCGAGGAGGTGCCCCATGCTTGAAGCCGTTGCCGCCGCCCTGCCGGAGGTCTTCCGTGCGGGCAAGATTGAGTGCGGGCTCATCCTGGGGTCGGGCTGGGGCGAGGCCTTGGCCCCCGACGAGGTGCTCGCGCGCGTGCCCTACGCCGAGCTGGCGGGGTATGGCGAGAGCACGGTGGCGGGCCATCGTGGGGAGCTGTTGCTGCTCGTGCTGCGCGGGAAGCGGGTGGTCTGCTTCAGCGGCCGGCGCCATTACTACGAGGGGTGCAGCCTGGAACAGGTCACCTATCCCGTCGAGCTGATGCGCTGCCTGGGCGTAAAGACGCTCCTGATTACCAATGCCGCCGGCGGCCTCAACCCCGCCTTCCGCCCCGGCGACCTCATGGTCCTCACCGACCACCTGAACCTCTCGGGTGTCAACCCCCTGCGCGGCGCGCATCGCCCCGAGTGGGGTCCGCGCTTCCTCGATATGACGCAGGTCTACGACCCGGAGCTGAACGCGCTCTTGGAGCGTGCCGGCGAGCGCATCCACCGGGGCATCTACGCCTTCTCGGTGGGGCCCTCCTACGAGACCCCGGCCGAAGTCCGCGCCTTGCGGCTCTTGGGGGGCGACGCGGTGGGGATGAGCACCGTCCCCGAGGCCGTGCTTGCCAAGGCCTGCGGGATGCGCGTGGCCGCCCTCAGTTGCATCACCAACCCCGCCGCCGGACTGGGGCTCACGCCGTTGCAGCATAGTGAAGTGCTCGCCGAAAGCGCGCGCTCCCGGCCGCGGATGGCCCGCTTGATTGCCGACTTCGTGGCCGCGCTCCCCGCCGCGCAATGATCATCCTGCCCACCGAGCGCAAGAGTTGGCGCGCGCGGCTCATCCTCGCCGTGCTCTATCTCTTCCTGACCCTCGGCGCGGTGACGATGGTCTGGCCCTTTATGATGATGCTCTCGGGCTCGATGGCCGGGCGCTTCGACTACCACCGCTACTCGCCCGTCCTCCGCGCCCTCTGGAGCCCCGAGGAGCGCTTTATGCGCATCCTCGCCTCCTTCCACGGCGCCTTCCCCCACGATACCTTCCCCGAAGCCCCCGCCGCCTGGGGCAACTGGAGCGCCCTGGCCAAGGAGCCCGAGGCCGTCGCCGCCTTCGTCCGCCCCTGGCTCGACGGTCTCCGACACCCCGCCACCCAGGCCGCCTGGCGGCAGATGGCCACCGACTACGCCGACTTCAACCGCACCTACGACCTGCGCAACTCTGTCTGCGCCTTCGATGAGCGCGATGTGGCCCCCTACGTCCGCGAGACCTTCGAGCGCCTCACCGGCCACCAGGGCCCCGAGGCCGCCCTGGCCGCCCTGAATGCCGCCTGGAAGATTCGCTACAACTCCTTCTACGGCATCCGCTTCCGCGCCCAGCAGCGCGTCCCCCTCCATTATCCCGACTGGGATTGGCCGGTCGGCGACCCCAAGGTCGAGCTCTGGCAGCGCTTCAAGGGCCACTACCGCGAGCAGGGCCTCCTCTACGCCCGCACCCGGCCTTACTGGATCGCGCCCCTGTGGCAGAAGTGGCGCCGCGCCCGGGGCCTCGCGCCCGCCCCCTTCCCCGGCGATGCGGCCGACCCCCTCTGGCGCACCTTCGTCACCACCGCCTATCCCCGCCGCCTCCTGCGCGTGGCCCCCACGCCCGAGCTCGAAGCCCGTTGGCAGGCCTACCTGTTGCAACACTGCCGCACCCCCGAAGCATACGCCCGCCTCACCGGCGAACCGCAGCCCGCCTCCCTCGCCGAAATCCGCCTCCAGCCCTACGCGCCCTCCGCCCTCTGGCGCGGCTTCGTGGCCTCCCTCCCCTTTGACTGCCTCACCGCCCGCTCCCCCGAGGCCGACTGGCAAGCCTTCCTCCAAGCCCGCTACGGCTCGCTCGACGCGCTTGGGCGCGTCTACCGCGACGGCCAGGGCCGCCCCCTGCACGCGGCCGATTGGCGCGACATCCCGCCCCCCCTCGCCCAAGCCTTCGCCATCACCTATGCCGATCACGGCGCGCGCCTCCTCTGGCAAGACATCACCGCCAACTACCGCACCGTCTGCGATGTCCTCTTCCTGCGCGGCAGCGCCTGGTGGAACACCCTCGTCCTCGTGGCCCTGACCATCCTCGCCACCCTCACCGTCAACCCCCTCGCCGCCTATGCCCTCTCCCGCTTCCGATTGCGTTGGACCGAAGGCCTCCTCCTCTTCCTCCTGGCCACAATGGCCTTCCCCGCTGCCGTCACCGCCATCCCCGGCTTCCTCCTCATCCGCGAGCTCGGCCTCCTCAACACCTTCGCCGCCCTCATCCTCCCCACCGTCGCCAACGGCCTCTCCATCTTCATCCTCAAAGGCTTCTTCGACGCCCTCCCCCGCGAACTCTACGAGGCAGCCACCATCGATGGCGCCTCCGAGTGGCAAATCTTCCGCCGCATCACCCTCCCGATGACCACCCCAATCCTCGCCGTCAACGCCCTCAACGCCTTCGTCGCCGCCTACAACTCCTGGGAGTGGGCCCTCCTCGTCTGCCAAAAACAAAGCCATTGGACCCTCTCCGTCTGGCTCTACCAAATGAGCCGCAACTTCGCCGGCACCCCTTGGGTCGTAATGGCTGGCTTTGTCCTCGTCTCCATCCCCACCGCGGCCGTCTTCCTCCTCTGCCAGCGCGTCATCATGCGCGGCATCGTCCTCCCCTCGATGAAATAAGCGCCCCCTCCGCGCGAGGGTGCAATGTACCCCAATTGGCGTACCGAGCGTTCCCCAGCTGGGGAACAACCTTAGCTTGGGGCTGAGGAGATTTTGATCTCGGGCGAGGGGAATTAATAAGACGGGGACTTATTGGCAATAAGACGGGGACTTGTCGGCAATAAGACGGGGACTTGTTGGCAATAAGACGGGGTCTTATTAATCGCTCTCGGCGCGGGCACGAATTAAACTCGCCCCAAGTCCAAAGTCAACCTGGGGCGGGGGAGGCAAAGGCGTGGCCCCTGTTGTCGCGCGCTCCCTGGCAAATCTCTTGGCTCGCGAGCTGACGGATAACGGCTAGCGGCTCGCCCCTGCGAGCGCAGCGAGCTGAGAATATGGTATAGTGGGGAACGAAAGGAGTAGCTGATGGAAGAGAACATCAATGTGCAGATTGCCGACTTCCCGATGGTTCGCGCGGATGGGAGTATCTATGTGGACAAGACGGCCTACTTCTACCGACTTGTTCGGCCAACGAAGGCTGGGATGCGTCTCTTCTTTCTGGCGCGGCCGAGGCGCTTTGGCAAGTCGCTGATGATCTCTACCTTGAAGGCGATCTTCCAGGGCAAGCGCGAACTCTTTGAGGGACTGGCCATTGCCAAGACCGACTACGACTGGCAGTCCTGGCCGGTGTTTCACTTTGATCTGTCGACGGCGACGGGGGAGACGCTAGAGGACTGCTTGAACGGTTTTCGCATGCAGGTGCAGGTTGCGCTCTCTCTCGCCGGTTTCAAGGTCAAGCAGGATACGCCGCGCGAGATGTTTACGGCAGCCCTCGCGCAACTGCAAGAACAGGGCAAGCAGGCAGTGGTCCTCATTGATGAATATGACGCGCCCATTTGCCACGCGCTGAACCGCCCAGCGCTCTGTGAGGCTATCCGCGGAGAGCTGGCGAACTTCTACGCGGTCCTCAAGGCCAATCAGGCGGCCATCCGCTTTGCGATGATTACCGGCATCTCCAAGTTCGCCTCGATGGCGGTCTTCTCGGGGCTGAACAATATCGTCGACCTCACCTACGACCCCGCCTACGCCACAATGCTCGGCTACACCCAGGAAGAGCTAGAGGCGAACTTCGGCGAGCATCTTGACCGCCGCGCCCAGGAGATGCATCTCTCCAAGGCCGACTTTATGGCCGGCCTTGCGCACTGGTTCAATGGTTACCGTTTCTCGGGAGACTCCGAGGAGAGCGTCTATAACCCAGTGGCCATCGCGCGAACGCTCTCCTCTCATAAGCGCATATTTGAGGCGCAGTGGTCCACCACAGGTCGCCCCTCGACGCTGACGACCTTCTTGCGGCGCAATGAGTTGCTCGAGATGGACTTTGATCAGCCGTTAATGGCCTCCCCCGCCGAGCTGGAGACACCCTCGAAGCTCGATACCCTCGCGCCAATCGTCGTGCTCTATCAGACCGGCTATCTGACAATCAAGGGCTATGACGCGACCTACGACAGTTATATCCTGGGCATTCCCGACGAAGAGATCCGCCGAGACTTGAATGCCTTCCTCTGCGAGCTAGCCATTCCCGATGACGCGCAGCGCTCGCGGCTCAATGCTCATCTGCGTTATGCGCACCGCGATGCCTTCCTGCGCGCCGATTTGCCCGACTTCTACGCCAAGT
>JBJFFT010000122.1:0-1563 GCA_051891975.1 Candidatus Spyradenecus sp. | reverse complement strand
CCTGCTCCTCAACGGGCACAATCACCGAGCAAAGAGCGATCTCCCCAGCAAAGAGAAAGCCCAACGCCCCCAACCACGGCCCCACCCCCAAGCCCTTCGGCCACCGAAAGACCCCCTTCAGCCAGGCCCCCGCCCCACCCCGCACGGCCAAGGCCGCCACCAACGGCACCAAGTAGAGCGGCAGCGAAGCCAAGAGCCCCCGCCCGAGCGCCTCGGCCGCGTCAACCGCTACCGGCGCTTCGGCCGGCAAGGAGTTGAGCAGGCAAAAGAGCCCGGCAGCCAAGAGCACAATCCCGGCAGCCGCCAGCGCGCGCCAACGAGAGACTTGCGGCGGAAGGTCAGTTGAAGCGCATAAAGAGCAGTCGTTCATAGGCATCACCATTATCCGGCACAGGCAATATCCGCCACCGTCAGCGCGCCCCACGCCGGCAGGGCCAGCAGATGTTCCAAGAGCAGGGCGCAGGCCACGGCATCGTAGTAGGCATCGTGCGGGGCGCGCCCGGGGACCAAGGCCTCCAGCCGCTCCTGCAACCCTAAGAGGGGAATCAAGGCCTCAAGCGCATACGAGGCGAGCCCGGGATAGGCCGCGCGGGCCAAGGGCAGGGTGTCGACCCAACAGGGATAATGGGTCATCGGGGCGAACCGCAGAAGGAGGTTGCGCTCGGTGGCCGTGTTGTGCGCCACGGGGATGGCAGCTGCGAGGCACTGGTGCAACTGCGGCCAGAGCTCGGCAAAGGCCGGCGCCACCGCGATGGCCGCCCGATTGGCGCGGTGCTCGCCCGGCGCGTGGCGGGAGAAGGGGTAATCGGCCGGCACGCGCAGATAGGTGTCAAAACGCGGGGCCCCCAAGTCGAGGGCTCCGCGCGAAAGGGTGACCGCTCCGAGTTGCCACGGAAGCGAGGGATAACCCTTCACCACGCCGGTGGTCTCGAAGTCGAGCGCCAGGTAGCGTTGGTTCCGGGCCAAACGGTCAATGACCTCACTCGCCATCGATCTCGGCAAGGGGAATGCGCAGGAAGTAGAGGTAGTCGCTATTGCCCTCGTAAAGCACGCCGAGGGAGTCCGCGCCCACCGAGCAGAGGGAGGAGTAACCGGCGCACCCGCGCGGATCGTAGACGATGCCCGCGTTCCAAGTCTTCCCGTCGTCGGCCGAGGCGCGGACGGTCATCGTGTCGCGCTTGCCGGAGTTGGGGTTCGAGAAGTAGAGCTTCTTGTTCATCGCCAAGAGAGCGCCCTGGCAGACCGGCTGACGGAGGGGCGAAGTTTCCAACTTCGTCCAGGTCTGCCCGAGGTCGGTGGTCCGCCCGGTCACGCGCAAGCCGCCGCCGCCCTCGCGGGTGTTGAGGAGAAGCGCGCCATCGGTTGTCTCGGCAACGGTCGACTCCGACCCGCCGAAGGGCATCGCCTTCGAGCTCGCCCAAGTCTTGCCGTGGTCCTTGGAGTAGACCAGCACACCGTGGTGCGGGGCGCTGCCCTTGTTACCCCAAATCTGCGCCGGGAAGACCAGCGTGCCATCCGTCATCGCGATACCCGCGCCCGGTCCCTGGAAGACAAGGCCCCAAT
>JBJFFT010000121.1:0-5792 GCA_051891975.1 Candidatus Spyradenecus sp. | reverse complement strand
ATCTTTCCTGGCGCCGGAGGATATGGTCAACGTGGTGCGGAAGGTGGAGTCGGAGGGGAACACGAAGATTGTGCTCACCGAGCGCGGGGCGAGCTTTGGCTATCACAACCTGGTGGCGGATATGCGCTCGCTCCTGGTGATGCGCGAGCTGGGCTACCCGGTGGTCTTCGATGCCACGCACAGCGTGCAGCGACCCGGCGGGCTGGGCTCGGGCTCGGGCGGTGATGGGCGCTGGGCTCCGGCTTTGGCGCGCGCGGCCGTGGCCACGGGCGTGGATGGGCTCTTTATGGAAACGCACTTCAACCCGCCCGAGGCGCTCTCGGACGCGGCGAACGCGATTGCGTTCAGCGCCTTGGAGGCGCTCTTGACGAAGCTGCAGAAGATTGACGCGATTGTGAAGGCTCCATGAGGATTGTTGGCGGCTTGCTCTTGACGGTGTTGGCGCTAGGCCTTGGCGGCCGAGCGCTGGCTGCGCCGTCGCCCGAGGCCGAGGAGCGGTTGAGCGAGGCGGCGTTGGCGCGGTATGGCGCGCCGGGCAATCCCGAGCGCTACCGCTCGCTGCTCACACAGATGCGCGAAGCCCCCGAGACGCTCGGAGCCCCGGCGAGAAATGTGCGTTTGCCGGTGCAGAGTTGGCCCAATGGCCGGGCGAAGACGATGGTCTTTGCCGAGGAGGCGTGGGTGACGCTGGATATGCAGGGCGTGCGGGCGCGAACGGTGCATATAGAGCACTATCGCGAGGATGGGTCGCTGGCCGGAGCGTTGGATGCCGAGGAGGTGTTGGTGGACCGCACCAAGCAACTGGCGGTGGTCAAGGGGCGGATCAAGGGGAACTTTGGCTCGGACAAGCTCTCCGGAGTGGGGGCGCTAATCGACTTCGAGACGCAGTATGTGAAGATTTTGCGCCGGGCGCGGATTGATACCGGGCGGCTTGGCAAGGCGGACTTTTCCGCGCGTGGCTTGTTTTGAGAGGGACGGATATGAAGCAGATGATGAGACTCTTTGGGCTCGTGAGTGCGTTGACCGTGGCCGTGGTGGCCTGGGCAGCGGAGGATGACGACGGGATGGCCGCCGCGCGCGAGGCGTTGGAAGGCCCCGCCAAGAGCGCACAGCAGCAGATCGCCCTGCGCGATACCAAGATTACCGCCGACAAGATGGAGTATAACTACAAGGAGGCCGTGGCCGTGCTCACCGACAATGTGGTGGTGGACGACGCGCGCTTCAACTTGACCTCCGACCGGCTCTTCGTCTTTCTGGAGGGGACCAACACCCTCAGCCAGCTGGTCGTCCTCGGGCGCGTCTCGGTCTCGAACGAAAATCGCCGCGCTTCGTGCGACAAGGCCGTCTACACCAAGGCCGATGGCCGCCTGGTGATGGTCGGCAACGCCAAGCTCAAGAACATCGATAAGGATGGCAAGGAGAGCGTGGTTGCCGGCGACAAGATTACGATTTGGGTGGACGACCAGCGGATGGAGGTCTACCCGCGCCCGATGTTGACCATCCCGGCCGGCGCGGCCGAGGGCTTCAAGGGGATGATGCCATGAGCGATGCGGCAACCAAAGCGCCGGACGTGGTCGCCACGGGCCTGAAGAAGGTCTATGGCGAACGGACGGTGGTCAATGGCATCTCGCTCACCGCGCGCTGCGGGGAGTGCGTGGGGCTCTTGGGGCCCAATGGCGCCGGCAAGACCACGACCTTCTATATGGTGGTGGGGCTGGTGCGGCCGAATGCCGGGCAGGTCACCTTCCAGGGCACAGATATCACCCACATGCCCGTCTACAAGCGCGCGCGGATTGGCTTGGGTTATCTGGCGCAGGAGGCGAGCGTCTTCCGCAAGCTGAGCGTGGAGGATAACATCCTCGCGATTCTCGAGACGATGCACCCGACGCGCGCGGAGAAGGCGGCGCGGTTGGAGGAGCTGCTCGGCTCGCTGGGGCTCACGAAGGTGGCCAAGCAACCGGCCTACACCCTCTCGGGCGGCGAGCGGCGCAAGTTGGAAATCGCCCGCGCCCTGGTGCGTCGGCCCTCCATCCTGATGCTCGATGAGCCCTTCGCCGGCGTTGACCCGCTGGCCGTCGACGACATTCAGAACATCGTCCGCGGGCTGAAGGCCCAGGGCCTCGGGGTCATCATCACCGACCATAATGTGCGCGAGACGCTGGACATCGTCGACCGCGCATACATCGTTTTTGAAGGGCGGATTCTCTGCGAGGGCACCAGCCGCGAGCTCATCGAGAACCCGCAAGCAAGGCAATCTTATCTTGGGGAGAACTTCCGAATGTAGTCGGAGCGAGACCCCGGGAAGACAACCAACCCCAGCAAGAAAGGTAGGTACGACATGACAGTCGAAATCAGTGCACGGCATAAGGACATTTCTGAAGGTTTCCGCGAGTACGCCACTCAGCGCGCGGAAAAGATTGGTGAGGCGTTTCCGATGGTTGAGTCTGTCCGCGTGGTGATGGACTTCCAGAACAAGCTCTGCGCGGCGGAAGTCATCGCTCAGCGCAAGGACGAGAAGTTCGTCGGCGTGGCCAACACCGATACCTCCATGCGCGCAGCGGTCGATATGGCCGCGGCCAAGGTGGAAACCCAGATCCGCAAGAAACGCGCCAAGGCCTACGTCGAGCCGGCCCGCAAGGCCGCTCAGGCCGCCGAAGCCGCGAAGTAAGCGCCTAGAGCCCCCTGCCCATGGCCAATCCGCCCCTCAGAATCAACCCCATCACCGTCCTCCAATTGACGGTGGGGGGCTTCTTTCAGGCCGCGCTCGAATCGCTCGGCCTGGAGGTGGTGGCCGGCAGCTCGGGGCTCGATCGGCCCATCCTCGAGCCGGTCTTGCACCGGCCGGGGCTTGCCCTCACGGGCTACTACGAGTTCTTCGCCTGGCGCCGGCCGCAAGTGCTGGGCCGGGCGGAGGCCGCCTATCTCCGAACCCTCGGCTCGGCCGAAGGCGTGGCGCGCTGGGAGGCGCTCTTGAAGCGCGATGTCCCCTGCGTCATCCTGTGCGGGCGCGACGATGAGGCGGTCGGCGGCGACTTCCTGACCTTGGCCGACCAGATGGGCATTCCCATCCTCGTCACGCGCCAGGAGACGCTGGAAGTCTTCCGCCTGGGCTCGGTGCTCCTGCACGAGTTGACGGCCCCGCGCGTCTCGATTGTCGGGACGCTGGTGGATGTCGACGGGGTAGGGGTGCTCCTCGAGGGCCCTCCTGGCATCGGTAAGAGCGAGACGGCCCTGGGGCTCATGCGCCGCGGCCACGCGCTCATCTCCGATGATATGACTCTCCTCTCGGTGGATGCCCACGGCGGCGTGCGCGGCACCTCTAAGGACCGCTTTCGCGGGTATATGGAGATCCGCGGGCTGGGGCTTCTGCCCGTTGAGCAGCTCTTCGGTATCGCCGCAGTCAAGAGCGAGTGCCGGCTGGACCTGATTATCTCTCTGCGCCGGTGCGAGACAGAGGACGATATCGACCGCGTGGGCTCGGATGTCCAGGCGTGCGAAGTGCTCGGCCAGCCTATCCAGCGGATGACCATCCCCGTGGCGGCCGGCCGCGACTTCGTGAATGTGGTAGAGACGGCCGCGGCCACCTTCAAGTTGCGTCGATCGGGGGTGGACCCCTCGGCCATTCTCGATAAACAGATGATTTCCCATTTCCTTCATGTGGAGCAAGACAAATGAACGAAGCATCGGTGACAGTTGTATTGAAGAATAAGTATGGTATGCATGTGCGCCCGGCCGGGCTCTTCGCCAAGACCGCCGCCCGCTATCGCGCGGACGTCACGGTGGAGAAGGACGGCGTGGTCGTCCCCGGCAAGAGCATTATGGCTCTGATGACGCTCGAGGCGGTCAGCGGCACCACCCTGGTCATCCACGCCACCGGCGAGGAGGCGCAGAAGGCCGTGGCCGAGCTTGAGGCGCTCATCGAGCGGAAGTTCGACCTGCCCGACGAGTAAGCCGTTCCCTTTCAAGCGGTGCGTGCGATGAGCGAAAGGGCGCAGGAACGCGAACCGACGCTCTACCGGGGGCTGGCCGCCTCCGGCGGCTTGGTCTTCGCCCCGGTGGTGCGCTTCGAGGATAAGAAGCTCTGCGAAGCCCCGCGCTACGAGGTGTTGCCCGAGGATGCAAACGCCGAAATCGCCCGCTTCTACACCGCGCTCGAGCGCTCGCGCCAGCAGCTCTCCGAACTGGCCAAGACCACCGAGAGCCACGCCTCCTCCGCCGAGGCGGGCATCTTCGACTCGCACTTGATGATCCTGATGGATACCTTCTTCATCGACAAGGTGGTTAAGGAGATCCGCAACAGCCACGTCAATGCCGAGTGGGCCGCGCACAAGAACTTCGAGGGGATGATCGCGATGATGCAGCAGATGGACGAAGCCTACATGCGCGAGCGTGTGGCCGACTTCTACGATGTGCGCAATCGCGTCATCAGCAACCTCCTCGGCCAGAACAGCCAGCGCACCATCCCCGCCATCGACCGCCCCTCCATCGTGGTGGCCGACAACATCTCCCCCTCCGACGCCGTCTCCCTGCCGCGCCGCTACATCCGCGGTCTGGCCACCGAGCAAGGCTCGCTTACCGCGCATGTCACCATTTTGGCCCGCGCGCTCGGCGTGCCGGCCGTGGTTGGCATTGGGCAGAGCCTCGAAGCCATCCAGCCTGGCGACGAAGTGGCGCTCGACGGCTTCCACGGTCTGCTTTGGCACCTGCCCACCGAGGAGATTAAGGCTACGCTCTTGGCCGACACCGCCGCCCAGCGCGCCGCGCAAGAGCACCGCCGCTCCCTTGCCGACCGTCCGGCCGTGACCCCCGACGGCATCGCCGTGACCCTGCTGGCCAACGCCGATCACAGTGTCGGCTTCGAGGGGATTGGCGAGCACGGCGCCCAGGGCATCGGCCTCTACCGCACCGAATACCTGTGGATTGGCCTGGGCCGCGAGCCGACGGAAGAGGAGCAGTTCCGCGCTTACTCCGAGGTCATCTGCGCCTGCCACGGCAAATCGGTCACCCTGCGCGTGCTGGACATCGGCGGCGACAAGATGGTCGGCCGTAGCCACGCCAAGGAAGCCAACCCCTTCCTCGGCAACCGCTCCGTGCGCTACCTCCTCAACAACCGTGAAACCTTCCGCCACCAGGTGCGCGCCATCCTCCGTGCGGCCGTGATGGGCCACTGCGAGCTGATGTATCCGATGGTGACCACCCTCGAGGAGCTCCGCGCCTGCCGCGCCTTCGTCCGCCAATGCAAGCAAGAGTTGGTTGAAGAGGGCATTCCCTTCCGCAACGACGTGCCCGAAGGTGTGATGATCGAGGTCCCCGCCGCCGCGCTCCAAGCTGACAAACTCGCCCGCGAGTGCGACTTCTTCTCTCTGGGCACCAACGACCTGGTCCAATACACCTTTGCCGTCGACCGCGGGAACGAATCCATCGCTCACCTCTACCAGCCCCTCCACCCGGTCATCCTCGGGATGATCAACCACGTCGTCAAGGCCGCGCGCCGCTACGACCGCCCCGTCTGCGTCTGCGGCGAGATGGCCTCCGACCCCCTGGCCGCGCTGCTGCTCGTGGGGATGGGCATTCGGCGCCTGAGTATGTCGGCCAACCTCATCCCGCGCGTCAAGGAGCTCATCTGCCGCATTGCCTACTTCGACATGCAGCGCCTGCTCGACACGATGCGCCGCGAGGACCTTTCGACGATGGACGAGGTGGTCGCCCGTTGCCGTGCCGTCATCCGCAAGTACGCGCCCGACGTGCTCAATTCCTAATCTGTGGGGCCCTGCCGCCCCGGGAGAGCCTTA
>JBJFFT010000120.1:0-1578 GCA_051891975.1 Candidatus Spyradenecus sp. | reverse complement strand
CTAGGGCCTAGGTCACCTCGAGGTAGGCCCTACCTTTTTTGGGGGTATCGGCGGGGGTGGACGGGGGTGGGGGCAGGGGGTGTTGCTCAAGGCGGGGCGGAGGCGGGTAGGGCGGGCGGCACAGAATGCGTTGCGTATCTTTATGGTTTTCCTCGGCGAGGCTTTGTGGTATTATATGGCTGTTTTTCACACCCAACCGGGAGTTTGAGAAGATGAAGCAATACAAAGTCGGTCTGGTCGGCATTGGTGCCGTTGGTACGGAAATGATCAAGGTGCTGCGCCAGCGGCAGTTCCCCGCGAGCGAGATCCGCGTGTTGGCCACGCGTGAGCGCGACGAGGTGATTGCGGGCGAAACCTTCCACGTGCTCGAGACGAAGCCCGAGAGCTTCGAGGGGCTGGATATCGTCCTCTTTGCCGGGACGGAGGGCTCGAAGGGCGCCAGCAAGATGTGGGGCAAGGTGGCGACCGACAAGGGGGCCTTTGTCATCGATAATGGCGACGACTTCCGGATGCACGACGATGTGCCCTTGGTCATCCCCGAGATCAATGCCGACGATATGGAGGCGATGATCCGCAAGGGCTCGCGCTTCATTGCCAACCCGAATTGCTCGACGATTATCACGCTGATGGGCATTGCCGCGCTGCACCGCGTCAACCCCCTGCGCCACATGACCGCGGTCACCTTCCAGAGCGTCTCGGGCGCTGGGCGTGCGGCCATCGAGGAGCTGGGCACGCAGATGAAGCAGGTGGCCAATGGCGAGGCGACCGAGCCGAAGGCCTTTGCCCATCAGATTGTGGCCAATGTGATCCCGCAGATTGGCGGGCCCAAGCCCGAGATGCCCGGCTTCACCACCGAGGAGGCCAAGCTGACCTTCGAGAGCCGCAAGATCCTCGGTGCGCCGAACCTGCGTATTGCCTGCACCTGCGTGCGCGTGCCGGTCTTCTACGCCCACAGCATCGCGGTGCACGCCACCTTCGAGCGCCCCTTCACCGTGGACGAGGTGCGCGAGATTATCCGCAAGGCCCCGGGCGTGGAGCTGGTCGACGACCTGCCCAACGCCGTCTACCCGATGCCGAAGGACTTTGGCGGGAAGGACAACGTGGGCATCGGCCGCATTCGCATCGATCCCTCCGAGGAGAATGGCATCGCGCTGTGGTGCTCGGGCGACAACATCCGCAAGGGTGCCGCGCTCAACGCCGTGCAGATTGCCGAGGAACTCATCAAGCGCGAGCTGGTCTAAGGCCTGCGCACGAGCATAGAAGGGCTTTATGTCTGATACATCTCTTTGCCCCTGTGGGTCCGGCAAGGCCAAGGCCGATTGCTGCGGGCCGATTTTGGATGGTGCGCGCCAGGCCGAGACGGCCGAGCAGCTGATGCGCGCGCGCTACGCCGCCTACGCCACCGATAACATCGACTTCCTCTACAACTCCTCCGGCCCGCAGGTGCAGGCGGAGTTCGACGCGGAGTCCTCCCGCCGCTGGTCCGAGGGCTCCGAGTGGTTGGGGATGGAGATCCTTGCCACCGAAGCCGGCACGGCGACCGATGACGAGGGCGTGGTCGAGTTCGTGGCGCGCTAT
>JBJFFT010000119.1:0-5864 GCA_051891975.1 Candidatus Spyradenecus sp. | reverse complement strand
CGCGTCCGACTGGTAATGGGAATCCCTTCGGTGCGCCGGCCTTCGAGAACGGCCGCGTGACCGGCTTCGACTACTACACTTATCCGTGGCTCGCGGGCGTGCCCTTCGCCGACCCCGATGGCGACGGTCTGCTGAACGCCGAGGAGGCGGTCAATCCCGTGGCGGCTGATCCGGCCCACTATGGCACCGACCCCTCGCCGCTGTGGATGACCGACCCGGACAACACCAACTCCTACACCGCTCGCTTCTACGGGCGCATCAACCACAACAATGTGGCGGTCAACAGTGGCCTCTACCTCATCGAGGAAGACCCGGCCCCTGCGCCTGACCCCAATGACCCTGCCGCCGGCGCGGACGAGGAGGAAGAGGAGACCACCATCACATTGGATCCCTCCGATATGATGCCTAGCCGTCGCTTCTCTTACTACACCGACCCGAACGAGCCGGACGTGATGCCGCTCACGGCGCACTTCCTGCCCTACGAGATTAACGAAGGCTATGACACCGATGGCGATGGTGTGCCGGATATGGTCGAGCTCACTTCGGGCACTATCTACCGTGGCGACCCGCAGACCCTGCGCACTCCCGACCGTCAGCAGGCGGCCTACCTCGGCGGCAAGGGTGTGATGCAGAGCTTCGTGACCACCCAGTTTGGCCCGATGGCCCTGACCACCTTCACCCTCGAGTGCTGGGTCAAGCCCGAGGCCAGTCAGCCCGGCGCGAACGCCGATGGCGAAGTCATCCTCATTGACCGCCCCTGGCGCTTCAACGAGGGTGCCGAGGTGTTGGGCGATCTGCGCCACAACTTCCGCCTTGGCCTCAAGGTGACCACCGGCGGCTTCCTGCCCTTCATCAACTACACGGGCGCGGGCACGGCCCTTACTGGCGACAACAGCGCCCCGCAGGTCTCCCCGACTGTCACCTCCACCGAGGCGATCAAGCCCGGCGTGTGGAACCATGTGGCCGTCACTTACGACGGCAAGCGCATGGCTCTGATCCTCAACGGCATTGAGAACGCGGCTCAGGCCTCGACCCTCATCCCTGCCAACGGTGTCATCTCTCTGAAGAATGACGGCTTGGACGAGGTGCAGGTCTACTCTTACCGCAACGCGCCGCTGATGATTGGTGCCGAGCCCTCGGGCACCTGGTTCTCCGAGTTGGGTGACCCTGAGGATGAGAATGCCTTTGACGACTACTATCAGGGTGCCTACACCGGCTTCATCGACGAAGTGCGCATCTGGAATGGCGCTCGTACCGCCGCTCAGATTGCCGACAAGCGTTCCGCCGGCTTCACCCAGGCCGAGCTCCTGGCGTTGCGCAACGATGTCTTCACCGCGCGCTACAACGGCAATGGTTACTACGAGCCGAACACGCCTGTCCAGCCGCTGGCCATCTATACCTTCAACGACCTGCTCGCCGGCGGGCGCGTTCCGGCCACCGAGGATGCGCCGGCTTCCGCTGCGAACGAGCCGTGGGAGCGCTATCCCGGCGAGAAGCTGGTGGGAGGCGACGATGTCTCCGGCTCCTTCACCTTCCGCCGCTCGGGCTTCAAGGAGACGCTGGCTGCTATTGAGGCTGGCGAGGTGCCGCGTGTGACGACGGCGGATTACCCGACGGTCGAGGAGCTCTACACCTCCTTCTACACCCTCACTGCGCCGAAGAACCTGCGGAGCGCTTTCTACTGCGAGAACAGCACCGCGGCTCAGTCTGGCACCGAGGCCCCGCAGAGCGAGTTTGTGCCGATGGCCCACAACACCATCGACCACCTGCCGCTGGCCGACATCCGCCGCAAGTCGCGCTACAACTATCGCCGCTACGAGACGCATAACGGATCGCCGTCGCTCGAGTTCCCCTCCGGCTCCACCACGAACCTCAAGACGGCCGACTCGGTCTACTGGACGCCCTACGCCGCCGGCGATAGCGTCAACACCGAGCTCACCTACAACGTCAAGACCACGGGCAACCCCTACGGTTACCGTCACCTGGGCGTGATGACCTTTGATGCTGACCGCTATACCACCCTCTCGGCCTTCACTACGCGCTACACCGCCGACCTGCTGGTCTATGGCGATGTCTTTGCGAAGTATGACTTCGAGAGCTGGGACAACTCGCCTTCGACCGACCCGAGCGCCGGTTCGGGCGAGGGCGGTTCCGGCACCGGTGAAGCCGGTAAGCCTTCGGGCTCTGACTGGTTCGACTACAACAACGGTGGCACGGACCTCTCCGACAAGCAGTTCTCCAATGGTGGCGCTTGGTTGGAGGAGAACATTGCCATTGGCCAGACGAAGGATTCCGACTCTGACCGGATGCCCAACTGGTGGGAGAACTACTATGGCCTCGACCCCGAGGATCCCACCGGCTCGAACGGGCCTCACGGCGATGACGATGGCGACTTCCTCACCAACTACGCCGAATACCTGGCTAAGGCCGATCCGACCAAGTACTCCACCGTGGGTAATGGCGTGCCGGATTACCAGATTCCGATCTGGTTCCGCCGCGGCCGCCCGACCTTCGGCCTGCTCTACACCGACAATGACTTTATGGAAGATCATTGGGAAGCGGCCAACCGCTCGGCCCTGATGAACGTCGATACCTACGATGCGCAGGGCGACGCGGATGGCGACGGTTGGAGCAACTGGGCCGAGGCGCGCGCCAACTTCAAGTCTGGCCGCCACTCCACCGATCCGAACCGTTCCACCTCCATCTCTAAGACCGGCGAGGTTGTCCTTGAGATGCCCACTCCGGCTCTGCGCTTGACGGTGGACTACTTCGGCTCGCAGGATGTCTACACGAACGCGACCGCTCAGGCGAACATCATCGTCCACGCCTACACTGCCAAGAACAACAACTCCGCGCCGGATGCCACCTTCAAGCTGCCGCTCTCCACGAGCAGTACGGCCACAGGTGACAGCGGCACCCGTTCGCAGAACTTGGGCTACTGGAGCCGCGGTGTCCTGGAAGGCTACCTGCATATGGGCAATGTGGTGCCTGGCTCGGTGAAGTTCAAGTACACCCGGACGAAGAAGTCCTCTTCGAGCACTGACGATGAGGATGAGATCTTCTTCCTCTTCGCGGATGACGAGACCGGCAAGTTGCAGTTCACGCAGACCTTCGGGACCTTCTTGAACGGGACTTACTCCACGATTACCCGGTCCCAGGATGTTGGTACGATTGACTACGATACCGGCAAGTTCTCGGTCGACTTCACCGACGAAACCTTCTGGGTTGACAAGGTGTACACGGCCCTCGCCTCGGATACCGAGACGACCACGGAAGGCTCCACGGTGACGGATTACACCTTCTATGACCGCACGGAGTTCGAGGGCACGGTGAGCTACGGCTACTCCATTATTCCCGGAGCCTCCAACACCTTCACCTTGGTCAAGCCCGACTCGGGCTACCTGAAGGAGGGGGCCAATAACTTCTTCGTCTTCGCCGACCTGAACGGTAATGGGACGTGGAATGATGGCGAGCCGGCCGGCGTGCCCGATCAGCACAATGTGGAGATTGGCTTCGATCTGGTGAACAAGCCGCTGCATGTGGCCCTCACCACCAAGGCGCCCGCCGGTGCGGTTCGTTTGGATGTGAAGTCGATCCTCGGCGTGCTGATCACCGAGGACAACACCAACGATGCGGTGACCGGCGACAACTCCTCGATTACCAATCCCACCACGAATGAGCCCTTGAGTCCCTCGCTCTTCAACACGGGTCTGGATTACTACCTGGTGCTGACCGACTACGAGAACATCGCGACCGGCGACCCGACCACCAATCCCGGTGCCGTGGTCTACGAGACGCTCTACAACACCAAGAAGCCCTATCTTACGGAAGACGAGATTTTTGGCTACAGCGCCTCCGGGCTGCCCGGCACCGAGGCCAGCAACCAGAAGGCCGCCTCCTACAAGGTCTACCTCCTGCCTTCGACGGTTAAGGAGAACGACTCCTCGATGTGGATAAACTACAACATTGCCGTGGTGACCAACCACTTCACCGAGCTCGACGCTCCCTCTACGAAGATGGTGAGCCCGATTGGCGGTGCTGTGCGCGGCAACACCGAGCTCACCTTCGAGTGGCTCAGCAATGTTCAGGTGCCCACCTTCACCCTCAAGATCACCAAGGTTGAGGATGCCGTCGGCAATGCCGTCAGCAAGGTGGTCTACGAGAAGCAGGTGCGTGGCGTGACGCCATGCGCGGTGGCCAAGGGCGCCGAGGGTAGCCTGATGGAACAGTTCACCTACCGCTACCAGCTGCCGCGCGGCCTCGGCGAGCTTAACACGGCCGGCGACACGGTCTTCGGCGATGGCCTCTACAGCTACACGCTGAGCCTTAACCCCTACAACGGGGCGGCGCACGTCCTCTCGGGCGACTTCCGCATCCAGCTCACCGACTCCGGCGATCCCGACCTGCGCGAAGTGGCCGAGGCGGAGAAGGACACCTCCTGGAACACGCAGGATTCCTTCTATGTCCGTGCCAAGATCCGCTACACTGGTGTGCTCGTCACCGATGGCCTCGATGGCGACTTCGGTGGCCGCCGCCTGATGGTCGAGGCCCACTACTCGGGCTCCTTCAATGGCGACCCTGTGGCGTCGACCTCGGATATCCTGGCCTACGACAAACTTGCCGATGACGGCTCCTATGATGACGGCACCGCCGAGGCGCCTACCGTCAAGAACCGCCGCAACCGTTGCGTGCGAATGGTCCGCGATCGCTTCTCGCCCGAAGCCGCCACCGCCGAGGAGGCCAAGTTCTTTGGTACTCGCTTCGATGTCGAGTTGCGCGGCCTGCCGACGGCCGACCCGGTCTACCTGGTCGCGTACTTCGACTTGAACGGCAACGGCAAGCGCGACGCTTGGGAGCCTTGGGGCTACGCCACGCAGGGCCTCGACGCCACCTCAGGGTTCTACTTCGACCCGCTCGCCGTCAAGCCCGTCAACAACGGCCGCGACTATCAGGTGGAGTTCTACATCCAGGATGTCGATACCGACAATGACAAGTTGGCCGACAGCTGGGAGTGGGTCAGCGCCGGTAAGCCGACCGCCGACTTCGACACCTGGTGCAACACCTTCGTTGGCACGGCTGCCAACCACCGCGCCAACGACATCTGGGTGGTCAGCGAGGCCGGCACCCTCTCCCTCACTGCCTACGGTGCCCAGCTCTTCGGCCTGAAGGCGACCAGTGCGCCCGATGCCAATGGTGCGGTCCGCGTGGAAGGTCTGCCCGAGGATCTCGCCACCGCCCAGGAGCTGATGGAGATGATGGATCCGGATGTGGCCCTCGCCCTCACCGCCGATGGCTACACCTCCTACGGCCTGACCGTCAAGTCCATCACCACCTCCGGTGATGCGGTCACCCTCGCCTGGGATGTCACCGCCGCCCTCGGCGTGGAAGATGGCGCCACCTACGACCTCACGCAGATCTTCGCCGACAACTCCGCTACCACCGCCGTCTACGCGGTCTACGGTAAGGCCACCCTCGGCGACGAGGCTTGGACCAAGCTCGGCGAAGTCCAGGTGTCCAACCTCACCGCCCCGGCGATTGAGCTCCCTGCCGAGAAGATCCAGATCGATGGCCAGCCGGCCGCCTTCTTCCGGATCATCCTCTCGGCCAAGACCGCGGCTAAGACCTTGGCTGAGTAATTAGGGCCAAAGGCTACACCTAAAACGCACGGGCAGCACCAGCTGCTCGTGCGTTTTTTTGTGGGCAGAGGAGGAAGGGAAGGACTGCGGGTGTGTGGGGGCTCCTCGCCCCCACGCCCCTCGGGAGCGTAGGACGCTCCACCCCGGCCGACGCACCCTGCGGGCACGTCGGCAATGAAAGGGCCACGCCTTTCGGTCGCGCGATACCCCCAAAAAAGGTAGGCCCTA
>JBJFFT010000118.1:0-5892 GCA_051891975.1 Candidatus Spyradenecus sp. | reverse complement strand
CGTCTTCGGCGCGAAGGTGACCAGCCAGGTGCCCGGCTCCGCTGCGCCCTCCCAGGCCGACTTCGCCGAGGGGGCCACCCTCGCCCTCTTGGGCCGCACCGCCCTCGACGAGGCGAGCGCCCAGGCCACCGCCGTCGAGGTCACCGACCCCTCCGGCACCACCGCCGGCCAGTGCCCCACCCCCGGTCAGCGATACTTCCGCTACCCCCTCCCGCAAGACTCCACCACGCGCTTCTTCTCCATTCGCGTTTCCCGCTAGGGCATGTGGGGGATTCTCGCCCCCACCCCCCTCGGGAGCGCAGGGCGCTCCACCCCGGCGGGGCACCCTTTGGGTACCTCCGCTATAAGTGCGCCCCAAGCCCCTCCCCCGCCCGGAGGTAGGGCCTACCTCGAAGTGACCTAGGCCCTACCTCGAGTTGACCTAGGCCCTACCTCGAGTTGACCTAGGCCCTACCTCGCCTCGACCTAGGGCCTATCGCGCGCGCTCGCCCGCGCGCGTGCGTACGCGCGTACGCGTTAATGATTATGGTAGACGAATAAACCGCGCGCAGCGCGGCGCGCGTTGTGCTATAGTAGCGCTATGAAGTTTTCAAGCAAGTTAATTCTTCGGAAGGCGCTGCTAGCGGCAGTGGTCGGGGTGGCGGTTTTGCTGTTGGGGGATGTCTTCCAGCGATGGACGCGGCCGCGGGCGGAGGAGGTGCTCGGACAGTTGGGTGCCGAGAAGGTGATGGTGCAGAGTCTAACGGTGAATGGGCGCGCCCTGGTGGCCGAGTTGTGGCGGCTGCCGGAGACCTCGAGCGCGGCGCCGTTGCGCAAGGCCGGGGGCAAGGCGTTGGTGGTGGGGAAGTTGGTCTACCTCTTTCAGGGCGATGAGCTGACCCAGGCGCGGGGGGCGTGCACCTATCCGCAGGACTTCCCGGCCTTGGCGCTGGCGTGCGACTATGTGGTGGAGGCGGGCTTGGCGCAGTATGTGACGGGGCGGACGCGGTCGCTACCCGAGGCGGTCTCGGGCGAGCTGGCGGCGTCGGCACAGGCGGCGGGGTGGGAAGCGGTCGGGCCCGGGGCGTGGAAGCGCGGGCGCGAGGTGCTGGTGGCGCAGATTTCCGAGCGCGAGCAGGAGACCTATGTGGCGCTGATGAAGACGCAGGAGCAGTGAGATGAAGCAGAAGATTATCCTGGCGGCGGCGGTGGTGGCGGGGCTCTTGGCAGCCTTCCTCACCGGGTCCTACATCAGCTCGCGCGAGCGGGCGTTGCAGGCGGAGAAGGAGGCCTTCAACCGGCGCAACCGAATGGTGGAGGCGGTGGTGCTCTCCAAGTCGCTCCCCGCGGGCGCGAAGCTGACGATGGAGGACCTGGGGGTGATGGAGTTCCCGGAGCGGGCGCTGCGCGAGCAGTCGATTCGGCCGGATGGGAACATCGCGTTGCGCCTGGTGGGGCGGCGTTTGGCGGTGGGGGTCTCGGCCCGGCAGCCGCTGATGTGGAGCGATATTGAGGGCGGCGCACCCGATGAGCGGGGCCTCTCGGGGCTACTGCGCCCGAAGATGCGCGCGCTCTCCATCTCGGTCTCGAGCGCGGCCAGCGTCACAAATATGGTGCGGCCGACCGACCACGTGGACGTGTTGGGGACCTTTACGCTGCCGAGCAAGCAGGTGGAGGGGGCCACCGAGCTCGTCACGATGACCATCTTGCAGGATGTCCTGGTGCTGGCCACCGGGCAAGAGACGGCGAGCACCTATCGCGGCGGGCGGGTGAACTACTCGCAGGTCACCCTCGAAGTCTCCCCCCACGAGGCCGAGGTGCTCACCTTCGCCGAGCAAATGCGCGGGCGCCTGACCCTCACCCTGCGCAACCCCGAGGACCTCCACTACGAAAAGGAGCTCCCCCAGGTGGACTTTGCGCGCATTCGCCAGACCCTCGAGGGGATGAACGAAAGCCGGCAGAAGGATATTCTGCATAAGCGCTAAGCGGCTATGAACTACCAAATCACCATCGCCATTCCCGGCCAGGCCGTGCGGCAGATCGTCTTCCCCTGCGGTGCCTACCTGGTTGGGCGCGGGCTCGACTGCCCCTTGCACGTGGAAGATGCCAGCGTCAGCGAGCTACACGCCAAGCTCATCCTCACCCCTAGCGAGGTGTGGATTGAGGACCTGGGCTCCTCGAATGGCACGATGGTCAATGCCACCCCCATCCGTGAGCCGCGGCGGCTGGACGACCGCGCCGTCGTGACCGTGGGCAGCACCGTCTTCCGCGTCTCGCCCGCCGCCCAAGCGCCGGCCCCGGCCCCTACCCCGGCCCCGGCGGCCGAGCCGCCCCCGCCGCCCAAGCCGCTCCCCGAGGAGAAGCCCGACCCGCTCGCAGCCGTCCGCGCCGAAGTCAAAGCGCAAATCCACGCCGAGTTGGTCAAGCGTCTGGATCTCAAGCGCCTGGCCACGAGTTCGCTCTCGGCCGAGGCGCTCGGCGCGCGCGTCCGCGAGACGCTCCAGACCATCCTCGCCGAGGTGACCGCGCGCCGCGCCCTGCCGGCGGGGTTGGACGCGCAGGCGTTGGAGGAGGAGCTCTATAACGAGTCGGTCCGCCTAGGGCCGATTGAGACCTTCCTGGCCGACGAGAGCGTCACGGAGATTATGGTCAACGGCCCCCGGCAAGTCTACGTGGAGCGCCACGGCAAGCTCGAGCGCTCCCCGCTGACCTTTATGGACGAAGCGAGCGTGATGGCGGTCATCGAGCGCATCGTCTCCCCCCTCGGCCGGCGCATCGACGAGAGCCAGCCCTACGTCGATGCCCGCCTGGCCGATGGCTCGCGCGTCAACGCCATCATCCCGCCCCTCTCGCTCATCGGCCCGTGCATTACCATCCGCAAGTTCGCCAAGCGCGTCCTGACGGTGGAGGACTTCATCCGCTTTGGCACCTGGACGCAGGCGATAGCCGACTTCCTGCGCGTCTGCGTGCTGCTACGCAAGAACATCATCGTGGCCGGCGGCACCGGCTCGGGCAAGACCACCCTGCTCAACGTCCTCTCGGGCTTCATCCCGCCCAGCGACCGCATTCTCACCATCGAGGACGCCGCCGAACTGCGCCTCAACCAGCCCCACGTGGTCCGCCTGGAAGCCCGCCCGCCGAACATCGAAGGGCGCGGAGCGGTGACGATCCGCGACCTGGTGCGCAACGCGCTGCGTATGCGGCCGGACCGCATCATCGTCGGCGAATGTCGCGGCGGGGAGAGCCTGGATATGCTCCAAGCGATGAACACCGGCCACGATGGCTCGCTCACCACCGTCCACGCCAACTCGCCGCGCGATGTCATCAGCCGCTTGGAGACGATGGTGCTGATGTCGGGCGTGGAGCTGCCCAGCCGCGCCATCCGCGAGCAGATTGCCTCAGCCGTCGACCTGGTGGTGCAGGAAGCGCGCCTCGCCGATGGCTCGCGCCGCATCGTCTCGGTGACGGAGGTGATGGGGATGGAGGGAACGCAGATTGTGATGCAGGAGCTCTTCACCTTCCGCCAGCGCGGGGTCGACCCCCAGGGCCGCATCTTGGGCGACCTCGTGGCCACCGGCACGATGCCCTCCTTCTACGACACGCTCTCCTCGCGCGGGCTGAGCCTCGATCCGGCCCTCTTCGCGGCCGAGGGCGAAGGGCTACGCCGATGATCTTCACCTGCACGCTTATCCTGGCCGCCCTGGCCGCCGGCGCCTTCACCTGGGGCCTGGCCGCCGCCTTCGCCGAGGGCGCCGCCACCGCCTCGGGCACCTACGAGCGCGAGATGACCCAGTCGCTCGAAGCAATGTTCCTCTTCGTGCCGGCCAAGCGGTTGGTGGACCTGGGGTGGATGGCCGCCGCATTCGTCTTTCTGCTGGCGATGTTGCCCTTCTGCCGCCTGGAGCCGGTGTGGGTGGTGCCGGCGGGGCTCTGCGTAGCCGGTGCGCTCGCCTCGGGGGCCTTCTTCCTCCCGCGCCTGGTGGTGCGCCACCTCCGCGTCCGCCGCCTCGAGCGCTTCAACCTGCAACTCCTCGAGGCGCTCCCGACGATGGCCAACGCTCTGCGCGCCGGCTTCTCTATCAACCAGGCCTTCGACTCCGTGGCGCAGGGCACCTCCGGCCCCATCCAGCAGGAGTTCTCCCTCATGCTCCACCAGATGCAGGTGGGCGTCTCCTTCTCCGATGCCCTCGCCGAGCTCGACCGCCGCGTCGGCAGCGAAGACCTCACCCTCGTCTGCACCGCCATCGACATCGCCCGCCGCTCCGGCGGCAACCTCACCGAGATCTTCGAAACCATCGCCCAGACCATCCGCGCCCGATTGCGCATCGCCCAGCACGTCAAGTCCCTGACCGCCCAGGGCCGCCTGCAAGGGCTCATCATCGGCGCGATGCCCTTCCTCCTGGCCGCCGGGCTGGCCATCTTCAAGCCCAAGCTGATGCTTCCCTTCATCTGCTCGCTCCCCGGCGCGCTCACCCTCCTGGCCGTCTGCGCCCTCGTGGCCTCCGGCGGCTGGATGATCCGCAAGATTGTCACCATCGACGTGTAGGCCCCCATGCTCCTCTTCTGGTCCGCCCTCTTCCTCTGGGCCGCGAGCGCCGCGGCACTCGCCTGGTACGTCCTCTTCTACGCCACGCGCGTCACCTACGTCACCCTCGCCGACGGCCGCGCCCAGCTCCGCCTCCTCCCCCTCCCCTTCCGCCTCCTGCTCCCCTTCACGCAGAACCTCGACCCCCTCCTCCGCCGCGACAGCTTCGCCCAAGCCGCCGCCTCCGCCGCCTGGCAGCTCACCGCCGCCGGCTACGACGGCCTCCTAACCGGCCGCGAGTTCGTGGCCCTCAAGCTCCTCCTCCCCCTCGCTGCCGCCCTCCTCCTCGCGCTCCTCTTCATCCCCCTGGGCCTCGACGCCACCCTCCCCTGGCTCTTCGGCACCCTCCTGGCCTGGATGTGGCCGCTCCACTGGCTCCGCCGCGAACGCGCCCGCCGCGCCAAAACCATCCTCCGCGCCCTCCCCTTCGTCCTCGACCTCCTCACCCTCTCGGTTGAAGCCGGAATGGACTTCATCGGCGCCATCCAGCGCAACTGCTCGATGCGCAAGCCCGACCCCCTCAACGAGGAGCTCCTGCGCATGCAGCGCGAGATTCAAATCGGCACCACCCGCAAGGTCGCCCTCGCCAACCTCGCCGACCGTGTCCGCATCCCCCAGGTCCGCACCCTCGCCAACGCCCTCATCCAGGCCGACGAACTGGGTGTCTCCATCGGCACCATCCTGCGCATCCAGGCCGAGCAGCTCCGCCAAGACCGCTTCGAGCGCGCCGAAAAGCTCGCCCACGAGGCCCCCACCAAGCTCCTCTTCCCCCTCCTCCTCTTCATCTTCCCGGCCACCATCATCGTCCTCCTCGGCCCCATCCTCGCCAACGTCCTACGCGACTTCGCGTAAGCACGCCGAAGGCTACGCAGGGTAGCAACCACAAAGGCACGGAAGGCACACCAGGCTGCGCAGGTTAGCAACCACAAAGAACACAAGTCCGAAGGAGCTATGTCAAAAAGAGCACAAAGGGAAGGCGGCCAAATGGCCGCCTTTAAGGTTTTGCAGTGGCCTGCTCCGCCAGGCCACACCCGCCACATCGTGCCACGGGGTGTGCCACCCCGTGCCAAAAAATGGCAGGGCCTGCCACACCCCGTGGCAGGCCCTACCTCACCTCGAGGTAGGCCCTAGGTCGACTCGAGGTAGGGCCTATCGCGCGCGCGTACGCGCGTAAGCCCGCGCGCGGATTAGTTATGGCAGGGTCCCTCGTCCCCGCTCCTTCAGCTGCGCACTAACCGCTAACCGCTAACTGCTGGCGAGCGCTGCGAACCACCCGTAATGCGTCAATAGAAAAGTGCACCGAAGGAGTGGTAAGTGGTTGGGTGGAT
>JBJFFT010000117.1:0-1591 GCA_051891975.1 Candidatus Spyradenecus sp. | reverse complement strand
CTCGTGGAAGAGGTCGCCACCGAAGGCATCGGCCGCCGTCACGCCATAGACCTTAAAGAGATTGCGATACCAAATCTCCGCCACCTTCGCGAAGGCCTCCGTCGAGGGCACCAAGAGCGTCGGCCGCACAAAGCCATCGACCCACTGGCCCTGGTTGACCCACTGCGCGTCCGGGAAGTCCTCTTGCGAGAGGTAGTCCGGCAAGTCGTGCGGAAGCAGACCGGTGAAGCCCTGAAGAATCGGCTTGAGGCCCAACGCCTTGGCGTGCGCAACGATCTCGCGCCCAAGCTCGGCATCGGCGGCCACCCGTTCAGCAGAGAGCGGCCCGCCCAGCCCCTCCAAGTTGCCCATATTCCACCAAGCGGCGGCAGCCTCGTCGGGAATAAAAGCGGCGATGCGCTCCTCGGGATAGCCCAGTTCGCGCAAGGTCTCGGCCCACACCTGCGGCAGACCCGCCTGGACCAAGAAGTACTCAAAACCGTAGAGCGCCAGGCGGTCCAACTCCGCGCGCCAGGCCGCCTCGTCCCAGAAGGCCATCGTGTAGGAGAGCGTGCAGTAGTTATAGGCCAGCGAGTGCGGCGCGGCCGGACGGAAGGTGTAGACCCGGTTCGGCTGGGGCATCTCGCCCGTCAACCGGTCGCCGCACCACGACCAGTGGGCCTTGGCCACCGTCCGCAAATAGCACCCCAACCCCGCCGCCGCCAGGCGCTTATTGGGCGCGGCAATCGCAATGCCATCCTGCCCGCTCGGGGCCACCGAAATATCCTTGCGCGCCGGCTCAATGCGGAAGTTCACCCGCCCGGCCAACTTGGGCGAGACCCGCTCGGCCAGCGCCTCCAGCTCCCCGCCGCGCACGCTCGCCACCGCCATCGCCACCACACTCAGGGCCACCGCCCGCTTCATCAACTGCATCAACGCCATAACAATCCTTTCTGACTCTGCCTCTTACTATAGCACATTCCGCGCCCGGTCAACCGCACGCCCCCTACCCCAAGTGATAGGTCTGGTTGATCCCTTGGAGCACCATCCCCACCGCCAAGCTCGTCAACAGCAGCCCCATCAGCGACTCGAGCGCGTTCAACCCCCGCTTGCCCAGCACCCGCGAGAGGGCCCGCCCGCAGAGCATAATCGCCGTCTGGATCACCCACGCCACCGCCAACGCCAAGAGGCAATTCGGCAACGTTGCCTGCGGCACGCTCCCGCGCAAGGTCGAGAGAATGGCAATCAGCCCCGGGCCGCAAATGAGCGGAATGGCCAGCGGCACGATGAAGGGCTCACCCTGCTGCACCGGCGCATCCTCGGCTAGCGACGAGAAAACCATCTTAATCCCCGTCAGGAAGAGGATAATTCCCCCCGCAATTGCCAGCGTCCCCGCCTCGATGTGCAGCAACCCAAAGAAAGCCTGCCCCGCCACCAGCGAAAGCACCATCGCCACCAACGCAAAGCACAGCTCTCGGAAAATCACCCACGTCAGCCGCTCCTGCCGCACATGCTTCAAGGTCGACATAAACACCGGAAGGTTCCCGAACGGGTCCATCAACATCAGGAACAACATCGCCGTTGTCCACACAAAGGAAAAGTCAAACAGTCT
>JBJFFT010000116.1:0-25339 GCA_051891975.1 Candidatus Spyradenecus sp. | reverse complement strand
TTCGACCTAGGGCCTAGGTCGCCTCGAGGTAGGGCCTAGGTCGAGGCGAGGTAGGGCCTACCTCAAAAGGGGGTATGCGCCGAGGGTCAGGGGGGAGGGGGCAGAGGGCATTGCGGCTGCGCGCACTACGGCCGCACATTTTGCTATACTGGGGGCATGAAAGCGAGAACACTGTTCCTTTTGTTGGGCCTGGCGCTGGCGTCAGCGGCCTGGGCGCAGTATCGCGATTATGCGCAGATGGGCAAGACGCCGGCAGAGCTGCAGTTTATCGACGACCCGCTGGAGATTGAGAAGAAGGAGCCGGCGTGGTGGTTTTGGAATAAGCCGAAGATGGACACTGCGGCCGATCAGCTGGCCTACGCGGCCGGGCTCGAGCGCGCGGGCAAGCAGCGTAAGGCGGTGGCGGCCTATAACGACTTGGTGCGCCAGTGGCATACGGCCCCGGAGGCGCTCTACGCGCAGATGTCGATTGCGCGGTTGGAGTCGGCGATGGGGAATGCGGCGGCGGCCTACGACGCGGATATTTATTTGCTGGCCTACTTTGCCGGCCACTTCAAGTCGGGCCCGGTGTTGGAGGACGCGGTGGCGCAGGCCGATCAGATGGTGGTGCAGAACCGCGAGGGGAAGATTAAGTTCCGCCTGGGGGCGGGGCTACGGGCGAACTACGAGCGGATTATCCATTTTGCTCCGCGCTGGGAGCGCGTGCCGGATTTGATGGTCAAGATTGCCGAACTCTACGCGCAGGACGAGGAGTACGCCAGCACCATCACGGTCTGCGACCGGCTCTTTATTGATTGGCCGGCCTATGAGAAGCTCGATGGGGTCATCGACCTCTACTGCGATGCCTGCCGGCGCTTGGCCGACCAGTGGCAGAACGACACCGGGCGCTTGAAGCACCTCGAGCAGTTGCTCTCCGGCGCGATTATCTTCCGCCCGGCGCACCCGAATGCCGCGCTCTTCGGCCGCTGGAAGCAGGAGGTCTACGAGCTGCGCCGCGCCCGCTCTTACGAGAAGGCCACCTTCTACGACAATCCCGAGGCCTACTCGCAGGAGGCGGCCATTCGGGCCTATCAAACCTTCCTGCGCGAGTTCCCCGATGCGCCGCAGGTGGCGCAGGTGCGCGCGCGTCTGGCGGAGTTGGCAATCGCAAGCCGGGCGCAGACTGATGAGCAAAAGGAGACGAAGTGATGCGTTATTTCGGATGGATGGCAGGCGCCTGCGCGGCGGTTGCGATGGTGTGCACTGGCTGCGCTGGTTATCAACTCGGTTCGCCCGTGCCCCAGGAACTGCGGACAATCCACGTGCCAGCCTTTGAGAACCGGACCGAATACCCGATGGTCGGCGCGATGGCCGCGCAGCAGTTGATGGACGCGATTATCGAGGATGGCACCTTTACGCTGACGACCTACGACCGCGCCCGGCTGCGCGTCCAGGCCATCGCCACGGGCATCTCCTCTTCCTCGGTGCGCTACGACCGCGAGAGCACGATGATCCCCGATGAGTACATCGTCACCCTCAAGGTACAGCTCTATGTCTTTGACCGCGTGACGGGCGAAACCTACATCAATGGCAAGACCTTCTCCGCCTCCGACACCGTCCTCACCCGTGGCGAGTTCCAGACCGGCGTCACCGACGCCCTGCCGCGCATCTCCCGCAAGCTCGCCCAGAAGCTGCTCACCGCCCTGCACACCCTGCAGCCGGCCGCCGACGAGCCCGAGCTGACGCTCGACGAGGCCGCTGCCGCGCTCGAGGGCGAAAGCGCCGAAGCGCCCGAGCCGATCTCCTACTTCGGCACCGAGGAATCGGACATAGAAAAGCAGGAGGAGGCCGAGCTCCCGCCCGAGGCCACGAGCCCGGCGAAGTAAGGCCCGCGGCACAATGGTTCCGCCCAAGACCCTCCTCGCAGGCTTTCGCACCCTCTGCTCGTACTACCGCGCGCAGGGGCGGCTCTTGGTGTTGGACCTGGCGGCCATCGTGCTGCACGCCGGGGTGCAGGTGGCAATCCCCTTCACGGCCCTGCGCGTCTTCCAAGTCTATCTGCCTGCGGGCAATCTGCGCGCGACGGCGGCCGCCGCGGCGGTCTTTGCCGGCTTGGCGCTCGCGGCGGCCGGGCTGGAGTGGTGCTACATCCTCTTTGGCCACTGGCTGGGCATCCGCGTGGAAGCCGCGATGCGCAATGCCTTCTTCGACCACATCCAGCGCCTGCCCTTCGCCTACTTCGACCGCACGAAAACCGGCGAAGTCATCTCCCGCATCACCTCCGACCTGATGCTCGTGGGCGAAACCGCCCACCACCTCCTCGAAGACCTCGCCGAGGTCACCCTAATGCTCACCGGCGCCTTCGTGGTGATGTTCTCCATCAACGCCACCCTCGCCCTCTTCACCCTCCTGCCCATTCCCTTCATCCTCGTCTTCGCCGGGGCCTTCCAAAAGCGCATCCACCGCGTCTGGCGCGAGAACCGCCGCGAGGTCTCCACCCTCGCCTCCCACGTCGAGAACGTGGTCCAGGGCATTCGCGAGATTAAGAGCTTCACCAACGAGCAGCGCGAGCGCACCCTCTTCCGCCGCGTCAACAGCCGCTTCCGCCGCTCCTTCGAGAAGGTCTACATCCTCTACGCCCCCCTCTTCGCCCTCACCCAGTTGCTCCTCGAGGGCTACTCGCTGCTCTACATCGCCCTCGGCGCCTGGATGGTCGCCACCGGCGCGGCCGACCTCCCGCAGGTCTTCGCCTTCTTTATGTACTCGCGCTATGTGACCACCCCTATGCGCCGCATCGTCAACGGCCTGGATATGTACCAGCAAGGGCTCGTGGGCTACTGCCGCTTCCGCGAGTTCCTCGCCCAAGCGCCCGAGGCCGACCCCGCCGCCGGCGGCGAGCCCCTGCGCGAAGTGCGCGGCGAGCTGCGCTTCGAGGCGCTGCGCTTCCGCTATCCCGGCACCGAGCGCACCGTCCTCGACCTCCCCGAGCTCACCCTCCCGGCCGGCAGCACCTGCGCGCTCGTGGGGCCCTCGGGCGCCGGCAAGAGCACCCTCGCCGCCCTCATCCCCCGCTTCTACGAGCCCACCGAAGGCCACCTCTACCTCGACGGGCGCGACACCGCCTCCCTCCCCAAGCGCTCTTTGCGCGAAGCCATCGGCATCGTCGCCCAGCGCCCCTTCCTCTTCGATGGCTCCATTCGCGACAACCTCCTCCTGGGCAACGCCGAGGCCGATGACGAGACCCTCTTCGCCGCCCTCGAGCAGGCCAACCTCGCCGCCTTCGTCCGCTCGCTGCCCGAGGGCCTCTCCACCCCGGTGGGCGAGCACGGGCTGATGCTCTCGGGCGGGCAAGCCCAGCGCATCGCCATCGCCCGCGTCTTCCTCAAGAATCCGCCCATCCTCATCCTCGACGAAGCCACCTCCGCCCTCGACACCTTCGCCGAGGCCGCCGTCCAAGAGGCCCTTGCGCGCCTCTCCCGCGGCCGCACCACCCTCATCATCGCCCATCGCCTCACCACCATCCGCCACGCCACGCTCATCTGCTACCTCGATGCCGGGCGCATCGTCGAGCGCGGCACCCACGCCGAACTCCTCGCGCGCAATGGCCGCTACGCCGACCTGCTCCGCGCGGCGGGGATGCTCTCGTAAGTGAACGACAAGGAACGCCGCTATGTCCGACACCCCTGATACTCGCCCCGACTGGGACACCTACTTTATGTCCATCGCCCGCGTCGTTGCCGAGCGCGCCAACTGCTCTCGCCGCAAGGTCGCCGCCGTCATCGTCTCGGAGCACCGTATCATCTCCACCGGCTACAACGGCACCCCGCGCGGCATTCGCAACTGCTTCGATGGCGGCTGCCCCCGCTGCTCGGGCCACGCCAAGAGCGGCACCTCCCTGGAAGAGTGCCTCTGCGTCCACGCCGAGCAAAACGCCATCTGCCAGGCCGCCTACTACGGCATTCGCCTCGCCGGCGCCACCATCTACGTCACCCTCACCCCCTGCCTCACCTGCGCCAAGATGATCATCAACGCCGGCATCCGCGAAGTCGTCTACACCGGCGAATACGCCTTCGACGAGCAGACCCGCAAGCTCCTTGCCGATGCCGGCGTGGTGTGCAGAAGATTCGATGGGCAAGTATGAAGCTCGCTACGCTCGCGATGACAGATGACGGAGGACAGATGACAGAGTCCCCCAAACCAGCCCGTCGCGGCATGCGTGCTGTCATCCGTCATCTGTCATCTGTCATCTTGGCGCTGGCGGCTGCCGCCGCCAGCGCCGCGCCCTCCCCCATGCAGTCGGCCGATGGTACGCTCTACGTCGGCTGCCAGAGCAATGAGCGCGCGCCGATGCGCGCGCCGGTCCTGCGCTTTGCCGAAACCGTCAAGCAGCACTTCGAGGAGGACTTCCTCACCCTGGGCTCGGCCGAGAGCCCCCTCTCCATCATCCTCGGCAGCGAGACCAACGCCGTCTCCTCCCTCGTCAAGGACCGCTTTGCCCTGCGTGACAACTCCTTCTCGCAGCTCATTATCCGCGTGCCGAATCCCGACACCGTCGACCTTGAGCTCCTGCGCACGGCCATCATCGAGGCGCTCTTGCGCGAACGCACCCGCGCCCTCGCCGGCTCCTACGCCGCGCTCACCTGGCCGCCGTGGTTCCTCCAGGGCGCGGTCGACGCTTCGAAGGGCAATCTCGCCCTCGCCGAGGCTTGCGAACGCGTCTTCGCCCTGCGCGAAGCCGGCGCGCTGCCCGCCCCCGAAGCCCTCCTCGCCCCCGGCGCGCCGGCCCCGGATCCCGCCGTCGCCGCCTGCTTCGCCCGCTGGCTCCTCACCCTCAACGCGCAGGCCTACACCCCCCGCGAGGGCGAAAGCGCCGCCGACATCACCAGTGCCATTAATACCCTTCGCCGCGACCGCTCGCGCAGCCTCGAAGCCCTCCTCACCACCCCCTGGACCGCCGAGGCGATCCTCCCGCCCGACGCCGCCGCGCGCTGGGCCGCCTGGCTCGCCGAGCGCGAGCGTGCCGTCCTCCTCCCCGGTGCCATCACCCGCTCGCAGTTCGCCCGTTGGCGCGCCTCGCTCGCCTGCCCCGAGGGCCCGGAGGCCGCCCGCGCGCTCTCCGAGCGCCTCTCGCGCGAGGCCATCGGCAAGCCCCAGCCCTTCTGCGACCTCACCGAGCTCTACCTGCGCGCCTGCGCCGCTGCCGTCGTGGGCGATGCCTTCCGCGCCGCCGCCCTGTGGTCCGAAGCCGACGAAGCGGCCGCCGCCCTCGCTACCCACCTGCAGCGCGAGCCCATTCTCCAGCAGACCCCGCAAGCCATTGTCCCGAAAGGAAGCCGATTCAATGAGTAAGCCCGACGATACCGCCACCACCGTTGGCAAGATTAACCCCGATGTCCTCGCCTTCACCGAGGGCAAGGACCCCGTCCTCGACCTCGCCCTCGCCGAGGTGGATTGCCTGGGCACCGCCGCCCACGTCACGATGCTCACCCGGATGGCCTTCAAGCCCACCCTCTTCACCCCCGAGCAGCGCAACGCCGTCGTCGCCGCCCTCGCCGACATCATTGCCGAGGCCCGCCGCGGCGACTTCACCATCACCGCCGCCGACCAGGATGTCCACCTCGCCGTCGAGCGCCGCCTCACCGAGCGTTTGGGCGACCTGGGCAAGAAGGTCCACACCTGCCGCTCGCGCAACGACCAGGTGGCCGTCGATATTCGCCTGCACATCCGCAACGAACTCAACGCCTTGCGCATTGAGCTCGCCGATCTCGCTGCTGACCTCCTGGCCCTCGCCCAGAAGCACCCGCGCGTCCCCCTCGTCGGCCGCACCCACCTGCAGCCGGCGATGCCTTCCTCGGTCGCGATGTGGGCCAGCGCCTATGCCGAGATGCTCCTCGATGATGACTATCTCCTTCAGGCCGCCGCCAAGGTCAACAACCTCTGCCCCCTCGGCTCGGCCGCCGGCTATGGCGTGCCCTTGCCCATCGATCGTCAGCTGACTTCCGACCTTCTGGCCTTCGACCGCCCCCACCACAACGTCTTCTACGCCTCCTGCGCCCGCGGCAAGGACGAGGCGGTCCTCCTTTCCGCCTGCTCGCAGGTGATGCTCTCGCTCTCGCGTCTGGCCGAGGACCTCATCCTCTTCTCGATGCCTGAGTTCCGCTACTTCACCCTCCCGCGCGACCTCTGCACCGGCTCGTCGATTATGCCCCAGAAGTATAACCCCGACGTCCTCGAGCTCATCCGCGCCAAGGCCGCCCTCCTCATCGGTCAGGCCACTGCCGCCTCCACCATCCTCAAGGCGATGCCCGGCGGCTACAACCGCGACCTTCAGGACACCAAGGAGCTCTACATGGAGGGTCTGCGCACCACCCGCACCTCCCTACGCATTATGCGCCTAATGGCCCAGAATCTTACCGTTAACCCCGACGCCTGCCGCGCCGCCTTCGCCGAGCCCGGCGTCTTCGCCACCGACCGCGCCCTCGAGCTGGTCGCCTCCGGGATGCCTTTCCGCGATGCCTACCACCAGGTCCGCGACCACCTCGAGGATCTCCGCGGGATGGACCCCGACGCTGTCATCGCTCAGAAGACCCACCTCGGCGGCACCAACGGTCTCGACCTCCCCCTCCTGCTCTCCCGCGCCGAAGCCCTCCGCGCCGAAGCCTCCGCCGCCCAGGCCAAGGCTAACGCCGCCTTTGACGCGCTCCTCCAACCTATCGCATAACTGGTGTGGGGGCTTCTCGCTCCCACGCCCCTCGGCAGGGCTTCTCGCCCTGCACCTCGGGAGCGCGGTGCGCTCCACCCCGGCCGACGCGCCCTCCGGGCATGTCGGCTTTGCTTTGCACTGAAGCTACTCTAGCACGCGCAGCGGGGATACGCTTCGCGCCTCCCTGCCAGGGCCGTTTGGGGCGGCTGCCCCCAAGCCCCCGGGAAGGGGGCGAGCCTAGGTCATTTTGAGGTAGGGCCTAGGTCGAGGTGAGGTAGGGCCTAGGTCGCCTCGACCTAGGCCCTACCTTTTTTGGGGGTATGCGCGGGGGTGTTTTTAGGGAGCCATCTCCGGCGGCGCGAAGGTAAGCCCCTTGGCGTCGGGGAAGAAGCAGGTGGCGCTCCACTTCCAGCCCTTGCGGGGGAGTTTGAGGAGGAGCTCGTTGCGGCCTTTGCGCAGGGTGACGCGCAGGGGCGGGCGGACGGACCAGATTTCGTCGACGAGGGGGATTTCGCGGGACTTGCCGCCGGAGATGCCCGGTTGGCGCCAGGTGGGTGGGGGGACGGGCTGGCCGTTGAGGAGGATCTGGGCGCCCTTGGCGTTCCACTGGCCCTGGACGAGCGCGGCATCGCGGGAGCGGCCATCGCTGCGCGAGTAGTTCATACAGTCGGCCACGAGGTCGACGGTCTGCTCGCGGTCGCTGTGGACGACGGTACCGAACCAGACGCAGCCGGACTTGCCGTCGGTGAGGTTGGTTTGGGGGAAGAAGAAGTGTTGGGGATAGAGGGTGCCTTGGGCGATGATGCGCTCGCCCCAGGGGAGCTGGGCGAAGGGGAGGTCTGCGGCGGTCTCGGCCATGCGCCAGCGCATCTGGGTCTGTTGCCAATAGGGGAAGGGCTTGCCCTTGAAGAGGGGCTTGTGCGCCAGGAGGCGACGCTCGAGCTCGGCGGGGAGGGCGAAGTCCGCCTCGCGCGGGTCGGGCAGGTTGGCGTAATAGCGCATCACGTCGCGCTCGCGGCCATTCCAGAAGTTATCGGAGTAGAGGACGATGGCGGGATAGACCGGGTTCATCGTCAGGAGGTCCTCGGGCTTGGCCACGGCATCGTCGTGCCAGACGGCGAAGATGGCACCGAGGTGGTTCTCCTTGGGGCCGGTGAGGCAGGGCTTGAGGAAGGCGGCCGGGGCGAGGAGCTCGAGGGGGTCGACGTGGTTGATGTAGTAGCTGCTCTGCGAATCGAAGTAGGGCTCGTTCTCGGCGCGGCGGACTTGGCGGCCCATCCAGTATTGGCGGATGAGGGGCTTGTCGAGGCCGGGCGGGTTCTGCCCCGGGCCCCAGGCCACGACCTTGAAGCCCTTGGCCTCCAGCTGCTGCACCCAGCCGGCGATCCACTCGAGGGGAACGCGCTCGTGGGGCTTGACCTCGTCTGAGCCAATATGGATGAAGGGGGTGACGGCGGGGTCGAGCAGCTCGGTGAGTTCGTCGAAGAGCGCGGTGATGATCTCGCGCACCTGCGGCTCGTCCATTCGTTTCAGGCCGAAGGCGCGGCGGAAGGTCTCGGTGTGGCCGGGGACGTCGAGCTCGGGCAGGACGGTGATGCCCAGGCCCTTGGCGTAGGCGATGAGCTCGCGGAACTCGGCCTGAGTGTAGAAGCGGTCGGTGCGGTCGAGGTTCTCGGGGCGCGAGAGCTGCGGGTAGCGCTTGGACTGCAGCCGCCAGCCGTGGTTGTCGGTGATGTGCCACTGGAAGAGGTTGAGCTTGTAGGCGGCCATCACGCGCAGCTGCTCCTGGAGCTGGGCAATGGGCTGCCAGTTGCGCCCAGTATCGTGCAACATCCCGCGCCAGGGCAGCGTGGGCCAATCGCGGATGGTGCCGCACGGCAGCCGCCCCTTGCTCAACTGCGCCAACTGCCGGAGCGTGGCCTTGGCGTAGCGCTCGTTCCCGGCCCAGCGCGCCCCGGTCTGCGAGATGACAAGCGTGTAGCCCTCGTTGCCGAGCGCGGAGAGTTCCTCGGGCGTGGCCTCCATTTGGCTCACCCCGGCCTCGTTATAGCGCCACGAGCCGGCGGCGTGGGTGACCTCCTTGGGGCGCGGCATCAACTCCTCGAGCGCGTTGGCCAGGAGCAAAGTCGGTAGAACACACAGCAGGGCAAGCACATACTTCAACATGGGGGACCTCCGGGTTAGGTTGGTCGCACTATAACACACCCCTCCCCCGTCTGCAAGCCCCAGCGCACGCCCTCCGGCCTTTGCCAGGCGAGTAGGTGGAGCCGCGCAGGAGCGGGCCCGCGCACAAGGGCAAGCGGGGGAAGAAAACCGCCCTTCGCCCGGCGCATCACCACCCCCCAGGGCGACCCGAACAATTAAGAGGCCCTCTTAATTCCAATAAGTGGGGGACTTCATTGTTCGCCTCGGTCGGGGGGATGAGCGGAGCCTGGGCTGTTTACATTTTTATCCGCCCCTACCTCGAGGCGAGGTAGGCCCTAGGTCGAGGCGAGGTAGGGCCTAGGTCGAAATGACCCCGGATCTAGCGGACTTGGCCGCGGGTGGGGTGTTCGCGGAGGCGGGCGTAGGTTTCGGCGCGGAAGTCGCGGAAGCAGTCGTTGGCGATGGCTTGGCGCATGCGCTCCATAAAGCGGAGGTAGCAGTGGATGTTGTGGAGGGTGAGGAGGCGGTAGCCGAGCATCTCGGAGGTGTTGAGGAGATGGCGGACATAGCCGCGGGTATAGCGCGCGCAGCAGGGGCAGGTGCAGCCGGGCTCGACGGGGAGGTTGGAGGCTTTCCAGGCGCCGGCCTTGACGGGGTATGGGCCGTCGTTGGTGAAGGCCGAGCCGTTGCGGGCGTTGCGGGTGGGGATGACGCAGTCGAACATATCGCAGCCCATCCCGACGGCTTCGGTCATTTGCCAGAGGTCGCCCAGGCCCATCACGTAGCGGGGGCGGTGGCGGGGCATGAAGGGGACCGAGTCGCTAATGCCTTTGAGGATGAAGGGTTCGGGTTCGCCGACGGAGACGCCGCCGACGGCAAAGCCGTCGAGGCCGTCTTGCTCCATTGCGGCGAGTTCCAGGGCGCAGTGTTTGCGCAGGTGGGCGTATTCCGAGCCTTGGACGATGCCGAAATAGAGCTGGCCTTCGGCGCGGGGTTGCGCTAGGCAGACGCGCGCCCAGCGGAGGGTCTTCTCGACGCTCTTGGCGGCATAGTCGGGCGTGGCGGGATAGGGAATGCACTCATCGAAGAGCATCGCGATGTCCGAGCCCAGGACGCGCTGGACGGCCATCGACTCCTTGGGGCCCATAAAGAGGCGGCGGCCATCGATGTGCGATTGGAAGGAGACGCCTTCCTCGGTGATTTTGCGCAGGGAGGAGAGGGAGAAGACCTGGAAGCCACCGGAGTCGGTGAGGATGGGGCCGTGCCAATCTTGGAAGGCGTGCAGGCCGCCGAGCTGCTCCATCACCTCCATCCCGGGGCGGAGCATCAGGTGGTAGGTGTTGCCGAGGATGATGGGCGCGCGCAGGGCTTCGAGGTCGTCGGCCGCGAGGGTCTTGACGGTGGCCTGGGTTCCCACGGGCATAAAGACGGGGGTCTCGACAGGGCCGTGGTGGGTCCAGAGGCGGCCGAGGCGGGCGCCGGTGTGGGCGTCTTCGTGGAGGATTTCGTAGGTGCCGACAGGGCTGGACATAGGGGAACTCGCTTCGCTCGTAGAGGAGGGATGACAGATGATGGATGACAGCGCGCGTGCCGCGACGGACAGACTTCAGTTATTGGACCGGCCGCTTCACCTCTGGCGCCAGCGCTGTCATCTGTCCTCTGTCATCTGTCATCTCTTAATCGCTTCGACCATATCGCGCACGGCTTGCTCGATGCCGACGAAGAGGGCGTGGGCGATGATGCTGTGGCCGATATTGAGGGTGTCGAGGTTGGGGATGTCGAGCAGCGGCTTGACGTTGGCCATCGTGAGGCCGTGGCCGGCGTTGACGCGCAGACCGAGCGTGGCGCCGTAGGCGGCGGCATCGTGGAGGGCCTCGACTTCGCGCTTGAGCTCGTCACCGGTGGCGTTGGCGTAGGCGCCGGTGTGGAGCTCAACGTAGGGCGCGCCGAGCTCGGCGGCGGCTTCAAGCTGCTTGCGCTCGGGGGCGATGAAGAGCGAGACGTGGGTGCCATTGGCCGCGAGGGCCGCGACGGTGGGGCGGAGGGCTTCGAGCTGACCGGCGGCGTCAAGGCCGCCTTCGGTGGTGAGCTCCTGGCGGCGCTCGGGGACGAGGCAGACTTCGTCGGGGCAGACTTCGAGGGCGATTCGGACGATCTCGGGGTTGTTGGCCATCTCGAGGTTCATCCGGGTGGTGAGGGTCTTGCGCAGGGTGTAAACGTCGGCATCCTGGATGTGGCGGCGGTCTTCGCGCAGGTGGATGGTGATGCCGTCGGCACCGCCGCGTTCGGCGAGGCGGGCGATATCCACGAGGTTGGGGTAGTCGACGCCGCGGGCCTGGCGGAGGGTGGCGGCGTGGTCGATATTAACGCCGAGCTTGAGGGGAGTGAGCATAGGGGGCCTTTAGCTGTTAGCGGTTAGCTGCTAGCTGTTAGCAGGTGGCGGTTAGCGCGCGTTTCGCAATGGATAGACTAAGGGCGGGGCAGCGAGACCCCGCCCATTGGCTATTACGGCTTACCAGGACTTCTTGAGGCGGATGTACCAAGTGGTGTCGGTGTGGTTCATCCCGGGCTCGGGCTGGGTCTGGTACTCGTTGCGCATACCGGCCTCAAGGGAGATGTCCGAGAGGCGCGAATCGATGGCCGCAAGCTCGCTCAGGAGATAGGAGAGCTTGGACTCGTGGACGAGAGTGCCCTTGCTGAGGTCGTCGATGAGCGGGGTGTAGGTGATCTCGGTGTTCCACTGGATGCCGTTGGAGAAGTCGTAGTGGAAGAGGAGGCCAAGATCGAGGGCGATGTCGCTATCGGTGACGCGGCTGTCGGAGTTCTCCTCGTGGGTGTAGTGCTCCACATAGGTGTGGGCGAGACCGGCGCGGAAGCGCAGGAGCGAGACGCCCTTCTCGGTCTTCTCGTTCCAGAAGTAGAGGCCGTAGCCAACGCCAAAGACATTGCGCAGCTTGTAGTCGTTGAAGCGGTTGTGCTGGGCTTCGTCGCGGACGTACCAGGAGAAGTACTCGTAGGGGCGGTGCTCGAAGTCGAGGCCGCCGATGTAGCGCTCGGCGGTGAGCTCACCCTCGGAGCGGGTCTTGTTATACGAGCCGTAGAGCTTGAAGGTGGTCTCTTCGCCGGTGCGCACGGCATCGGCGTAGGCCGAGACGGAGAGGTCATCGGATGCGCCGGAGTTGCCGGTGACGCCGAGGCTGGCGGAGTAGGCCCAGCGCTTGATCGGCGGGAAGTCGGGGTCGGTGTCGCCGGGGGTCCAGAGAGTGGAGGCTTCGGTGATGGCCAGGGCCTCAGCCTTCTCCTGGGTGGGGATGAGGATGGTGTTGCCCTCGGCGTCGCGGCCGACCTTCACGAGGGTCTTGGACTCTTCGTTGGCCGGGTCGGTACGGACGTAGAACTCGCCCTCGGCGGTGTAGTCGACCTTGGCGACCTTATCCTTAGCGATCTTGAGCGTGCCGGCGAAGTCGGTCTCGATGGCGATGTTACCACCCTGGATGCCGGTGATGGTGCCGTGGAGGACGTCTCCGGAAGAGGTGGTGATGGTGTCGGCCTGGAGCGTGGCACCAGAGGCGAGCAGGCAGGCAAGGAGGGAGAGCTTTGATGAGTTCATAGGTTTTCTTCCTGTGTGTCGGAATGGTCAAACTTCGGGTTGGCCCCGGCAATAACATACGTGGCTTCACCCTTCGGCGGGTGGGCCACGAGTAAATCGATGACTTCGGAGAGGGTGCCGCGCAGGACGCGCTCGTGCACCTTGGTCATCTCCAGGCAGACGGCGCACTCGCGCTCGCCAAAGACTTCGCGGGCGGCCTTGAGGCTGGCGGCCAGGCGGAAGGGCGACTCCAGGCAGATGAGGGTATGCGGCAGCTCGCGCTCTTGCTCGAAGAACTTGCGCAGAGCCCCGGCTTTGCGCGGCGGGAAGCCCTTGAAGGTGTAGCTGGAGGTGGGTAGGCCCGAGAGCAGGAGTGCGAGCTCCACGCTGCACGGCCCGGGCAGGACGGTGTAGGGCAGGCCCTCGGTGGCGAAGGTGCGCAGGACGCGGTAGCCCGGGTCGCTAATGCCCGGGTAGCCGCCGTCGGAGCAGAGTGCCACGGGCACGCCAGAGCGGACGAAGCCGACGATGCGCGCGGTCACCTGCTCCTCGTTGCCCTGGCGGTAGGAGAACATCTCCGGGCGCGGAATCTCGAGCGCCGAGAGGAGCTGCCAGGTGCGGCGCGTGTCCTCGCAGGCGATGACGGGGGCGGCAGCCAGGGTCGCGCGGACGCGGTCCGAGAGGTCCGCCAGGTTGCCCAGCGGAGTGGCCACCACATAGAGCTGGGGAACCAGCGCGTTAGTCATCGTCGGAGGTCAGGCTTTCGTCGATGGGGCGGTCGTCGGGGTTGGCCGCGGCCGCAGGGGAGTCCTTGGAGTTGACGGTGAAGACCGCCTTCTTGAGCTCCTCGGAGGATTCCTGGCCCTTGGAACGGGGGACGTAGGTGCTGGTGGCGTAGCCGTAGCGCGTCTCGTACTTACTGAAGCCGGCCCAACGGCCGAAGTCGACGTTGTTGACCACCACGCCGAGGATGCGCGCGCCCACTTCGGTGAGGCGGCGGGCGGCGAACTGGATGGGCCCAAAGCGAGTCTTGTCGGGCGTCGCCACGAGGAGGACCGAGTCGACGAGGTTGGCAAGGACGATGACATCACCCACCAGGCCGAAGGGCGGAGAGTCGATGACGATGTGGTCGTAGTGCTTGCGGGCCCAGGCGAAGAACTCGGTGATGATGTTCGTACCCATCAGGACCGAGGGGCTGATGGAGTTGGAGGCGCGCGAGAAGACCACGCTCAGGTTCGGGACCTCGGTCTCCTGCGGGAGGGAGTCGAAGAGCGACGCGTCGTTGCGAGCGAGAATGTGCGGGAGGGAGGGGAAGCTGTGCACATCGCGCCCGAAGATGCCCGCCAGGCGCGGACGGCGCATATCGAAGTCCACCAGGAGCGTGCGCTGGCCGGCCTGAGCGTAGGCGATGGCCAGGTTGGTGGAGGTACAGGTCTTGCCCTCGGCCGGCTGGGTGGACATGCAGAGGATGACGGTGGTCAGGTCGTGGTAGGTGGGCGAATCGAGAAGGTTGCGCAGGCCGGCCATCGACTCGGCGTACTGCGAGAAGGGATCTGCGTGCGTGGTGAGCGCCACCTGCTGGCGCTGCTTGCGCCGCAAGTGCGGGAAGACGGCCAGGGCCTTGAGGCGCAGGCGCTGCTCAATATCTGTCACGCCCACCAGCTTGTCTTCCATGTGGTCGAGCAAGAGCACGAAGACCACGCCGATGAAGGTGCCCAGGAGGATGCCCGCACCAAAGATGATGTAGGGGTTGGGCGAGGCGGGCTTCTCGGGGACGAGCGCCGGGCGGACGGTCTTGATAGTGGCGGCGTTCTCGTCGGCCTTCAACTCGGCCACGCGGACGCGGGTGCGCAGGTCGGTGGCCTTCTGGACTTCGATCTCGCGGGTGCGCTCGAGCTGCTGGATGGCCATCTGGGCGCTGATGATGTCGGTATCCAGGCCGATGAGGCGGGCGCGCAGCCCCGAGGCCTCCTCAACCACCGGCTGGCGCTGGCGCTCCAAGAAGTCGAGCTGGGCCTTGGCGGTGGTGTAGGCGCGCTGGGCGGTCTCCACGAACTGGTCGCGATAGACCTCCTCCTCGCGGGCCTTGAGCTTGACGTCGGGATGGTTCTCGGTTAGGCGCGTGAGGAGGGTCTTCTTGGCCACGGCCGTCTCCTGCCAGCGCTGGAAGGTGGTGGCGATTTCCGAGGCGCGCGGAATACTCTCGGGCAAGGTGCCGAACTGGGTGGGATCTTCCTTGATGGCCGAGAGGGCGATGAGCAGTTCCTTGGCGGTGGAGATTTGCGTCTCGAGGGCGATGGCGCGCGAGTCGAGCGAGGAGAGGCGCGACTGGGTGTTCTCGCGCTCGCGGTTGAGGCTGTCGATCTTGCGGCTTTTGCGCAGCTCCAGGAGGTCATTGTCGAGCTGGGCGAGGATGTGCTCCTCGTTGTCAAGGGTGGCGGTGAGGTAGGCCACGGCCGTCTCGGAGATCATCTTGTTCTGCTCGCCCATATAGGTCTTGCAGGTGGAGACGTAGGCATTGGCGAGATCAGCGGCCAGGGCCGGGTCGCGTGCGGCCACCGTCACCTTGACCAGGCGCGAGCCGGGCACCAGGGTCATCTCGGTGTCTTCCTTGAGGATGTCCAGCAAGGTCTCGGTGGGGACGGCCGAGGCGGTGTGCTCGGTGCGATAGAGGTCGATGACCGACTTGTAGACGGCGGTGTTCTTGAAGAGCTCGCGGCGGGTGTTGAAGACCTCTTGGAGCGAGTTGGCCCCACCTCCGCCGCCCATCCCTTCATCGGCGTAGACCTGACCGGGGATGAAGGTCTGGCTGCGCACGAACATCTCGTAGTAGGCCTCGGCCTTCCAGGTGTAAGGGATGAGCTGGAAGATGACAAAGGCCGCGAGCAAGCCCAGGATTAGGAAGACGAAGATCGTCATCCAGTGGCCTGAGCAAACGCGGATGATACGCCCGAGGCTCAGCGCGCCGGTGCCGCCCTCATCGTCCCCCCCACCGCCGCCGGGGGCCGCGTAGGCCGAGCCATAAGGCGAACCGTAAGCACTACCATAAGAGGAGGCCCCGTAGACCGGCGCACCGTAAGTGCTCCGACCGCCACCGCTGCCCATAATCTGGGGAGTGTAGCGATGGTAATACAGGCTCCGCCCCTTCTGGTCCGTCTCGTCTGCCATCTTGAGATCCTTTCCAAATCCGTTAGCGCAACTGCGGCATCCAGCCGCTCAAGGTCGCGCAGACAATCAAAAACGTGCACAACACCGCCGGCGTATGCAGCGGCGTGCCAATCAACGAAGCGAGCAGCACCCCCATCACCCCAATGGCGCACCCGGCAAAGACGAAGATGTAGCGCATACTGTAGTGCCGGCGCACGCCCTGGTGGAACTCCACCCACTGCATCAAGCACTTGCCAAGCATCGCCGCGCCGGGCAAGAGCAGGAAGAGCGAACCCATCAGACCGCGCTCTGAGAGGAGTTTGAGCAGGTCGCACGGCACGCCGGTGCCGCCCGCGCGCCAGAGCGCCCACGCCCGACTCCCCTTCACGAAGAGCCGCCCCATAAAGTCGAGCGCCTGCGGGCCGCCGCCCAACATGGGCTCGGCCCCCATCACCTTCAGTGCCAAGTCAGCCCGGAAACCCCACTGCGCAAAAAAACTCTCCAGTTGCTGCGCCCACTGCTCGGGGGCCCAAAGCGTCCGCTCGGGCGCCAAGGCAAGCCCCAACCCGGCGGCAAAGAGCGCCGGAAGCAACATCACACAATACCAGAGCGAGCGCGGATAACGTCCGCCGCCACGCACCGCCACCACCGCAAAACAAAGGTAGATGACCAGCACGATAGTCGCGATCGCCAAAACCTCCACCGGGGCGAAAGCCGCCAACCCCATCCCGTTGGCCACCACCACGGCTTGCGCCCAGGCGAGCGTCTTCCAATGGCCCTCCAGGAAGGCTTCGGCCGCCACGCCCATCCCCGTGCACATCAGCAAGAACCAAAGCACGCTCGCGTCGAAGGGGCCGCCCAACCAGGCCAGCGCCGGGGCAGTCCTCGTCACCACCAAGGCCCCCAAGGCCAGAAACCCGGCCAGGCAGCCGAGCCCAAGAAGCGCCCAAAGCCGTTGCGAGCGCGGCAGCGCGCAACGAATGGCCACCGCCCCGGCCAGCCCGGCGGTGAGCCCGGCCCAGAAGCCGGTTCCAAGGCCAAGTTCAATCGAGGAGGGCAGGAAGGCCATCGGTGGCAACGCGTAGACCCAACGCTTCAACTCCGCGCTGTAGGCCCACGCCCGCGGTCCATTCAGAAGGCCAATCCCGACCCACACCACGGCCAGCAACCCGCCCCAGACGACCACATCGCCACGCAACCGCCCGGCCACACGCGTTCGCGCCATCCAGAAGGTTTCGCCCTTGCGCCCGGGAGGCAGGGCCATCGCCATCAGGATAAGCGAGGCCGCGCCCCAGATCGCCAGGAAGGCTCTTGGCGAGGGGGTAAAACAAAGGGTGCCCGCCATCACCAGAAGGTGGGCAAGCACCCAGTATTTCGTCAGCAGGAGTCGCAGCACTGCAGCGTCCCGGGGGCGCTTTAGAGGTGGAAGCTCAGGCCGACATCCAGACGGAGGTCATCCTTGTCGTCACCATCCGAGTACATATCGCTCTTCCAAGAGACCGTGCCGTAGAGGGAGGTGAAGCGATTGAGAACATAGGAGGTGCTGAGCGAGGTCTGGATGTAGGTGCGGTCGTAATCGCGCTCGTAGTTGTTGCCTTGGTGGTCTTCGTAACTCCAAGCCACATTGAGGCGCGAGCTCCAACGGTCGCTCCACTGGGCATTGAGGGCACCGGTCAGGCGGTTGCTCCAGATGTAGTAGTCGCGCTGGTCGCCGTCATACTCAGGCTCATACTGCGAGCTGAGAGCCAAGGAGGCGGCAAAGGTGCGGTTAATTTTGTAGGCCACGCTGATGTCGTAGCTCGGGCCGAAGGCGGTGTCATCCTCGTAGCCATTGTAGTCGTAGATGCCCACACCAACCATCGCGTTATAGGTGAGCTTCTGCGAGATCGAGCCGCTCATACCGGTGCGGATGTAATAGGCCTGCGAGTTATCGTCCGCGTCATCCCACGAGGTGGAGAGCGAGACATTCCAGTAGTGGCGGGCAAAGACTGCGCGGCCGGCCATCACGCTCAGAGAGTAGGAGTCGGACTCATTCTTGTAGCCATCAAGCTGCTTGGATCGGCTCCAGCCCAGACCGGCGGACCACTGCCAACGATCCCCCTGATAGCCCAGGCCGAGATTAGCATTGTAGTGTTCAGAGCGGTTCTCGTCGATACGCGGCGTGCCGTAGTCATTCCAGGTGTCGCCGTAGAACTCGTCATTCTCCGAGCGCGAATAGGAGGCAGAGGCCGAGAGGGTGAGGTTGCGGGCGAGTTTGCGGCGGGTGGAGAGGCTCAAGCCGTAGGAATCGCTATCCTGCGCGTTATCGCTATCGAAGCCGCGCTCCATCGAATAGAAGCCTGAGAGGCTGAAACTACCAATATCCTTAACGCCTTCCTTGCCTGCATACGAGAGCGTGAAGGAGGGCTGAACGCGCCAACCGCCACCGCTTTCCTTATTGCGAGCGGTATCACGCGCGTTCGTCTCCCAGAAGGCACCCACGCTCACTGAGGGGGAAAAGTGCAGGCAATCACGCGGCCCAAAAGCGATGCCGTTGCCATTAAAAAGCGCGCCGGCGAAGAGGGGTAACCCGGCCATAGCTAGGATGGCGACTAAAAGCGGTTTTTTCATATCTAGCTTCTCCTAAGACAGGGGACATTAGAGATACTGATTGCCGTAGGTCGGGGACGGCGGCAGGATGACATCCGTCGGGCGCGGCAGATTGGCAACGCCGAACTCGCCTGCGCCAATCATCTGCTCAGGCTGCGCGGCGTAGTCGACCACGGTAGGAGGCAGGAGCGTGGGGTTCTCCCAATCGTACATCGCCGAGGACATCGTGTCGATGGTCAAGCCCAGCACATCGGTGGAGAAGCGCGACAGGAGCGGCACCTTAACCTCGCGCGGCTCGGTGGGTTCCTCCTCTGCGGCGGCAGTGGTCGCGGTCGGCAAGGGGGCGACAGGGACCTCCTGGGGCTCGAGGGCAGGCGAGCCGGCGGTCTGCTCGGCGGCGGGTTCCGTGGCCGCCGCGGCAACGGCAGCAGCCGGAGCGGCAGCAACGATGTTGCCGGTATTGGGGTCAGCCGGGGTCTCAGCCACTTCGTCGACGCCGGCGGCGGCGGCGATCACTTCGCGGTTGCCCTGTTCGGAGGCGGCGATATAGGTGGAGGCGGCGGCCTGCATCGCGGCCGGGAGGGCGGCAATCATCGCCGGGCGAGTGCGCTCAGGGTCGGAGGAGGCGCTCGAGAAGGTGGCGGCGAGGATGCTGATACGCACGGTAGGCGAATCGGTGCCGGAGGCTTCGATATAGCGCGAGGCGGAGGAGACCACCTTGGCGCAGAAGGCATCGAACTGCGCATCGGTCATCTTGTTGGCCTGCTGATCGAAGTTTGCCTTGCCGAGGGTCTCGGCCACAGGCTGGAGGTAGGCGATCGGGACAGAGTTGAAGACCTCAGCAATCATCCCCACCGAGTTGCCCGAGGAGATGAGCACGCGCGAAGCGGTAATCAACTGCTGGGTCTTGGACTCGTCGTCGGTGGGTTGGGCGGCAATGGCTTCCAGGATTTGCTTGGCCAGCGCTTGACGTTCATTGGCCGGCTTGGCCTTGATCGCCGCAGCGATCCGCGTCGGGGCGAGATCGGCTTCCGTCAGTGCCGCAACAGCCACGCCAGAGCCCAACAGGGCAACGGCAGTCATCAGAATCCACAGTTTCTTCATGGCTTGACTCCTCACGTTTGTAAAGTCTCCGAACTAGAAGTTGCTCTCCGGGACGTCCAGGACATCGCCGGGCATCAGAATAATATTCAGGTCTGCATCGCCATATCGCCCGATGCGCTCGGTATCGATAATAGCCTGCTGTTTGGTTCCATCAGTAAAACTACGCGTCACACGTACCGCGCGGGTATCAGCCCACTGGCCCATCCCGCCGGAGAGTTGCAACGCCTGCATCACCGTTAGGTCGCACGTCGGCGGAATACTGACGACGCCCTTTTGCCCCACGCATCCGGTGACGAGCACCGACCCATAAGGCGAGGACCCTCCTTCACCCATCGGCACATAGTAAGCCGAGACGAGGGGCTCCACATAAAACTCCTTATAGCGCTTGGTCAGCTCCTCCTGGAACTGCTCAATGGTCATCCCCGCGCAGTGCACCTGCTGAATATAAGGCAACACAATATCACCCGAAGCGGAGACCTCCTTGACGGCTTCTTCCATCACCGGCTCGCCCGAGGCCACAATCGAGATGCGCACTTTCACGCCCACGCGCAACTGGGGCACAATCACCCCCGGTTTCATCGCCTGCGGCGGCACAAGCTCGGTCCCTTCGGGCACCGAGAACATCTCGCACCCAAGGAAACAAAGGGTTCCAAGCAACAATAACATCAAGCGTCGCATCGCTTCTCCTGACCAATTCGGCTATACAATAGCATACCCCCAGGCATCGGGCAAGCCTTTTCTTTAGGTCCCCCTGGGGGCTTACGCTTCCGCTTCCAACCGCTGGCGAACAATCTCGTCGGTGATTTCGAGCGCGCCGGCCTTGGCGGTGGTCTCCAGGTCGTACATAAACTCGGCCATCACCTGCTCCATAATGGCGCGCAGACCGCGGGCACCCGTCTTGCGCTTGAGCGCCTCGGCGGCAATCGCACGCAACGCCTCGTCGGTGAAACTCAACGCCACGCCATCCATCGCCATCAGCTTCTGGTACTGGCGGACAATCGCGTTGCGCGGCTCGGTGAGAATTCTCACCAACTCCTCTTCGGTCAGCTCGCTCATCTTGGCAATCACCGGAATGCGGCCGACGAACTCGGGGATAAGCCCGAAACTGACCAGGTCCTCGGGCTGGACCTGCGAGAGGATGCGCTCGCGCTCCTTCTCCTCGGTGGTAGCGGAGTCCACAAAGCCAATCGCCTTGCGCCCCAGACGGTCGCGAATCTTCTCATCGAGCCCCACGAACGCGCCGCCGCAGATGAAGAGGATGTTGGAAGTGTCCACGGCGATGTACTCGGCCTGCGGATGCTTGCGCCCGCCCTTCTCCGGCACGTGCGCCACGGTGCCCTCGATAATCTTCAGGAGCGCCTGCTGGACGCCCTCGCCACTCACATCGCGCGTGATGGAGGTATTCTCGGTCTTGCGTGCAATCTTGTCAATCTCGTCGATATAGACAATGCCGCGCTGGGCCTCGGCCACATTCATCGCGCAATTCTGCAGCAAATAGAGGAGGATGTTCTCGACGTCCTCGCCCACGTAGCCGGCCTCGGTGACCGTGGTGGCGTCGGCAATCGCAAAGGGCACCTTAAGCATCCGCGCCAGCGTCTTGGCAAAGAGCGTCTTGCCGCAGCCGGTCGGGCCAATCAAAAGCACATTGCTCTTCTCGATCTCCACGTCGGCAAAGGGATCGCTCTTGGCGTTCTCCTTCGCCGGCTTCTGCCCCAAGCGGCGATAGTGGTTGTGGACGGCCACGGCGAGAAGCTTCTTCACCCGGTCGTGCCCCACGATGTACTGATCGAGAAAGGCCTTGATTTGCGGCGGCGGGGGCACCTCAATCGGCGCGAGCTTCTTTGCCTCGGCCTTCGCCTTGGGCGCCCCCTCCACCAACCCGGCCTCCTGAAGCATCGCCATCATCTGCTGCACCTCCGGCAGCTCCCCGGCCTTCCACCCGGCAATCCGCATCATGCACTGCTCGCAGATTACCGCCCCATTCAACTCGCCCTGGACGCACTTCTCCGGCTCAGCCATCCGCCCACAGAACGAACACTGAACCTTCTCTTCCTCGTGCTTGCCGCGCTTAGCCATGGCTTCCTCCGAAAACAAAGGCCGCCTCGATGCGAGGTGGCCGCGCTGAAAGTGGCGGAGAGGGAGGGATTCGAACCCCCGGTACCTTGCGGCACGCATGATTTCGAGTCATGTGCATTCAACCAGGCTCTGCCACCTCTCCAGATGGCACCCCCAAGCGGAGTCGGACCGCTCTTCCAAGGATGAGAACCTTGTGTCCTAGCCGATAGACGATGGGGGCTCAGGACCTCCCCAGTTGGCACCCCCAAGCGGAGTCGGACCGCTCTTCCAAGGATGAGAACCTTGTGTCCTAGCCGATAGACGATGGGGGCCTAGGAAGTATGGTGCACCCGGTGGGACTCGAACCCACACGCCTCGCAGCATAAGAACCTGAATCTTACGTGTCTGCCAATTCCACCACGGGTGCATTGGGCTTCACTTGGTCGGAGCGGTGGGATTTGGACCCACGACCTTTTGGTCCCGAACCAAACGCGCTACCAGGCTGCGCTACGCTCCGTCAAATAAAGTGCGCACAGTGTAGCACACACCCGCTTCCAATGCAAGCACTTTTTTCGGAGCACCTGGCGCCTGCACACCCTGCCGCGCCGCTCGTGCCAAACCGCGCAAAACGCCTAATTATATAAGGCACGCGCGCACGCACGCGAGGCCTCGGATTCTCCCCTCCGCCACCCCGGGCAGCCCCTCTCCCCGGGCCTAAGCCATTTCGCCCCCGCCCCGAGTAAAACAATTAAGAAGCCTCTTAATTGTTCAAGTAGCCTAGGGGGCGATTTTCGGGAGGCTGGAGGCGGGGTGCAGGGGGTGCGCCTGACGGCGCAGGGTTTAACCGCAAAGAAGCGCAGAGAGGCGCAGAGAAGCACAAGGTCGAGCAAAGCGAGACGCTATGCCAACAAGGCGGTGCAGGATTTGACCGCAAAGGGCACAGGCGGCGCGGGAGGGGGAGGGGTGATTAGTGGCCAACCTGCCGGGCTTTTCACCTCTGGCGACAACTTTCCCGTCTATCGCCTATCGTGAGCCAGGCGGTTATGCCTGGCGCTTCTGAAGGGCGCGCAGTTCGTCGCGCAACAGGGCGGCGCGCTCGAACTCGAGGGCCTCGGCGGCCTGGAACATCTCGCGCTCGATGATCTCGGCGGTGCGGGGGCCTTCGGGCTCGGGGGCGAGGCGGGCGGACTTTCGGCGGGAGGGGGCTTCGGGGACAGTGGCCGAGCCGGCGGCGAGGTCCTCGTTAATCTCGCGGCGGACGGTGCGGGGGATGATGTGGTGGGCCTCGTTGTAGGCCTGCTGGCGCTCGCGGTGGTCCTGGGTGACGGCGAGGAGTTCTTCGATGGCGGGGGTGGTGTGGTCGGCGTAGAGGATGACCTTGGAGTCGGCATTGCGGGCGCAGCGGCCGGCGGTCTGGATGAGAGCGGTGCCCGAGCGCAGGAAGCCCTCCTTGTCGGCATCGAGGATCGCCACGCGGGTGACCTCGGGCAGGTCGAGGCCTTCGCGCAGGAGGTTGACGCCGATGAGCGCTTCGATGTCGCCGCGGCGGAGGCGGGCGAGGATGTCGACGCGGCCGATGGCATCGATGTCGGAGTGGAGATACTCGGCGCGGATGCCCAGGTCGGTGAGATACTGGGCGAGGTCCTCGCAGGCGCGCTTGGTGAGGGCGGTGACGAGGGTTCTGCCGCCGGCGGCGGAGACGGCGCGGATTTCGTCGAGGAGGTCGTCGACCTGCCCTTGGAGGGGGCGGAGCTCGACGAGGGGGTCGAGGAGGCCGGTGGGGCGGATGACCTGTTCGGCGGCGAGGGTGGAGACGGCGCGCTCGTGGGGGCCGGGGGTGGCGGAGGTAAAGAGGATGCGCCCAACGCGGGCGTCGAACTCGTCGAAGGTCAGCGGGCGGTTGTCGCGGGCGGAGGGGAGGCGGAAGCCGTTGTCGATGAGGACCTGCTTGCGGGCCTGGTCGCCATTGAACATCGCGCGGATCTGGGGGAGGGTGACGTGGCTCTCGTCGATGATGCAAAGGAAGTCGGGGCCGAAGTAGTCGATGAGCGTGGGGGGCGGGAGGCCGGGGGCGCGGCCGGCGAGGGGCGCGGAGTAGTTCTCGATGCCGGTGCAGTAGCCCATCTCGGCGAGCATCGCCAGGTCGTACTCCGTGCGCTGGCGCAGCCGCTGGGCCTCGAGGAGCTTGCCGGCTTGGTCGAGCTCGCCCAGGCGCGTCTGCAGCTCGGCCTTGATGCGCTCAACGCCGCCGAGGAGTTGGCTGCGGGGCATCACGAACTGCTTGGCCGGCGAGAGCAGACACGAGGGCATTGCGCCTAGGACGCGGCCGGTGGTGGCGTTGAGGGCGTGGAGCGAGTCTATCTCGTCGCCGAAGTAGCTCACGCGGATGCCCTCGGTGGAGTAGGAAGGGAAGATGTCCACCACGTCGCCGCGGACGCGGAAGACGCCCGGGCGCGGCTCGTAGTCGTTGCGTTGATACTGGATTTCGGTGAGGGCGAGGAGGAGCTTCTCGCGCGGGAGCTCTTGGCCCACGTGCAGCGAGAGCATCAGCCCGCGGTAATCCTCGGGCGAGAGCAGACCGTAGATGCACGAGACGGAGGCGACGATAATCACGTCCCGCCGGCCCAGGAGCGCGTGCGAGGCGGCCAGGCGGAAGCGCTCGAGGTCCTCGTTGATGGAGGCGTCCTTCTCGATGTAGGTATCGGTCTGGGGGATGTAGGCTTCGGGCTGGTAGTAGTCGTAGTAGGAGATGAAGTACTCGACAGCGTTGTCGGGGAAGAAGGCCTTGAGCTCGGCGTAGAGCTGCGCGGCGAGGGTCTTGTTGTGCGAGATCACCAGCGTCGGGCGGCGGTAGCGGGCGATGACGTTGGCCATCGTAAAGGTCTTGCCACTGCCAGTCACCCCGCGCAGGATCTGGCGCGTGGCGCCGCCCTCGAAGCCGCGCACCAGCGCATCAATCGCCTCGGGCTGGTCGCCCATCGGCGCAAAGGGCGCAACAAGCCGAAACGCCGCCGGAGCGGCGCTCAGCTCATTCTCGAAGGCGACGTCTAACATCGCGCGGCGGCTCGGGCGGACCTTACTTGGCCGCCTCGATCGCCTTGGCCTTCAGCTCGTTGCGCTTGCCTTCCAGGGCGCGGAAGGTGACGCGGAAGGCCTCGCGCTGCTTACGCACTTCGCTCTCCCAGGCGCTAATCTTCTGCCAGACCTCGGAGAGCTCTTCGCCGACCTTCTGGTACTCGGCGTAATCCTCGGGCGAGAGGAGCTCTTCCAGGCGCTCGAGGATGAGCACCTCCTTGAGCTGCTGGATGAACTGCTCGGGGGTGGCCTCCTTGTCGGCCCCCAGGCGCCCGAGCTCCTCGCCCTTCGAGGAGAGCACCACGTAGGTCGGATAGCCTTCCACCTTATACTGCTCGCTCAGGGCCTTATTCTGCGGGGCAATCTCCTCGGGCACCAGACTCTTGTCGCGCGGGAAGTCCAGCCACACCAGCACCAGGTTCTCCTTCGCGTAGGCCTGCCACGCCTCGGTCCCAAAGACCTTCTTCTCCATCAGCTTGCACCAGCCGCACCAATCGCTCCCCGTAAAGCACAGGAAGACCGGCTTGCCCGACTCCTTGGCCAACGCCAAGGCCGCCGGCGTATCCATCGTCCACGCGCCAAGCTCCGCGCCCTGCACGGCCGGCTTCTCCGCCGCCACCGCCCCAAACGCCAACATAACCGCCGCAACAGCGGCCAACATGCTCTTCTTCGCCATAACCAATAGGCTCCTTTCTGTGAGTGTGGCCGGGAGTATAGCATAGTTGCGCGCTGCGCGCACGCGAGGGCGGGCTTCCGCCCGCGCGAGGTGGCCTGGCGGAGCAGGCCACTGCACCACGCCTACCCTCGCCGCGAAGCGGCCCCTCACGGCCCGAAGGGCCACCCTCGCGCGAACGAAGCGAGCCCCCCGGCTCCAATTCCCGGCCCCTACCCCGCCCGGAGGTAGGGCCTAGGTCACCTCGAGGTAGGGCCTAGGTCGAGGCGAGGTAGGGCCT
>JBJFFT010000115.1:0-5911 GCA_051891975.1 Candidatus Spyradenecus sp. | reverse complement strand
CCCCGCCCAATGGACTCAATCGGCTGACGATTGCGCGCTCGGGCGATACGCTCTACTATTCGGTCTTTCGCGGCGAGCAGGTGGCACTTGCGCCGCAGGCGATTGGGTTGGAGGTGGCGGGGGTGGGCGCGGCCAGACCGGGGAAGGTGGAGCCCTTCCGGCGGCAGTTAGGCGGGGTGGTACCGTTGGGGACGAAGCGCTCGGCGATTGACTTGGAGGCGGTGGGCGCGCGGTTGGAATTGGGCAATGGACTCGCGTTGGAAGCCGTGGCGACCGATTGGGGCGTGGCCTACCGGTGGCTGAGTGCCTTGGCGGGCGAAGTGGAGGTGCGCAGTGAGCAGTTCGGCCTGCAGCCGCGCCCGGAGGCGGAGCTCTTCTATGGGTATGGGAATGGCGCGTGGGAGGGCGATCCCTTCCAGCAGAGTTGGGAGAGCCCACACCAACGCTCGCGCGTGACAGGCATCGAGCCCGGGCGGCTCATCTACCTGCCGGTGACGGTGGTGCAGCCAGAGTGCGCGTTGGCGGTGACCGAGGCGGAGCTGCGCGACTATCCGGGACTCAACCTGCGCCGACCGGACGCGGCGGCCGGGGCGTTGGAGGCGATGCAGGCGCGTTGGCCGCTGACGCAGGATGGTTCCTCGCGCCGGTATTCGCGCGTGACGGCTCGGGCCGACTATCTGGTGCGCACGGCCGGCTCGCGGGCCTTCCCCTGGCGCGTGGTGATGATGGCCGGCAACCTGGGCGAACTCTACGCCAACGACTTGGTCCTCGCCCTCTCCGAGCCGGCGCAGGGCGACTTCTCCTGGGTCCGCCCCGGGCAGGTGGCCTGGGATTGGTGGAACCACTGGGGCTTGGAGGGCACGCCCTTCCCGGCCGGGGTCAACACCGAGACCTATTGCGCCTACATCGACTTCGCGGCCGACTTCGGGGTGGAATATGTCATCCTCGACGAGGGGTGGGCGCAGGCCCTCGACGTCACGAGGATTGTCCCGGAGATTGACCTCCCCGCCATCCTCGCGCACGCCCAAGCGCGGGGCGTTGGCATCATCCTCTGGAGCTCCTGGCAGCAACTCATCGGACGGCAAGAGGAGATCTTTGCGCACTACGCCAAGCTAGGCGTCTGCGGCTTCAAGATTGACTTCTTCGACCGCGATGATGCCGAGATCGCCCGCTTCCTCTACCACACCGCCGCCGTCGCCGCGCGCCTCCGCCTGGTGCTCGACTACCACGGCATCCACAAGCCCACCGGCCTCGCGCGCACCTTCCCCAACGTCCTCTCCTACGAAGGCGTCTTCGGCCTCGAGCAAGTGAAGTGGACCGGCCCGGAGATGGACTTCGTCACCAACGACCTGCGCATCGCCTTCACCCGCCTCCTCGCCGGCAGCGCCGACTACACCCCTGGCGCCATGCGCAACGCCCCCCGCGCCACCTACCGCGCCGACTTCCGCCGCCCGATGAGTATGGGCACCCGCTGCCGCCAGGCCGCCCTCTTCCTGGTCTACGACTCGGCCATCCGAATGCTCTGCGACGCCCCCACCGCCTACCGCCGCGAGCCCGACCTCACCCGCCTCCTCGCCGCCTGCCCCACGACCTTCGACGACTCCCGCGCCATCGTCCCCGAAGACCCCGACCGCGGCCTCATCGTCTACCGCCGCAAGGGGCGCGAGGTGTGGGCCGCCGGCCTCGCCGGGAACGCCGGAGCCACCTTCGCCCTCACCCCACCCTGGCTCGAGGCGGACTCCACCTACACCCTCACCCTCGCCGCCGACAGCCCCACCTCCAATGCCGTCGCCACCGACTACACCCTCTCCTCGCGCTCCTTCCACCCCGGCGATCCCCTCTCCCTCCTCTGCGCCCCCGGCGGAGGCTTTCTCCTGCACCTAAAGCCAGCGGACTAGTCGGGACTGTTGGCGTTGCAGGAGGATAACGTGGCCTATCGATAGACGGGAAAACGCCGCGCGATAGACGGGAAGCGCGTGCCGCGACGGGTCTGCTCCTGGCCAACCTGCCGGGCCCTTCACCTCCTGCGCCAGCATTCGCGCCTATCGCCTATCGATAGAACGCACGCGCGCGGCGCGCGCGTTTGTGGTATACTGCGCAGAACTTTTGTTGATGGAGTCAGGCTTTATGATGGACAAGCATTACGATCCGAAGGCAGTTGAAGCGAAGTGGTATCCCTGGTGGGAGCAGAACGGGTGTTTTCACGATGAGCCCGCGCAGGGGGGCAAGGCGTATTCGGTGGTCATTCCGCCGCCGAATGTGACGGGCATTCTGCACATGGGCCACGCGCTCAACGAGACGATTCAGGATGTCTTGGTGCGCTGGCACCGGATGTGCGGGGATAACACCTGCTGGATCCCGGGCACCGACCACGCGGGTATCGCCACGCAGAATGTGGTGGAGAAGTCGTTGCGCAAAGAGGGGAAGCGGCGGCAGGATTTGGGGCGCGAGGCCTTTATCGACCGCGTCTGGGAGTGGCGCAAGCAGTATGGCGGCACGATCGTCCACCAGCAGCGGATGCTCGGCAACTCGACCGACTGGCAGCGCGAGCGCTTCACGATGGATGAGGGGCTTTCGGCCGCCGTGGCGAAGGTCTTTTGCGACCTCTACAAGAAGGGGCTCATCTACCGCGGCAACTACATTGTGAACTGGTGCCCGCGCTGCGGCACGGCCCTGGCCGATGACGAGGTGGAGCACGAGCCCCACAATGGCCACCTCTGGCACATTCGCTACCCCGTGGCGGGCAGCGAGGGCGAGTTCGTGACCGTGGCCACCACGCGCCCCGAAACGCTCCCGGGCGATACGGCTGTGGCCGTGAACCCCACCGACGAGCGCTACGCGCACCTCAAGGGCAAGGAGGTCATCCTCCCGCTTTCGAACAAGCGCATTCCCGTGGTCTTTGATGACTACGTGGACAAGGCCTTCGGCACGGGCGTGGTGAAGATTACCCCGGCGCACGATGCCAACGACTTCGCCGTCGGCCAGCGCCACAACCTGCCCCAGGTCGATGTGATGAACAACGACGGCACGATGAACGCCCTCTCCGGTTATGAGGGGATGGACCGCTTTGCCTGCCGCGAGGCCATCGTCAAGGACCTGGAACAGGGCGGCTACCTGGTGAAGGTGGAGGACTACCAGAACCAGATCGGCCACTGCTACCGTTGCCACACCGTGGTCGACAGCCGCCTCTCCAAGCAGTGGTTCGTCAAGATGAAGCCGCTGGCGCAGCCGGCCATCGAGGCCGTGCGCAAGGGCGAGGTGACCATCCTGCCCAAGCGCTGGGAGAGCGTCTACTTCAACTGGATGGAGAACATCCGCGATTGGTGTATCAGCCGGCAGATCTGGTGGGGCCACCGCATCCCCGTCTACACCTGCGCCTGCGGCCACGAGTGGGCCAGCCCCACCGCGCCGGAAGTCTGCCCCAAGTGCGGCGGTAAGGCCTTCAAGCAGGATCCCGACGTGCTGGACACCTGGTTCTCCTCCTGGCTCTGGCCCTTCTCCACCTTCGGTTGGCCCAAGAAAACGCCCGAGCTGGACTTCTATTACCCCACCACCGACCTCGTCACCGGCGCGGACATCCTCTTCTTCTGGGTGGCGCGGATGATGATGGCCGGCTTCGAGTTTATGGGCAAAGCGCCCTTCAAGAACATCATCCTCCACGGCATCGTGCGCGACGCGCAGGGCCGCAAGATGTCCAAGAGCCTCGGCAACTCCCTCGACCCGCTCGAGGTTATCGGCCAATACTCGGCCGACGCCCTGCGCTTCTCGCTCGCCCTCATCACCTCGATGGAGACCGATACCAAGGTCGATATGAGCAAGTTCGAGATCGGCCGCAACTTCGGCACCAAGCTCTGGAACGCCGCCCGCTTCCTACAGATGAACGCCGAAAAGCACCCCGGCTTCCGCTTCGCCGACCACGCCGCCGCCGCACCCCTAACCCTCGACCCCGCACTCCTGCACGATGACGACCGCCATCTGCTGCTCAAGGCCGACCACGTCTGCGCTGCGATGAACGCCGCCCTCGCCAAGTATCGCATTCAGGAAGGCGCGCTGGCCATCTACGACTTCGCCTGGACCGACTTCTGCGACTGGTATCTTGAGTACGCCAAGGCCGACCTCAACGCCCCCGACGAGGCCCGCCGCCGCCAGGTCCTCGCCCTCCTGGCCGATGTCTACGGCAAAATTCTCCGCTTGCTCCACCCCTATATGCCCTTCGTCACCGAAGAGATTTGGCACCAGCTCGGTTACTGCGCCGAGGGCGAGAGCATTATGCGCGAGGCGTATCCCACCGGCTTCTCGGCCGAGCAAAAGGCCGCCTGGGGCCTCTCCGAGGAGGTGCTCGCCTACGTCGAGACCAAGCGCGACCTCATCACCGGCGCCCGCGCCCTGCGTGCCGAGGCCGGTCTCGCCCCCGCCCTGGCCATCAAGCCGCTCCTCCACCCCGCCTCCGAGGAACTAGCCGCGAAACTCGCCCGCGATGCCGACTCCATCAAGGCCGCCATCCGCGCTGAGAGCCTCACGCTTGTCACCGAAGCCCCCGCCACGGCGATGCCCTCCAAGCTCCTCAAGGCCGGTATGCTCTACCTGCCCCTCGAAGGGCTCATCGACACCAAGGCCGAAGCCGAGAAGCTCGACAAGGAAATCGCCAAGCTCCAAGGCTTCCTCAAAGGCATCAACGCCAAGCTCTCCAACGAGGCCTTCGTCTCCAAAGCCCCCGCGGCCATCATCCAAAACCAGCGCGACCGCAAGGTCGAACTCGAAGCCCAAATCGCCACCCTCACCGCCCGCAAAGCCGCCCTCTAGGCGGCCGCGCGGCGCGGCACCGGCCGCAACGCCGGCACGCGGAAGCGGTCTGCTTCCATCGCTAACGCCCCTCTTCAAGGAGAACGATGACAACGATCTTCCAAGGCAACGCCCCAGCTTGGTGGTTTATCGGGGCAGTTTTCTTCCTCATCACGCTGCTCAACCTTTTCCGCCCCATCCTCTATCCCTGGATCCGCGGCAAGGTAGGCGAAGCCTTCGTTGCCAAGCGTCTGCGCGCCCTGCCCGAAGAGCTCTACAAAGTCCTCCACAATATCATCCTCCCCACAACCGACGGCATCACCACCCAGATCGACCACATTGTGGTCAGCCGCTTTGGCATCTTCGTCATCGAGACCAAGAACTACGGCGGCTGGATCTTCGGCGACGAGAAGCAAGCCCAGTGGACCCAGTGCTGCGGGCGCGGCCGCAATGCCAAGAAGTCCCGCTTTCAAAACCCACTTCGGCAAAACTGGCGCCACATCTGCACCCTCGCCGACCTCCTGCAGCTGCCGCAGGAAGCCTTCCATAGCGTCATCGCCTTCTGTGGTAGTGGCGAGCTCAAAACCGAGATGCCCGCCAATGTCCTCTACAGCGCTCGCCTCGCCCGCTATATCCGCTCCTTTGAGCAACCTATCCTGAGCGACGAGGATGTCGAGGCGATCGCTCTCGCCATCAGCGCCTGGGATGCCTCGGTCGACAAAAAGCGCCGGTTTGCCCACGTCTCCAACCTGCGCGCGGCGCACGACCCCAAGAAGCTGGCCCAAGCCTGCGAGAGCGGCGAACTCAAATGCCCGAAGTGCGGCGCGCCAATGCTCCTGCGCCAACCCAAATCCGGCGGCGCTCCCTTCTACGGTTGCTCCACCTTCCCCAAATGCCGTTGCCGCCGCAAGGCCAACTAACACCCACCGACAACCTCTAGTGCAAAGGAGAAGCCTGGTTCCGCCGCTAAGGGAGCCGGGCTTCTTGAGTTATCGCGATATGCGCAGGGCGCGGGCAAGGGGGCGTTGTGAATGGCTTTATCCGCACCTCCTTTACGGGACTTCAGCGGTGGACAATGCGGGGCTGAAATGACGCTCCGGGGATACCCTAAAAAAGGTAGGGCCTACCT
>JBJFFT010000114.1:0-1600 GCA_051891975.1 Candidatus Spyradenecus sp. | reverse complement strand
TGAGTGTGGGCTGGGTCATGTTGAGATAGCTGGCCGTGCGTCGGTAGTTCAAATGGCGCGCTAACGTGATGAACTCGGAGCCTTCGGTAGTTTGTGTGGATAGGGGGTCACGCCGCCTTCGCCTCCCACGGGAGCACCGGCTGGATGTCGGAGCACTTGAGCATGAGCAGGGAGATCAGGCTGTCGACGTTGCGGAAGCCGTAGCCCATCCTTACCGTCACCTTCACCTTGTTGTTCAGCGACTCGACGCGCCCGTTGCCGATGCCGAGCCCCACCGCCGCCAGGATGTCGTCCCTGCGCCTGCGCACCTTCTTCTCGACCCTGACCACCTGGGGGACCCTGCAGTAGGCGGCGTCGTGCAGCCAGGCGTCCAGCAGCGGGGCCGCCTCGGCCTCCGACCCGGCGCGGAACACCGCCCTCAGGTCCTCCTTGAGCTCCCAGGCCCGGAGGAGGCGCGAGCCGGCCCTGCCCTTGAGCCGCTCGAGCCTCCTCCGCTGCGCGTCGGTCAGGTCGGCGGGGTCCTTCAGGAGCGCCCATCTGGTTCCCTTCACCGCGTCGGCCTCCTCCCTGGCGGCCAGGTACTCCGGCGTGGCCCCCTCGCCCTTGCGGGGCCTTCCGGGCCCCTCCCTCCTGGGCCTGGCGGCGTCGGCGGCCGCCTTCGCCTCGCGCCACTCGCCGCGGCGCACCTCCTCGAGGGCCTCGTTCATCCAGGCGACGACGTGGAAGGGGTCCATGACCCAGCGGGCGTTGGGCAGCCACCTGCGGCACAGGGACCTGATCCAGCGGGCGCCGTCGGCGGTGACCACCTCGACGCCGCGCCTCTGCTCGCGCGTGAGCTGGGAGAGGAAGCCCCTCAGCACGTCCTTGCCCGTGCCGTCGCCGGCCCACACCAGCCGCCCGGTGCCGTGGTCGACGACCACGGTTATGTAGCTGTGCCCCTTCCTGTAGCTCGTCTCGTCTATCCCGATGCGCCTGAGGCCGTCGTAGCGCCCGGCGCCCCGGGACGCCTCCAGGTCGGCGAACACCCGGGCGCAGATCCCGCCGACGGTGTGCCACTCGACGCGGGCCAGCGAGGCCACCGCGCTCGCGCAGCACCTCACGGCCAGGCAGGCGACCCAGTCCTCGAAGTCGCGGGTGAACCGCGACCGCGGCCTGGCCCACGGCACGCGCTCGACGCGCACCCCGTGCTCGGGGCACCTCACGCGGGCCGGCGCGTACTCCAGGTAGCACGCGGCGCGGCCCAGGTCGGGCGCCCTCCAGAGCCTGGCCGAGCGGGGCGCGTCGTAGCGCGCGCAGCGCCGGCCGCACTCCGGGCACCTCAGCGACTCGCGGGCGAAGGGCCGAGCCGACACCACCACCCTGTCGCCCTCGATCCGGACACCCTCGACCACGGTCTTGACCAGGCCGAGCACATAGCGCAGTATTTTCCCCATGCGCGGGACACCCCCTCGGGACATGAATTCGACACTCACATCCTAGCCGGGAACCGCGCAGGGCGGCCCCTCCCGGGGCCGCCCCTTCCGTTCACCCTCTTTTATCCACCTGTCCTGCGCAGATTCTTAACCGCCGCCCACACAAACTACCGAAGAGCCATATCAAT
>JBJFFT010000113.1:0-25595 GCA_051891975.1 Candidatus Spyradenecus sp. | reverse complement strand
GATAATGGGCAGGTCGGCCGCCGTGGCCGGCACTTCGGCCGCGCGGGCCTGGGCCACCATCTCGCGCCAAATCGCCTGGGGCGTGGCCCCGAAGCGCTTGCGGACGCTCTCACCGGCCTTCTCGCCGGGGATGATATGCGTCCAGCCGAGCAGATGCATAAAGGCGAAGTCGGCGCGCAGGGTGCCCGGCAGGATGTTGCGGGCCATCATCGCCGCCTCAATCGCCGGCGTGCCCGACCCGCTGAACGGCACCACAAAGGGCTCGCGCTTGTCCCACCCGGTGGCCATCACGCACGCAGCGGCCAGGGCCTCCTGCATCGGGGCCACCCAGCCCTCCTTGCGATAGCCACGGCGCGAGAGCGAGTCGCCCGAGGTATCCAGATAGATCTTCGCGTGCGTGCCTTCCCAGTAGACGAAGACGGCCGCGCCCGGGGTTCCGCCCGTGAGGCGCGCGCCAAAGGTCCGCTCGAAGCGGCGCTTGAGCACCATCAGGTCGAGCTTCGGCAGATAGAAGGAGCCGGACATCAGGTCGTAGCCGTCAATCTCGATGAGCAGTTCGGCGCGCTCCTGCTCTTCGCTCAGGGTGTTGAGCCAATCCTCCAACGCCGCACGCACCACGCGCATCGCGCTGCGCAGGGGCGTCTTCTTCTCGAAGAGCGTCTCGCCCTCGGCCACCACGCGCACCGGCACGCTATCGCCCACATTCGGCCGCCGCCCGCACTTCTCGCGCAGACGGTCCACGATGGCATCCTTGACCTTCAGGGTGGTCATCCGCGTGTCGTTGACGGTGGCCACATCGTGCGTGGCGTTGTTGACGAAGAAGGATTCGTCCACCGAGAGCACCTGCTCCCAGGGCGCGTAGTAGGCCAGGCGGTAGAGGTCGTCGAGCGTCCGGCAGCGCACCTCCTGCACGAAGGGCCACAGGACGCGCTGGGCCGTGCGCAGCGAGAGGTTTAGGCGCAAGATGTCGCGGCAGGCATTCTTCGCGCGAATGCCGACCATTGTCTCGTTATTGCCGAGGATCTCGTAGCCCAGCTCCGTCAGCTCCTGCTTCAGGTAGGGCACGATGCCCTTGCCGCAGGTGACGGCCAGCGTGGTGGGGTCTCTCCACAAGTTCCGCATACTGCCTCCCTTAGACCATCGCCTCGGCCAACGCCTTGCCGAAGGCCGAGCACTTCACCTCTGTGGCCCCTTCCATCAAGCGCGCGAAGTCGTAGGTGACCACCTTGGCGGCGATGACCTTGTCCATCGCCTCGAGGATCTTGTCGGCGGCCTCGGTCCAGCCCATATAGCGCAGCATCATCTCGCCCGAGAGGATGAGCGAGCCGGGGTTAACCTTGTCGAGCCCGGCATACTTCGGCGCCGTGCCGTGGGTGGCCTCGAAGACCGCCACGCCGGTCTGGTAGTTGATGTTCGCGCCGGGGGCGATGCCAATGCCGCCCACGCAAGCGGCCAGCGCGTCGGAGACGTAGTCGCCATTCAAGTTGAGCGTGGCCACCACGTCATACTCCGCCGGGCGCGTCAAAATCTGCTGCAAGAAGGCATCGCAAATGCAATCCTTGACCACGATTTCGCGGCCGGTCTTCGGGTTCTTGAAGCTGCACCAAGGCCCCTCGCCAATCACCTGCGCGCCGAACTCGCGCTTGGCCAGCGCGTAGCCCCAGTCGCGGAAAGCCCCTTCGGTGAACTTCTGAATGTTGCCCTTGTGCACGAGGGTGACAGACTTGCGGTCGTTGGCCACCGCGTACTCCAGCGCCGCGCGGATGAGCCGCTCGCTCCCCTCCAGCGACACCGGCTTGATGCCAATCGAAGAGCTCCCCGGGAAGCGGATCTTCTTGACCCCCATCTCGCGCGTCAGGAAGTCAATCACCTTCTGCGCCTCAGGCGTGCCATTCATCCACTCAATGCCCGCGTAGATGTCCTCGGTGTTCTCGCGGAAGATGACCATATCGGTCAGCTCCGGATGGAGCACCGGCGAAGGCACCCCCTTGAACCAGCGCACCGGGCGCAAGCACACATAGAGATCCAGCGCCTGGCGCATCGCCACATTAATCGAGCGAATGCCCCCGCCAATAGGCGTAGTCAGCGGCCCCTTAATCGAAACCAGACAATCCCGGCACGCTTCCAGCGTCTCATCCGGCAGCCAAGTGTTCGGACCGTACACCGCGTTCGCCTTCTCCCCGGCGTAGACCTCCATCCACGCAATCTTGCGCTTCTCGCCGTAGGCCGCCTTCACCGCCGCGTTCCACACCACCATCGCCGCCGCCGTAATATCCGGCCCGGTCCCGTCGCCCTCCACAAAGGGAATAATCGGGCAATCCGGCACCCGCAGCTTCCCATCTGAGCCCATCACAATCTTCTCGCCAAACGCCGGAACCGATACCTTCTGATACGCCATTGCAACTGCCTCCAATACGAAAGAACAAAAAACGCCCGTAGTATACCATCCTCACCCCCAGCCCGTCAAAAAGGAGTGCCCCCGGCGCGTGAGGGGCCCTGCGGGCCGTGAGGCGCGCGGACCAGCCGCGCGTGCCCCTTCGAGGCCGTAAGTTGTATATAGGTACGCGCGCGTACGCGTGCGCGCGATAGGCCCTAGGTCGACTCGAGGTAGGCCCTAGGTCGAGGCGAGGTAGGGCCTAGGTCGAGGCGAGGTAGGGCCTAGGTCGAGGCGAGGTAGGCCCTAGGTCGAGGCGAGGTAGGCGCGACCATTGAAACGGTCGGGGGCTTGGGGGCAAGGCCCCCAACGGCCCTTGCGGCGAGGCGCGAAAGCGCATCGCCGCTGCGCGTGCTGGCGAGCCCCCGTGCGTAGCCTTTAGCCGAAGTGCCCGCAGGGCGCTTCGGCCGGGGTGGAGCGCACCGCGCTCCCGAGGGGTGTGGGGGCGAGCAGCCACCACCCGGGGGGGGCGGGGGCAGGCGCCCCCGGGTGCCCGCACGATTTCTGTGCACGCGGAGAGAAAGTGTGGTATGATAAGGCTGTTCCCTTGAATAGAGAGGAGAGAGTTATGAAGTTGTTGAAAGGCCTTTGGAAGGTTATCCGCGCGGTGGTGTTGACCGTGCTGATTGTGTTGGCGGTGTTGCTGATCTTTGCGGCGGCGGGCGGGCTGGGTCCGCTAGTCAAGCATGTGGCTCCGCCGGTGGCGAAGGCCTTTGGGGTGCCGCTCTCGATTGAGAAGTGCGTGATTTTGCCCCTCGGCGGGTATGTGCGCCTGGAAGGGGTGAAGGTGGAGAACCCGACGACCTTCGTGGAAGCGAAGCCGGAGGTGTATGGTAAGACGCCGCTGGTGGAGATCGGGATGGTCGAAGCGGACGTTGGCGTGCGCACGCTCTTTGCCAAGGAGTTGGTGGTCGATTCGTTGCAGCTGACCGGTCTGCGCGCGCTCTATGCCTACGACTTGGAGACAACGAACGTGGACGCGCTCATCGCACAGTTGCCCAAGAGCGAAGCCGCGCCGGCTGAGGAGGTGACCGAGGAGGTGGCTGAGCCCGCGCCCGCCGGTGAACCCAAGCAGATCCGCCTGGCGTATGTGCACTTCGAGGACAACAGCGTCTCGATCCGCAAGTACGTGACGCTGCCTGTTCCGTTGCCGCCGTTGACCCTGACGGATATCGACAACCACACCTTCAAGGAGCGGATGATGGCGCTCATCGCGCCGGTTCAGAAGAGCATCGAGACGCTCGGCTCGGGCGTGGGCGGGCTGGTCGATGGCGTCAGCAGCGGCCTAAGCACGCTGGGCGAAGGGGCGGCCAACCTCAGCACCAATGCGGTCGACTCCATCAGCAGTGGTCTAGAGGCGCTGACCACCTCCGAATCGCCCGAAGAGGCCAAGCAAGTCATCGAGGAGACGCGCCAGGAAGTCAAGGCGAACCTGCAGAACCTCAAGCAGGACACGAAGGATCTGCGTCAGGGCCTCAAGGACGCTTTCAAGAAGCGCTAAGCGCGGCAGAGCATTGGAGCAGAGCGAGGAGAGCGCATTATGGCATCGAAGAAGCGAGTGGTGTGCGGCCTGAGTGTGGCGGCGGTGTGGTTGGCGGCGATCTTCCTGCTGCCGGTGTGGGCCCTGGCGGGGGTGCTCGCGGCTGGGGCCATCGTCTGCCTCTACGAGCTGTGCGCAATGCTCAAGCACCGCGGCTACACGCTGCCCTTCAAGACGCTGGCCGTGGCCTCGGCACTCTGGTTCGCGGGGATGTACGGCGCCTGGTTCCTGTGCACGCCGGCCTTCGGGATGCCGCACAGGGTCTACGGCCTCGGGCTGATCCTGCTCCCGATTGTGCTCTTCTTTGGGCTGACCTTCTGGCACCTGCTGAGCGCGAAGATTGAGAAGCCGCTGGAGACGCTCGCGCTCTCGCTCTTCTCGGCAGTGTACATTCCCGCTTCGCTCTCGCTCTTCCTGATCATCGTTGCGGGCCTCTCTGTCTTCCCCGAGGATTGCGCCTGCGACCCCTCGACGAACACGATGAGCGGCATCTTCGTGGCCCTGGTGCTGGTGCTGGTCACGAAGATGAGCGACACGGGCGGGTATTTCATTGGCTCGGCCTTCGGCAAACACAAGATGTGCCCGCGCCTCTCCCCCGGCAAGAGTTGGGAGGGCACCGCCGGCGGCTACGCCTTCTCGCTCCTCTCGGCCGGGGCGATGATTGGCCTCGCGCACGCCTTCCCGGGGAGCAACTTGCTCTGCAGCTTCTACCGCCTCACCGAAACGCCCGGGAAGATGCTTTGGTTCCTGGGGACGGTGGTCCTGCTGGTCACGGTGGGGATTTTGGGCGACCTGCTCGAGTCGCTCTTCAAGCGCCAGTGCGGGGTGAAGGATTCCTCGGCCCTCTTCCCGGCGATGGGCGGCTTCTTCGACACCTTTGATAGCATCATCTTCGTGCCGGCCGTCTTCCTGCTGAGCTACCTTGCCGCCCGGTACTGCGGCCTGGACTTCAACCTCTATCTATGAGCAGCCGCAAGCGGATTGTCCTGCTAGGGGCCACCGGCTCGATTGGCGCGAGCACCTTGCGCGTGGTGGCCGCGCACTCGGAGCGCTTTGAGGTGGTGGGGCTCGCGGCCGGACGCGACGCGGCGGGGTTGCAAGCCCTGGCCGCACAGTTCGGCGTCAAGCACCTGGCCCTGGCTGCGCCCAATGCTGAGGGCATCCCCGCCGGGGAGGCAGCGCTCTGCGAGCTGGCCGCGCTGCCCGAGGCCGACCTCGTGGTGATGGCGATTGCCGGGATGGCCGGCTACGCCCCCACCCTCGCGGCCATCGAGGCCGGGCACGATGTGGCGCTCGCCACCAAGGAGGTCTTGGTGATGGCCGGCACCGAGGTGATGCGCCGGCGTGCCGAGAAGGGCGTGCGTATCCTGCCGCTCGATTCGGAGCACTCGGCCATCTTCCAATGTTTGCAGAGCCCAGCGAGCCAGCCGGCGTGCGTGCGCACCGACGCGGCCACGCCCAAGGCCGAGGAGCGCGTGGGCGAAGTCATCCTCACCGCCAGCGGCGGCCCCTTCTTTGGCCGGGTGACGATTGACTGGGCCAAGGTGACTGTGGCCGAAGCGCTCAACCACCCGCGCTGGTCGATGGGCCCGAAGGTGACCGTCGACTCGGCCACGATGATGAACAAGGGCCTCGAGATGATCGAAGCCCTGCACCTCTTCGCCCTCGACCCCGCCCAGCTGCGCGTCTGGGTCCACCCGCAGAGCATTGTCCACTCCTTCGTCCACTTCAAGGATGGCGCGCTGCTCGCGCAGTTGGCCCAGCCGGATATGGCCCTGCCCATCCAGTATGCCCTCACCTGGCCCGACCGCGCCCTCCACGCCCCCGTCGCGCCGATGTCCCTGGCGCAAATGCAGGGCCTCACCTTCGCCGAGCCCGACCTCCGCCGCTTTCCCTGCCTCAAGCTCGTCTTCGAGGCCCTCCCCCAGGGTGCCTGGACCCACCCCATCCTCACGCTGGCCAACGAAGTCGCCGTCAAGGCCTTCCTCGCCGGGCGCATCTCGGCCGACGCCATCGCCGCCGTCATCGAGCGCGGCCTGGAGGCCGGCCCGGCCCCCTTCGACGAAATCCTCCGCCGCGCCGAGGAAACCGTCCGTGCCCTCTCCCGCTAACGCACCCCCTTATGAAGACTCACGCGCTCTACCCGCTGATGTTCCACCCGGTCTACAAGGACTACCTGTGGGGCGGCAATGCCATCGCGCGCCGCTACAATCGCGCCAACACCCCGCACCCCTGCGCCGAAAGTTGGGAGCTCTCCGCCCTGCCCGGCTCGGAGAGCATCGTCTCCAATGGGCCCTTCGAGGGCATTGGGCTGGACGTTCTCACGCAGACCTTCGGCCGCGACCTGCTGGGCACCAAGGCCCCCGACCCCGAGCACTTCCCCCTCCTCATTAAGATTCTCGACGCGCACGACCGCCTCTCCGTCCAGGTCCACCCAGACGACGTGGCCGCCCTCGAGCTCGGCGTGCGCACCAAGCACGAGCTCTGGTACGTCCTCGATGCCGCGCCCGGGGCCGAGGTTTGGGCCGGGCTGACCGCCGGAGCCACCCCCGAAAAGCTCCTCGAGCACCTGCAGGCCTACCAGACCCACCCCGGCGACCTCTTCGACCTGCCGGCGGGCATCGTCCACTCCGTCGGCCCGGGCAACCTCCTCTTCGAGGTCCAGCAGGCGAGCGACGCGGCCTACCGCATCGACGACTGGGGCCGCGGCCGCGAACTCCACCCCGTCCAGGCCGCTCAGTGCATCCGCCCGGCCGCCGCCGCCCGCCACCAGCGCATCAGCCGCCAAGCGCATCGCGACCTGCAGTTGCGCCTGGCCACGCCCGACTTCACCTTCGCCACCCTCGACCTCACCCGCACCCGCACCTTGCACACCACCGAACTCTCCCTGATGATCCTCTTCTGCGCCGAGGGCAAGGCTTCGCTCGCCCACAACGGCCCTCACCCCCTCACCCTCCTGCCTGGCGACCTGGTGCTCATTCCGCCGCGCCAAGCCCTTCTGCTCCAGCCGCTGGCCGCCGCCACGCGCCTCCTGGTCACCACGCTCTAATCTATGCTCACCACCACTGCCTTTATCCTCTGTGCCGGGCTGGGCACGCGGCTGCGCCCGATGACGTTGGCCACGCCCAAGCCGCTCCTGCCGCTCTGGAACCGCCCGCTCCTGGCCCACACCCTCGCCACCCTGGAAGCCTGGGGCGTGCGCGAAGTCTACCTCAACACCCACTGGCTCCCCGAGGCCCTGCGCGCCTTCATCGCCGCCTATCGCGGCCCCCTCACCCTCCACGAGCTGCCCGAGCCCGAGATCCTCGGCACCGGCGGTTGCCTGCGCAACCTCGCCGCGCACCTGCACGGTCAGCCCTTCTGGCTGGTGAATGGCGACATTCTCTTCACCGTGCAACCCGCCGCCTTGGAGGAGGCCTTTGCGCGCTCGGGCAACTTCGCCGCCGCCTGGCTCGAGCCCAAGCGCGGCCCGCGCACCGTCGAGATGGACTACGCCGGGCGCATCACCTGCTACCACTCCCCCACCCCGGCCGTCGAACACACCTACACCTTCACCGGCATTAGCCTCCTCAGCCCCGAGATGCTCGACTTCCTGCCGCAGGAGAAGGCCGCCTGCACCCTCATCGAGGCCTTCGAGGCTGCGATGTTCAAGGGGCGCTTCGTCCAGGGCGCGGTCGACAAGGCCGCCTATTGGAACGACGCCGGTACCCTCGAGCGCTACCTCGCCGCCCACCGCGACGCCCGCAAGCTCCCCGCCCTGGCCGCCTACTGCGCCGGCGTGGAGGACGACCCGGCCCCGGAGGTCGCCGCCGCCCTCGCCAAACTGCGTTGGGACGCGCGCGAGACCATCGTTATCCCGCTGGGCGCGCGCGGTTCGCGCCGCACCTTCTGGCGGCTGGTCGGCCCCAAGCGCTCGGCCATCGCCATCGCCTACGAGACCGAGGGCCGCCCCGAGAATGGCCGCTACGCCGCCTGCGCCGCCGCCCTCGCCAAGGCCGGGGTCGCCGTCCCGCGCGTCTTGGCCGATGAGCCCGGGCTCCTCCTCTTGGAAGACTTGGGCGACACCACCCTTACCCCCGAGCTTGTTCGCGCGCAGGCCGAAGCCGAGCGCCGCGCCGAGGCTATCGAGGCCCTCTTCCCCCACGACCACGCGCACGAACACGGCGAAGGCTGCTCCTGCCACGAGCACGCCCACGACCACGCGCACGGCCACGCCCCCTCGCCCCTCGTCCAGGCGATGGAGCTCCTGGCACGCTTCCACGCCGCAGACGTGGGTGACCTCCCCCTGGAGCCGCCCTTTGATGGCGCGCTCTACGATTGGGAGCGCGGCCTCTACGAGCAGTTCGTGGGACCGCTACCGGAGGCCGCCCGCCGCGAATGGGAGCAGGTCAAGGCCACGCTCCTGGCCGAGCCCGCCGTCCTGGTCCACCGCGACTTCCAGAGCACCAACCTCCTCCTCCACAAGCAAAAGGTCTACGCCATCGACTTCCAAGGCATGCGCCGCGGTGCCGCCCTCTACGACCTGGCTTCCTTCCTCTACGACCCCTACGTCACCTGGTCCCCCGAGCAGCAAGCCGAGGCCATCGCCGCCTACGCCCACGCCGCCGGGCAGGCCCCCGCCGCGCTCCAAGCGCGCCTCCCCTTCGCCGGCGTCCAGCGCCTGATGCAGGCTATCGGCGCCTACCACCGCCTCGCCTCCGTCGGCCAACCGCGCTTCCTGGCCTTTGTGCCCGCCGCCCGCGAACGCGCCGCCGCCTGCGCCCAAGCCGCCGGCCTCCCTGCCCTCGCCGAAGCCCTCCGTAGTTAGCCGCTTCGCCTGTCAGCGCCTATAGATAAGCAGCCGGCGTGCCCCTAGGGCGCGCCGGCTCTTTTTTCTGTGCCTCTCCCGGCCAGCCAGCCGCCACCGGCGCCTCCTCGGCATACCCGCGAAAAGCGTGTGCGGATTGCTTCAAGCCCCGAGGCCATCTCCCGGTAGCACCCCCGCGAACTTGCGCCCACCCCGGGCCCAACTAATAAGACGGGGTCTTATTGGCAATAAGACGGGGTCTTGTTGGTAATAAGACGGGGCCTTGTTGGTAATAAGACGGGGCCTTGTTGGCAATAAGACGGGGTCTTATTTATTTCGCCCCGCCCTGGCGCAGGTAAGCGTGCGCCTAGGGCTTGGTTGACGGCCGACCAGCCGCCGCTCCCTTAGGCTTGTCGCGCCCAGTCGCTCGCCCGGGAGGAGCGGGCTCAGCGCGACGCACCTGCCGCGCGCGGCGCAGTTGCGCACGGCAACGGAATGGTGTAGACTGTTAGGCAATAGGTTTTTTTGTTCACTCTTGTAAGGACAAGGCATTCGTATGGCAAAGGTCAAGTTTTTCAGCGGCAAGTCGCTTCCCCTCGAGATGCACAAGGTGCGCATTGTGCAAAAGCTCTTTCTTCCTCCGGTGGAGGAGCGCGCAAAATTGATGAATGAGGCGGGGAACAACACCTTCCTGCTGCAGAACCGCGACATCTTTATGGATATGCTCACCGACTCCGGGGTCAATGCGATGAGCGACCTGCAGCAGGCGGCGATGTTGCGCGCGGACGATTCCTACGCCGGCTCGGAGACCTTCAACCGGATGTCCGCGAAGGTGCGCGAGATCTTCCCGGGCTTCCCCTACTTCCTGCCGGTGCACCAGGGCCGCGCGGCCGAGAACATCCTCGCCAGCGCCTACGTCAAGCCCGGCGACGTGGTGCCAATGAACTTCCACTTCACCACCACCAAGGCCCACATCACCCGCCTGGGCGGCCGCGTGGAGGAGCTGATTATTAAGGAAGGCCTCGAGCCGGTCAACGACTGCCCCTTCAAGGGCAACTTCGACATCCCGCGCCTCGAGGCGCTCATCCGGGAAGTCGGCCCCGAGCACATTCCCTTTGTCCGCATCGAGGCGGGCACGAACCTGGTGGGCGGTCAGCCGCTCTCGCTGGAGAATATGCGCGCGGTCTCGGCGCTCTGCAAGCAGTATGGCCTGCGCCTGGTGCTCGATGCTTCGCTCTTGCAGGATAACCTCTACTTCATCAAGCAGCGCGAGGCCGCCTGCAAGGAGATGACCATCCGCGAAATCACCGCCGAGATCGCCAGCCTGATGGACATCATCTACTTCTCGGCCCGTAAGCTCGGCTTCGCGCGCGGCGGCGGCATCGCCATCCGCGAGAAGGCCGAAGAGCTGCACATGAAGGAGTTCATCCCCCTCTACGAAGGCTTTCTCACCTACGGCGGCATGTCCGTGCGCGAGATGGAGGCCATCACCGTTGGTTTGGACGAATCGATGGATGAGGACATCATCAGCCAGGGGCCGCAGTTTATCGCCTATATGGCCGAAGAGCTGCACAAGCGCGGCGTGCCGGTCATCCTGCCCGCCGGCGGCCTCGGCTGCCACCTCAACGCCACCGAGATCCTCCCGCACGTCCCCCACGAGCAGTACCCGGCCGGTGCGCTGGCCGCCGCGCTCTACATTGCCGGCGGCGTGCGCGGGATGGAGCGCGGCACCCTCTCCGAACAGCGCAACGAGGATGGCTCCGAGCGCTTCGCCGAGCTTGAACTCCTGCGCCTGGCGATGCCCCGGCGCGTCTACACCCTCTCGCAGGTGGAATACGCCATTGACCGCGTGGAGTGGCTCTACAAGAACCGCCACCTCATCGGCGGCCTGAAGTTCGTCGACGAACCCAAGGTGCTGCGCTTCTTCTTCGGCCGCCTCGAGCCGATCGGCGACTGGCAGGAGAAGCTCGTGGCCAAGTTCCGCGAGGACTTTGGCGACTCGCTCTAAGCACGCCGCCCCGGCCCCGCAGCGCGGCGCGCGCTGCGGGGGCTTGACTGCCCGCCGCCGGTGTGATATAGTGGCAGGACTTTTTAGAGGTAGAAAGGCTTTTACGTTATGAAGAAAGACATTCATCCCAAGTACGAAGACGCGACGATCACCTGCGCGTGCGGCAACGTGATTCACACCCGCTCCACGAAGAAGGAAATGACCTGCAACGTCTGCTCGGCTTGCCACCCCTACTACACTGGTAAGAAGACGGTGATGGACACCGAAGGGCGCATCGACAAGTTCATGCAGCGCTACGGCAAGAAGTAATCTTCCGTTTGCGCAAAGCGGTAGACAGCGAACAGCGCGGCGTGGAGCAAGGCGGCTCCGGGAGACCCGGGGCGCAGCTGGAGCGGTTGCCGGCTGTTTGCTGTTTTTTGTATAGCGCGTAAGAGGGTAGAAGCGATGATTGAGCGCGGACAGATTGCCAAGGCGTTGGAGCGGCTGGCGGCGGTGGAGGCCGAGATGGCCGACCCGGCCGTCACGGGAAATCGCAAGCGGTACCAGGAGGTCCTGCGCGAACACACGCGCCTCAAGCGCATTGAGGCGGCCGCCGAGCACGCCTTCGGGTTGGAAAGCGACCTGGCGGCAGCGCGCGAGATGGAGTCCGACCCCGAGATGGCCGAGATGGCGCGCGAGGAGATCGCCCGCGCCGAGGCGGAGTTGCCCAAGGCCGAGGAGCGGCTCTTGCGTGCGCTCTTGCCGGCCGACCCGCTCGATGAACGCAACGCAATGGTGGAAATCCGCGCCGGGACGGGGGGCGACGAGGCAGCGCTCTTCGCCGGCGACCTCTTCCGGATGTACTTGAAGTATTGCGAGGCGCACGGCTACACCATCTCGGTGATGGATGAATCGCAGAACGAGCTCGGCGGCTATAAGGAGGTGGTCTTCACCATCTCCGGGGGCGAAAGCCCCTATGGGCGCTTCCGTTTCGAGAGCGGCGGGCACCGGGTCCAGCGCGTGCCGGTCACCGAGGCGCAGGGGCGCATTCACACCTCGGCGGCGACGGTCATCGTGCTGCCGGAGGCCGACGAGGAGGACGAGCTGGAGATCCCCGAGAGCGAGCTGCGCATCGACATCTTCTGCGCGGGCGGTCACGGCGGGCAAGGGGTCAACACCACCTATTCGGCCATCCGCATTACGCACCTGCCCACGGGGTTGGTGGCGCAGTGCCAGGATGAACGTAGCCAGCACCGCAATAAGGAGAAGGCGTTGGCGGTGCTCAAGTCGCGCATTCTCGACGCGCGGCGGCAGGCCGAGGAGGCCAAGGCCGGGGCCACGCGCCTGACCCTGCGCGGCAGCGGCGACCGCTCCCAGCGTATCCGCACCTACAACTTCCCGCAAAACCGACTCACCGACCACCGGATTAACCTCACGCTCTACTCCCTCGACCGCGTGATGGAGGGCGAACTCGACGGCCTCTTCGAGCAGTTGGAGGACTTTGACCTGAAGCAGCGTCTGGCCGCGGCCACGGAGCAAGCGTAAGCACGGGAACGCGATGGGCTGCCTCTCCCAACTCTTCGGCATCCTCTTCTTTGCCTTCCTCTTCCGCGCAGTGGCGTGGTTGGTGCGCGAGCTTTTTGGTGGCGGCCAGGGCGGCAGCGAGGCTGGGCACGCCGACGCGCCGAGCGAGGCGGCAATGCGCCAGCGCCTCAAGTATGTCTACCACCTGATGGCGCTCTTGGGGAAGATTGCCAAGGCCGATGGGCGCGTCTCCGAGCGCGAGATTGCCGGCGTGGAGCGAATCTTCCGCGAGTTGCAGCTCTCGGGCGAGGCGTTGCAGTTGGCCCAGGAGGCCTTCCGCGAAGGCAAAGCCGAGCCCGGAACCTGGCGTGAGAGCGCGCAGGCGCTGGCCGACCTCTGCGGCAACTTCGAGGTCCGCGTGGTCACCTTCCGCTTCCTGGCGCGCGTGGCCTGCGCAGAGGGCGACCTGCCGCCGCCGGCGCGCGAGATTTTGCTCGGCGCGGCGCAAATCTTTGGTCTGCCCTTGGCCCTGGTGCAGCTCATCCTGCGGCCAATGATGGGTGGCTTTGGCAGCAGCGAGCGCCAGCGCGCCCACCAGCCGCGCGTCGACACCGCCGCGCAGCGTGCACGCGACCTCGCCCTCCTCGGGCTCTCTGACAACGCCACGGCCGAGGAGATTAAGCGCGCCTACCGCCAGAAGGTCAAGGAACTCCACCCCGATCGCCTCCAAGCGCAGGGCCTCCCCGAGAGCCTCCTCAAGCAGGCCTCCGACCGCATGGCCGAAATCAATGCCGCCTACGAGCGGCTGAAGTAGCGCGCAGAGCTAAGTCGACAGAGAACAGTCGACAGTCGACAGGACGCTCACGCGACGGATAAGCCATTGGCTTTTTACGATGTCTCCACGGCTCAGACGGGTTTAACACGGATTGCGCCAGCACTAACGACTGTCGACTGACAACTGTCGACTGACCGCCGCAGGGCGGCGCTCGCAACTTTCTGTGTAGAGCGCTTGACGCAGAGGGGGGTGAAGTGGGATAATAGCGGCACTTTATGATTTCGCGTTGAAAGACCGAAGAAACCGAAAGGACACAGTTTATGGCTAAAGCCGAGAAGAAGACGGTTCGCTTTGTAGACACCTCGTTGCGCGATGCGCACCAGTCGCTCTGGGCCACGCGGATGCGGACGAAGGACATCTTGGGTATCCTTGAGGCGGTGGACGACGCCGGCTTCTATGCCATCGAGTGCTGGGGCGGGGCTACCTTCGATGTGTGTATGCGCTTCCTGCGCGAAGATCCCTGGGAGCGTCTGCGCCAGATTAAGGCGGTCTGCAAGAAGACGCCGCTGCAGATGCTCCTGCGCGGGCAGAACTGCCTGGGCTACAAGCACTATCCCGATGACGTGCTCGAGCGCTGCATCGCCAAGATGTGCGAGAACGGGATGGACATCTTCCGTTGCTTCGACGCGCTCAACGACGTGCGTAACCTCGAGGCCGCCATCAAGGCCGTCAAGAAGTATGGTGGCCACGCGCAGGGCACCATCTGCTACACCGTCTCGCCCGTGCACACGGTGGCTAACTATGTGAAGTTCGCCAAGGCGCAGGTTGACCTGGGCATCGACAGTCTGGCCATCAAGGATATGGCCGGCATCCTCGACCCCGCCGCCGCGCGCGAACTGGTCGGCGGCTTGAAGAAGGCGTTGCCCGACCTGCCCATCGAGATTCACTCGCACATGACCAGCGGTATGGCCCCGGCAATGTATATGGCCGCCGTGGAGGCCGGCGCCGGCGCCATCGACTGCTCGGTGGCCACCCTCTCGGGCTTCTCCTCGCAGCCGGCCCACGGCACGATGCGCGCCATCTTCGAGGGTCTGGGCTACGACACCGGTCTGAAGACCGAGCGCCTGACCGAGATTGACAACTACTTCAAGAAGCTCAAGCCCGAGCGCGCCCTCAAGGCCAACGCCGGTGCCGAGGTGGTGGATGTGCAGGTGCTGCTGCACCACATCCCCGGCGGAATGATCTCCAACACCCGCAGCCAGCTGGCCCAGCAGGACGCGCTGGACCGTCTGCCCGAGGTGCTCGAGGAACTCCCGCGCGTGCGTAAGGATATGGGCTATCCGCCCCTGGTCACGCCCACCTCGCAGATTATGGGCGTGCAGGCCGTCCTCAACGTCCTCGCCGGCAAGCGCTACGAGATGGTCTCCAACGAGACGCGCCAGTATGTGGCCGGCTACTATGGCCGCTCGCCCGCGCCGGTCGATCCCAAGCTCGAGAAGAAGATCCTCAATGGCGAGAAGAAGATCACCTGCCGCCCGGCCGACCTGCTCAAGCCCGGTCTGGCCCAGGCCGCCAAGGAGCTCGACCCCAAGCTAGTCAAGAGCGAAGAGGATATCCTTTCCTACTGCATGTTCCCGGCCGTGGCGTTGGATTACTTCGCCTGGCGCGCCAAGCCCGAGGGCGAGCGTGACCCCATCCCCGCCGATACCGAGATGACGATGGCCAAGGCCGAGGCCGAAGCCAAGGCGGCCGAAGAGGCGCCCAAGCCCGCGCCGCTCACCCCGGATGATGCCAAGTTCGCCGTCATCGGCAAGCAGTTCGTGGCCCTCTTCGGGTCGCTCGGCGGTGGCATCAAGGTTGACGCTGCGGCCCTGGCCACCGCGCCGGCGGCTGAAGCCGCTCCGGCCGCCGCCGAGGCTGCGGCCCCCGCCGCGCCGGCCAAGACCGCCAAGACCCTCAACGCCACCCTCACCGGCACCTTCTACCGCTCCGACGCGCCCGGCAAGGCCAATATGGTCGAAGAAGGCGCCACGGTGAAGGCCGGCGATCCGGTCTGCGTGCTCGAGGCGATGAAGCTCTTCAACCCGGTGAAGGCCACGGAGGATTGCAAGATCGTCCGCTTCCTGGTCAAGCCCGGCGACAATGTCCAGAAGGGCTCGCCCATCGCGGAGATCGAGTAAGGCGAAAGCCGCTCTAATGGCTGTGCCAGCCTAAGTAAAGGTGATGGCCGGGCGCGAGAAAACCGCGTTCCGGCCTCCGTTTAGCCCGGCGCACAGCCTCTCCCCTTTCCCCAAGCAACCCATCGAGAAAGCGCAAACCCTATGGCAAAGAAGCGAAAGGCCCAGCAAGAGACCCTCGGGCGAGAGTGGTTCGACCGTGAGTACTCCGCGCGCGAGGTCTACGGGCGGTTGTGGGGGTTTGCGCGGCGCTACCGGCGGGTCATCTTCCTGGGCGCGTTCCTGGGAATGGTGACCGGTGGCGCGTGGGTGCCGATCTTCTCGGCCATCCAGCCGATGCTCCAGCAGTTGCAGCCCGACGCGCCCGCCGAAGGGGTCTATGCCAACTTGCAGAACACGTTGGGCGACCTCTCCACGGCCACCGGTGCCATTGAGACCTCGGGTAAGGCGATGGTCTCGCAGCCCGAAGCGGTCCGCGAAGAGGCCCCCAAGGTGCTCGCGCAGGTCGGGGAGCTAAACGCGGTCCATCAGGACTTGGCAAAGATTACCGAGGGCTTTGCGCCCAAGGCGCAGAAGTCGAAGCTCGAGCGGCAAAGCGCGGCCGAGAGCGCCAAGTATCAGCGGTATCTGGACTTGGCCGAGGAGTTGCTCTCGAAGGTGGGCATTCACGGGCTGGCGGCCACGATGTTCCTCTTCGGACTGCTGTTGGTGGCGGCCATCCTGCTGAAGATGGTCACGCAGTTCCTGAACCAGTACTATCTGACCAAGGCGGGGATGAAGGTGGTGATGGATGTGCGCAACGCGATGTTTGCGCACCTGCAGGCGCAGTCGCTGGCCTTCCACGGCCGCAGCGACGTGGGCAAGTTGATGAGCCGCGCCTCCAACGACCCCGAGACCCTCCGCACCCTTATCAGCCAGACGATGAGCGACATCTGCCGCGCGCCCTTCGAGATCCTCGGCGCCATCGGCTTCGTCTGTTGGTTCGCCATCCATAACGAGATGGTCTCGCTCCTGCTTATCGCGGTGATTGGTTACCCGATGTGCATTGTGCCGGTGGTGTGGCTCGGGCGTATGATCCGTAAGTGGTCCAAGCGCCTGCTCGAGCAGACCGCCGGCATCGGCTCGAACTTCCACGAGAATCTCACCTGTATCCGCGTGGTCAAGGCCTATCACACCGAGCAGGCGGAGATCGAGAAGTACGAAGAGGCCAACCTGCGCGCGCTCAAAATGTCGCTGCGTGCCGTGCGTTGGGGTATCTCGGTGGGGCCGACGACCGAGGCGGTGGCCTTCCTCCTCGCGGCTATCTTCGTCATCTACTGCTTCGGCACCGGCCACGGCATCGATGAGATCTTCCCCCTGGTGCCGCCCTTCCTGATTCTCTACAAGCCGATGAAGCAGCTCGGGCGCCTGCAGACGGCCCTCGAGAATGGCCGCGCCGCCCTTCAGCGTATCTTCTCCCTGCTCGACGTGCACGAGGAGCTGGTGGAGAAGCCCGATGCGCAGCCCCTGGCGCAGTTCAACGACCAGATTGAGTTCGACCACGTTGACTTCCGCTACACCAGCGATGGCGTTGCCATCATCAAGGATGCCTCCTTCACCATCCGCCGCGGGCAGATGTATGCCGTGGTCGGCTCGACGGGGAGCGGCAAGAGTACCCTCGCAAACATCCTCGCGCGCTTCTACGATGTCAGCGCCGGTCAGGTGCGCATCGATGGCCACGACATCCGTGACTATCGTATTGCCGACGTGCGCAACATCATCGGCGCGGTGACCCAGGAGTCGCTCCTCTTCAACACCAGCATCGCCGCGAACATCGCCTACGGCTCGCCCAACGCCACCCAGGCGGAGATTGAGCACGCCGCCAAACTCGCCAACGCCCACGACTTCATCGTTGCCCACCCCGAGGGCTACAACCGCATCGTCGGCGAAAAGGGCTTCGTCCTCAGCGGCGGCGAGCGCCAGCGCGTAGCCATCGCCCGCGCCATCCTGCGCAATCCGCCCATCCTCATCCTCGACGAAGCCACCTCCGCGCTCGACACCATCACCGAGCAGCAGGTCCAGCACGCCATCAACAACCTGATGCAGAATCGCACCATCTTCGCCATTGCCCACCGCCTCTCCACCATCCGCAAGGCCGACTGCATCCTCGTGCTCGACCACGGCGTGATCGTCGAGCGCGGCACGCATGATGAACTTTACGCCAAGGGCGGGGTCTACCGCCGTCTCTGCGACATCCAAAACCGTCAACAATCGGAAGCTTAACTATGCCTGGCCCCTCTTCATCCGTTGCCTCATCGTTCCTTCATTCGCTCGCGCTACTCTGCGCCCTGGCCGTGCTCCCGGGTGCCCTGCGCGCCGCCAATCCCCAACCCGCTCAGGCCCCTCAGCCCGAGGTTCCGCAGTGGGCCTGCCGCCCGGCCGCCGTCACCCTCCCGCAGGGCTTCGACCCCGAGCGCATCTATCTTGCCTCGCGCCCCTCGCTCCTGCCCGACGGCAAGCACTTCCTCTTTGAGTGGTGTGATGCCATCTGGTTGGCGGCCACCGAGGGCGGAGTGGCCAAGGTCATCCAGCACTCCTCGGGCCGCGATGCCTGGCCGCTGGTCTCGCACGATGGCCGCCGTTTCGCCTTCCAATCCAACCGCAATGGCGGCTGGCACATGTTCGTGGCCGACATCGCCGAAGGTGCCGAGGCGCGCCAGGTGGCCTTCAACTCCGAGGCCGAGCGCCCCTACCAGTGGTCGCCCGACGATTCAGAACTCCTCTGCTTTGTCTTGCGCGACGACTCGGGCTCTGTCTTCGACCAATCGCGCCTGGCCTGGTTGCCGGTAGATAAGCGCGCGGCCGAGCGCCGGCTCTTCGATGCGCCCGCCTCCGACCCCGCCGTCTCCCCCGATGGCCGCTACATCCTCTTCACCCAAGAGGGCGAAGAGCTCTACCGCAAAGGCTTCGAGGGCGAAAACGCCTCGCGCATCTGGTGCTACGACACGCAAACCAAGGGCTTCGTCCTGGCCGTCAAACACCCCTCCGAGAGCCTCTCGCCCCTCTGGGCTCCCGACGGCAAGGGCTTCTACTACGTCTCCGGCCAAGGTGGTACGCAGAACATTTGGTATCACGCCTTCCCCGGCAACGAGGAGCGCCAGCTGACCTTCTTCAAGGGTGACAGCGTCATCGCCCCCACCCTCTCGGCCGACGGCCAGACGATGGTCTTCCGCCAGGGCTTCGACTTCTGGTCCTTCAACCCCACCACCCCCGGCGTGGCCCCCAAGAAGATTGAGCTGCGGCCCGAAGACACCGGCCTGGCCCGCGCCGCCACCCGCCGCCGCTATTACACCACCCTCTGGAACAACGACACCTTCGGTGCCCTCTCGGCCACCAGTGGCGGTATGGAGTTCGCCTTCACCGCCGGCGGCGACCTCTATGTAATGGAGACCACCCTGCGCGAGCCCAAGCTCGTCTACGGCGACTCCCGCACTCAGGAGCGCGACTGCGTCTTCTCCAAGGATGGCTCGCGCCTCTACTTCTTCTCCGATCGCGGCGACAGCGTGGCCTTGCTGATGGCCGAGAAGGGCCGTAATGACTTCTTCTGGTGGGAGAACGCCACCTTTAAGATCCGGCCGCTCGTCGAGGATTCCCTCCGCCGCGAAGGCCTCTCTGTCTCCCCCGACGGCAAGCGTCTGGCTTGGGTGGAGACCACCAGTGTGCTCACCGTAGCCGACACCGAGGGCCGCGTCATCCGCCGCTTCCCCAAGGTGATGCGCGTGGGCGGCTACGATTGGTCCCCCGATGGCCGCTGGCTCGTCGCCGCCCTGGCCGACGACTACAGCAACTTCGACATTTGGCTGCTCTCGATCGACGACCCCTCCATCAAGCCCTACAACCTCTCGCGCTCCTTCACGCTCGACAGCTATCCCACCTGGTCGCCCGACGGTCAGATCATCATCTGGAACGGCCAGCGCAACGAAACCGGCTCCAATCTCTTCTATGTCTGGCTCCGCCGCAACGACGAAGAGAGCCTTCGCTCCCAAAGCTACCGCAAGGCCATCGAGAATATGGGTCTGAAGCTGGAAGACCGCCCGGAGGCCTCGAAGATCCTCGGCGCCACCGTCGCCACCCTCCCCGACCCCAACCGCCCCGACGCCGATGCCACCGCCCCCGTCTCCACGCCGAAGGCCGAGGGGACCGTGCAAATCGACTTGGAGGACCTGCACGAGCGCGTCCGCGCTGTCCCCATCGCCAATATGGGAATGCCCATCTTCGCCCCCGACTCTCGCCGCATCCTCTTCCCGGCCACCATCGGCGGCAAGCCCGGCACCTATGAAGTCTCCCTCCCCGACAACCTCAATCCGCGCTTCCTCAAGTCCCGCTGGGGCTACCCCGTCGGCTGGTTCGGCAAGGACCCCGACCCCAAGAAGGCCGATCGCCTGGTGATGATTACCTCCGACAAGAAGATCGGCACCCTCGACGAAACCTACGAGTTCGGCGTCTACCAGGAGCTCAACCTGCGCGACTACCAGGAGCTCGGCTTCCTCCTCGCCTGGGGCCTCCTGCGCGACTACTACTACGACCCCGCCTTCCACGGCGCCGACTGGGAGGCCATTAAGCTCAAGTATCAGGCCCCCGCGCGCTACGCCCCCACCCGCTCGGTCTTTGAGCGCATTATCAACAGCCTCAATGGCGAGCTCAACTCCTCGCACCTAGGCTTCTACCCCAGCGAGGATTCCATCCACGAGTGGGACCGCTCCAACAACTTCCAAGCCTGGGAGCCGGTCACCTCCCACCTCGGCATTATCCTCGACCAGAACTACACCGGCGACCAAGGTTGGATGGTCGCCAGCGTCATCCCCGAAGGCCCCGCCGACTCCCGCCAGATCGACCTTAAGCCCGGCGACCTCATCCTCTCTATCGACGGCAAGCCGGTGCGCAACGGGATGGACCCCACCCTCCTGCTCAACGGCCCCAAGCCCGGCAAGTTCATCCTCGAGGTCCGCTCGGGCGAGACCACCCGCAAGGTCTACATCGAGGCCATCACTTACGGCAAGGCCCGCGAGCTGATGCGCAAGGCGATGTACCAGGGCCGCCGCGACTACGTCCACCAGCGCTCCGGCGGCACCCTCGGCTACATCAACATCGCCCAGATGAACGCCGACGAATACAACCGCTTCGAGCGCGAGATCTTCGCCGAGGGCTTCGACAAGGCCGGGATGGTCATCGATGTGCGCGACAACACCGGCGGCTTCACGGCCGACAAGGTCCTCAACATCCTCGGCGTCCAGCGCCACTCCTGGTCCGTCCCCCGCCATGGCAACCCCGCCTACCTCGCCGGCTACTGGGGCCGCCCGGTCTTCGACAAGCCCGTCGTCGTCCTCTGCAACCAGAACACCGTCTCCAACGGCGAAATCTTCTCCCACGCCATCAAGCAGCTCGGCCGCGGCAAGCTCGTGGGCGTGCAGACCAATGGCGGGGTCATCGCCACCAACGATGGCCCGCTCCTCGACCTCGGCACCCTCCGCCGCGCTCACTACGGCTGGTACACCCTCGACGGCACTGATATGGAGCTCCACGGCGCCATCCCCGATGTCATCGTCGAGAACACCCCCGCCGACACCGTGGCCGGCCGCGACCCGCAGCTCGACGCGGCCATCGATGTCCTCCAAAACGATGTCCGCGACTTCCAGCGCGAGGACAAGCCCTTCGTTCCCAAGACCTTCCGTTGGGAACACCATCTCTAGTTTCACTTCACGCCACTATGACGCTTACGCTTTTGCACGCAAAGCTCCACCACCTGCGCGTCACGCAGGCCGATCTGGAGTATCTCGGTTCGCTCACCATTGATGAAGACCTGATGGATGCCGTCGGCCTGAAAACCTACGAGAAGATCCTCGTGGCCAACCTCGACAACGGCCAACGCCTGGAAACCTACGCCATCCCCGGCCCGCGCGGCTCGCGCATTGCCTGCCTCAACGGAGCGGCGGCCTATATGGGCAAGGTGGGCGACCGCCTCATCATTATGGCCTTCGCCCAGGTCGATGCCGCCGAGGCCGCCACCTTCACCCCCCGAGTCGTCCGCCTCGATGCCGAGAACCGTATCGTGGCCCAGGCCTACTAAGTCCCCCGTTTTCCCCAACCCCCTCCCCGAAAAGGAACCTCACCCTATGGCAGAGAAGAAACCCACCGCCGCGGCCACCCAAGACAAGCTGACCGCCGTCCTCAACCAGATCCGCAAGGAGTTTGGCGCCTCGGCGATTATGAAGATGAGCGAAGTCGAAGTCCAAGAGGTGCCGGTCATCTCCACCGGTGCTTTCTCGCTCGACCTCGCCCTCGGTGCCGGCGGCGTCCCCCGCGGCCGCATTATCGAGATCTTCGGCAACGAGTCTTCCGGCAAGACCACCCTCTCGCTCCACATCGCCGCCAACGCCCAGAAGCAGGGCGGCGTGGTGGCCTTCATCGATGCCGAGCACGCCCTCGACCTCGCCTACGCCCGCCGCATCGGCGTGGATGTCGATAACCTCCTCCTCTCCCAGCCAAACTCCGGCGAAGAGGCCCTGCAGATCACCGAGCAGCTCGTCCGCTCGGGCGCCGTGGACGTGGTCATCGTCGACTCCGTGGCCGCCCTCGTGCCCCAGTCCGAGCTCGATGGCGACATCGGCGACTCGCACATGGGCGCCCAGGCCCGCCTGATGTCCCAAGCAATGCGCAAGCTCACCGGCCTGCTCGCCACCACCAAGACCCTCTGCATCTTCACCAACCAGATCCGAATGAAGATCGGCGTGATGTTCGGCTCACCCGAGACCACCACCGGCGGCAACGCCCTCAAGTTCTACGCCTCGGTCCGCATGAAGATTGCCCGCATCGCCACCATCAAGGACAACACCGGCAAGGCCATCGGCAACCGCACCCGCGTCAACGTGGTCAAGAACAAGGTCGCCCCGCCCTTCACCGAGGCGGAGTTCGACATCCTCTACGCTCGCGGCATCTCCTGGGAGGGTTCCATCCTCGATGCCGCCCTCGCCGCCGGCGTCATCACCAAGCGCGGCAGTTGGCTCTCCTTCGAGAGCGAGCAGATTGGCCAAGGCGCCGCCGCCGCCACCGAATACCTCCGCACCAACCCCGAGCTCCTCGAGCGCATCCGCGCCAAGGTCCTCGAGCACCGCGAGGTCTTCGCCCCCGGCAACTCCGCCCGCTCCACCCCCGACGCCGAGCCCGAGGCCGAAACACCCAAAGCTGACGCCTAATTTCCCTCCCTTTCACTCCGGCCCTGCAACCTTGCGGGGCCCTTTTTGTATCTTGCAATGAAGTCCGAACGCGAGAAGATGCTCTCCGGCGAGCCCTACGACGGTCGCGACCCCGAACTCCTCAACCGCTACTGGCTCGCCCGCAAGCTCCTCGCCGAGCTCAACGGCCCGCTTGCCCTCTCCCCCGAACGCACCGCCGAGCGCGAGGCCACGCTGCGCCAACTCCTCGGCTCCCTGGGCGAACGCACCTGGGTGGAAGCACCCTTTATGTGCGACTACGGGTGCAACATCCACCTCGGCTCGGATGTCTACATCGGCTACAACTGCATCTTCCAGGACGACGCCCCCATCACCATCGGCGATGGCACCCTCATCGGTGCCGGCACCATCCTCTCCGCCCCCGAGCACCCCCTCCTCCCCGAAGAGCGGATGGTCCACGACGCAACCGGTGCCCTGCGCTACGTCACCCGCTCCAAGCCCGTCACCATCGGCCGTTGCTGCTGGTTCGGCGTAGGCGTGCGCGTCCTCCCCGGCGTCACCATCGGCGATGGAGCCGTCATCGGTGCCGGCGCTGTCGTCACGCGCGACGTCCCCCCGCGCACCATCGTCGCCGGCGTCCCCGCCCGCGCCCTGCGTACCCTCCCCTAAACGCACCATCGTCGCCGGCGTCCCCGCCCGCGCCCTGCGCACCCTCCCCTAAACGTACCCGGGGGCTCCCGCCCCCGCACCCCAGGGCAGGGCTACTCGCCCTGCACCTCGGGAGCGCGGTGCGCTCCACCCCGGCCGGCGCGCCCTACGGACACGCCGGCTTTTGCTTTTGCGTTGCCCGTTCTGACAGGCCGCGTCCCCGCGGACTAAGCGCAACAATGCGCCCCCGAGGATTCTCGGGGGCGCATTTGCTAACCGCTAGCAGCTAACCGCTAACAGCTCGCCTTGCGGCGCAGCCGCAAGGCGCTAGTTCATCAGCGAGTGGATGGGGGCGGGGATGTGGCCGCCGTGGCCGACGAAGGCCTCCTGGCCATCGGGGCAACGGGGGGCAACGACCGTGCCGCCGCCGAAGAGGCCGCCGAAGTCGAAGTAATCGCCCACCTTCGCGCCGGGGACGGGGATAACGCGCACGCCGGTGGTCTTGCGGGCCGAGACGCCGATGGCGCACTCGTCGAGGATGATGCCGGCGAGGGTGCTGGCCGGGGTGTCGCCCGGGAGCATAATCATATCCAGGCCCACGGAGCAGACGCTGGTCATGCCTTCGAGCTTCTCCAGGCAGAGGGTGCCATCGGTGAGGGCAAGCTCGAGGGTGTGGTCTTCCATCGGGGGAATGAAGGCGCCGGAGAGGCCGCCGACGGAGGAGGAGGCGAAGGCGCCGCCCTTCTTGACCGCGTCGTTGAGCATCATCACGGCAGCGATGGTGCCCGGGCAGCCAATCTTCTTGATGCCCATCGCCTGGTAAATCTCGCCAACCGAGTCGCCGACCTTCGGGGTGGGCGCGAGGGAGAGGTCGAGGATGCCGAAGGGCACGCCGAGCTTCTTGGCCACGTGGCGGCCGATGAGCTCACCGGTGCGGGTGACGCGGTAGGTGGTGTGCTTGATCTCTTCGGCGATTTCATCGAGCGTCACCTCCGGATCGGCGGCGACCAGCTTCTCGACGGCGCGCTTGACCACGCCCGGGCCCGAGACGCCGGCGTTGATGACCACCTCGGGCTCGCCCGCGCCCAGCAGCGTGCCGGCCATAAAGGGGTTGTCCTCGGTGATATTGGCGAAGACGACAATCTTCGCGCAGCCGAAACCGTGCATAAACTCGGTGGCCTTGGAGATTTCCACCATCTTCTGCGCCACCAGGTTCACGGCATCAACGTTGATGCCCGCGCGGGTGGTGCCCACATTGATCGAGGAACAGACGTGCGAGGTCTCGGCCAACGCGCGCGGGAGCGACTCAATCAGCGTGCGCTCGCCGGGGGTAATCCCCTTGTGCACCAAGGCCGAGAAGCCGCCCAACAGGTCCACCCCCAACTCGGTGGCCGCGCGGTCGAGCGCCTTGCAGAGCTCGACGGCGGTATCCACATTGTGCCCCTCAAGGAGCATCGAGGCCGGGGAGATAGAGATACGCTTGTTGACGACATTCACGCCGAAGAGGGTCGTGGCCTCGTTGCAGGTCTTCACGAGGTCCTTGGCCACCGTCATAATGCGGTCGTAGACGGCCGTCACCATCTTCTTGGGGTCGGGATTGGCGCAACGGAGCAGGTTAATGCCCATCGTGCAGGTGCGGACATCGAGGTTCTCCTCATTGACCATCCGCAGCGTGGCCAGAACAGCTTGGTTATTCAACATGGCACTTACTCCTGAATGACGGTCTTGATGGGGGCGACTTCGCCCGTGGCGCGGAAGATGGCCTCGTGGCAGAGCTGGGCGGTGAAGCCGCGCTCGGCCATCGCCTGCTTGAAGGCCACCTGCGTAGCCTTGAGGTCCGTGCACGGCGCACGGAAGGTGACATAGGCCAGGTGCGTGACGTGCGCGCCGTCAAAGAGCGTCGACCAATCCTCGATGTTGATATTGTGCGAAGCCATAAAGTCCGAAATCAGCAACATCACCCCCGGCTTATCCTCGCCCGAGGCAATCGCCACATAGCGCGCACCGACCACCGGCAGCGCCTTGCGCACCTTCTCCGGATCGGGCATAATCGAGAGCACCGCGCCCTCGGGCAGAATCTTGCGCAGCGAATCGTGCAACGGCGTGCCCACCTCGTCGCTATGCTCCGTCACGAAGACCAACGAGAAGAAGCCGCTCACAATCGTCTGGCGCATATCCGAGATATAGCCATGCAGATCGACCACCGTCTGCGCAATGTCGCGCGTCAGCCCCACGCGGTCGGGCGTGATCACGGAAACAAGATAAGTAAACTTCGCCATGTGCTCTCCTTAAAGTGGAATGTCACGTTGCTTGGAAGTATAGCACACCCCCTCCCAAAAGCGCAACCGCCCCGCCGCTTCCGCGCGCCGATTACGCTTGCGAGGGCAGATCCTCGTAAGCAATACTCTGGAGTTCGCGCTTGCCCTTGTGGAAGGAGAGGCCGACGATGACGAGCGGGCGGCCGTCGTGGAGGTAGGGCGTGGTGTAGCCGCGGTCCTTAATCTGCTGAAGGG
>JBJFFT010000112.1:0-1634 GCA_051891975.1 Candidatus Spyradenecus sp. | reverse complement strand
CAGGATCGTAGACGAAGAGGAGGGCGTAGGTGTCGAAGTCGATGGAAGGGGGCAGGGCGGTGCGCTCGATGCTATAGAGGTCCCACATCTTCAAGAAGGTGGCCTGGTCGTTGATAATGCCAATGCCACTGTGCTGCCACTTGGAGGCAAGCATCTCATCGAAGAAGCGCTTGGGGATATCGAAGGACTGCGTCTGCGCGGCTGGCTGCTGGATGGTCAGGGCCTCTTCATCGGCATAACGCTCCAGGGTGTTCGCGCAGCCCAAGAACGCCGCAACGGCCGCGCAAAACGCGCCGCGTGCCGCCCAACGAAAGAAGTTGCCCTGCCGCATCGTCGTGCCCCCCGCGCTTAGTGCTTGAAGCTGCGCTGGCCGGTGAAGACCATCGCCACGTTATGCTCGTTGCAGCAGTCGATAACATCCCAATCGCGGATGGCGCCGCCAGGCTGGATGATGGCGGTAACGCCCTCGCGAATGCCCACCTCCGCGCCATCGCGGAAGGGGAAGAAGGCATCGGAGACCATCGCCGAGCCCTTGAGCCCGCCATTCGTCTCCTTGGCAAAGGCATCGCAGGCCGCCTGTTTGACCGGGTCGTTCAGTTCGTTGTAGGGCGTCGCGTAGGTCTCGCGGGCGTAGCGATCGGCCAACTTGCGGTAGGCCTTGTCACGCGCAATCTCGGCCACGCCCACGCGGTCCTGCTCGCCGGTGCCAATGCCAACAGTGACGCCATCCTTCACAAAGAGAACCGAGTTCGAGGTCACGCCGCTCTCCACCAACCAGCCGAAGAGGAGGTCGTCGAGTTCCTGGGCGGTGGGCTGGCGGGCAATACGGTGGACCGTTCCGGCCTTGTCCGTCACCTCCGGCACCATCAGCCTATCGGCCGAACGCGCCTCGGGCAGGAAGCTCAGCTGCGCAATCAGGCCGCCATCCATCAAACTCTTGAAGTCCAGGAAACGCTCGGTGGCGTAGGTCTCCAAGCGCTCCATCGCAGCAATCTTCATCACGCGGAGGTTCTTCTTGGCGGCGAAGAGGGCCAACGCATCCTCGGTAAAGTCCGGCGCCACCACCACCTCGGCGTAGTTGCGGGTGATGAGCTCGGCGGTCTCCTTGTCGCACGTGCGGTTCAAGGCGATGCAGCCGCCGAAGGCCGCCAAGAGGTCCGCCTTGTTCGCACGGTCATAGGCCTCGGCAATCGTGCTGCCCTTGGCCACGCCGCAGGGGTTGTTGTGCTTGACGATGACCGCGCAGGGGGTCGCCGAAAGGAAGCGCAGGATGTTCAGCGCGTTATCGGCGTCGGTCAGATTAATCTTCCCGGGGTGCTTGCCAAACTGGAGCAGCTCGGCATCGGTCACCAACGCGCGCCCAGGCTGAATTGTCTGCACCGCGCCCAAGACCAGGTTGCCATTGACCAGGCGGTACATCGCCGCCTCCTGCCCCGGGTTCTCGCCATAGCGCAACCCCTTGCACACGCCATCAATCGTCCAAGCCACCTTCTCGTAGACCAACGTCTGACGCTGCGCGCCATCGACAAAGGAGATCTCCAGCGTGGGGGTGAAGTGGTCATCCATCACGGTCTTGTAGGCGGCTTTCAAGTCAACGGACATATTCAACTCCTGGCGCGAAAACAAAAATGGTG
>JBJFFT010000111.1:0-26041 GCA_051891975.1 Candidatus Spyradenecus sp. | reverse complement strand
GCCCCCAGCCGCGACGGAAACCGAGGAGGTCGGCCACCAGGTAGAGCGCGCCCAGGGCCAGGATGCCCCATCCCATCGCCTGCAGGGTGAAACTGAGGGTGAAGATACGCTTGATGGCCGGCTCCCAGAAGCCGAGGAGGAGTCCGCCGCCGAGACATCCGCCGCCGAGGAGGGCGAGGGCGAGGAGTTTACGCCAAGGCTCCAGACGCGGCGAGCGGAGGAGGTCGGTGCAGTGCATCCCGCAGAGGGTCATCGCGCCAAACATCATCGTGGTGAGGCACCAAGAGTAGTCGCCCGAACTACTCGGGAAGACCCAGCGCTCCACGCGGATGGCGAAGTTGCCGGCGGGCGAGTAGTCGCCCAGGGTGGCCAGGAGCAGGGCGTAGGTGAGGGCGAGGGTGATGGTGAGGGCCAAGCGCATCCAGACGCGCGGCAGGAGGAGGGCCAGGGCGGCGATGAGGTAGCCGGCGGCGATGGCTTGCAGGGTGTTGGTGTAGAAAGCGAAGTGGGCCCAGTTGAGGGAGAGGAGGTTGCCTTGGACGACCATCCCCAGCAGCCAGAGCAACGCCACGCGCCCGAGGACATGGCGCCAAAAGCGCAGCCCGGGCCGACCGCCCTCCAGCCGTTTGGGCAGGGCAAAGGGGACCGCTGCGCCGCACATAAAGATGAACCACGGCATAATGAGGTCCCAGGCGGTTAGGCCCTCCCAAGGCACGTGGACCAATTGCCGCTCCAGCCAAGCGGGCACCCCCCACACGCGCTGGCAGGCCCACAACAGAGGCCCGACAACGGTCAGGAAGAGCATATCCAGCCCGCGCATCAGGTCGAGGGCCATCAAGCGCGAGCTGGAGGAGCTTTCCATTGCGGAGCGGTCAGCCAATTAGAGCTCCCACTCGATGAGGCGCACGCCGAAGGGCTCGAGGGCAATCTCCCGGGCTTCATCGGTGGCGGTGAAGGTCGGCACGGCGGCCTCAGGGTCGGAGGCGTAGACCACCTTCTGCGCGCGCACGGGGGCTCCACAATTGGCCTTGGGCATCTCCAGGAGGCCATCGGGGGAGACCGTGACGGACTGGGGCTTATCGCTCGGGTTGCGGAGAATGGCAATCCCCTTGCCCTTGCCGAGGGCGGCATAACCATAAATGTTATAGGTGTTGCCAGGGCCCTGCGGATCGCCCAAGACCCAATGGGCATCGCGCAAGGTCGCTTCGTTCGCGCGCAACCACTTGATGCCGTCGGCCAAGATGTCCCACCACTGCGGGTGCATCAGCGAGGGGGTGATGTAGTATTCCTGCAGTCCGGTGCCGCAAGCAACGCCCATCCAAACCTCGTTGGCGAAGGCGCGGGTGGAGGCCGGCGAGTCGCTGCGGTCCATGCAGGCGGGCGGCCCCTTCTTACCCACGATGATGCCGTGCATCATCATCGAGTTGAGCGGGAAGAGCGGGCAGGGGGCGGCAAAGCGGTCGTAGATCTTGTTGTCGCGATAGGTAATCCAGCGCTCGCGCTGCGGGCCAGGACCAAGGCCCTCCCAGTCGTTGCCGCCGCGCCAGATGCTATCGGCCCACATCACCCAGAAGGGCGAAGCCCAGGTGCCGACGGTGGCATTGATGAAGACATCCTGCTTGGCTGCGCGCAGCTCCTCGATGAGTTTGACAACAGCACGGAGATCGGCCGCGTGTTGGGCGGAGGCACCGGTGGCATCCGAGCCCGAGCCCATACGGTCGAACTTAAACATATTCATATCATACTGCTTAATCATGTCCACGCAACGGTCGCGGAAGGCGGCATAATACTTCGGGCGCGAGAGGCGCATGAGCCCCTCATTAGGCTCCAGGATGCCCGCCTGCTTGGCATAGCGCACACGCGCGGCATGCGAGCCGCCATAGCCACCACAGGGGCTCAGCCAAGCGGAGATGGAGGCACCATCCTTGTGCGCCTCGTCAGCCAACGCCTTGAAACCGTTGGGGAAGCCGGGGTGGAAATCCCAGAGCGAATCCCAGTTGTCCCAGCCGTCATCCCAGAGGTAGGAATCAATATGAACGCCCCGCGCGCCGAGCTCCTTGCGGAAGGCCTGCATCGAGGCCAAACACTCGGCCTCGTTCGTCCGCTTGTCCCAGGGGGCATCATTGCGATTGATGCACACATCGTACCACGAGTTGTAGTGCGGGAAGACGCGGTAGGGGTGCGCGCGCTCCTCCTCCAGATAGGCCTGGAAGGCTCGGCGCAGTTGGCTCTTCTCCTTCACCTGGCCGTAGACCACCGCATAGCGCCACGTCTCGCCCGGGCCGATACTATCGGCAATCGGGATGATGCCGCGGATAACCTGATCGCCCGAGAGGGCCGTGCCACCCAGCGTGACCTCGCCGCGCGTATTGGGCGTGCGGTTATCCCCCTCGTAGCCGAAGGTGACGCGCACGGTCTGCTTGCCGGCGGGGACGCCCTTGAGGGTGTAGACATTCTGCGAGGCCTTGCCGCCGGTGAAGCCCGGGTGCTCATCGGCAATCGTGGTACCCACCAGCTCCACCTTCGCCAGGTCGGTGCGATGGTTGCCGCCGGTGTATTGGAAGGTAAGCGTCAGGTCGCCGGACTTTGTGACCACGGGAAACTCCCACGTCCCCTTGACCACATCCTGGGCCGTCCAGGCGAACTTGGCATCGGGCCGGCCGACCGAGAGCTTAGCCATCGGGTGCTCCACGGCCAGATACTCGCAGTTGCCATCCGGCGCCTCGGCCACAATCACCGAACCATCGGTGTTGCCGGAGATCGAAAGTTGCATCTCCTCGGTCACCGGCATCGAGAAGGCCACAATCCGGTCAATCCCAATGGGCGAGCGCGTCACATTAGTGAGGCTCATCACCACGCGCGAATACTCCAGCTCGTCATTCGACACCACGGTGAGCGTGTAGCTCAGCCCGCACGATTCCTGCGCCTTGGTCTTGACCCTCTTCGCCTTGCGCGCCTGCCGCTCCGAGAGCTTCGCAGCCGAAGCCTTGCCCGGCAGCGTCGTCTCCACGGTCTCCCAGCTGCCGTGTTGATCCATCACAATCTCGGGGCGAATCACCGTCCCATCCTGCAAGACAATCTCCGTGCCCGGGTCGCCACACCCCACCATCAGCCCGGCCAACGCGGCCAGCCCAACTAAACCTGTCCAACAACGCATAACATTCTCCTTAAGAAGCAAGCCTAACGAAAGCGAACGCCAATGAGTATACACCATTACGCGAGAAAAGGAAAGCCTACGCGCTGCGCGCGAGCGGTTAGCTGTTAGCCGTTAGCCGCTAGCGCGCGTTACGCGACGGAGCAAACCGTTGGCCTAAGCAAGTGAAACCTCACGGCTTCTAACGCTCGCCGCTCCGTCGCGGCTCGCCGCACACTGTCCACTGTCGACTGTCAACTGTTCACTGTCGACTCCTTACGCCTTGCGCTCGCCGCAGGCGTAGGTGCCGGTGAAGGTGACGGCCTGGCCGAGGGTGACGCGCACCTTGGGCCAGTTGCGCGCGCCGGGCTGGAGGGTCGGCGCTTCGGCGAACTCGGCCACGGCTTCGCAGTCTTCGCGAATGGCCTTGGCGTAGTGGCAGGAGGCATCGACAATCGCCGCCCAGGGGGCCGAGAAACCCGAGAGGCGCGCGCGGTGCATCACCAAAATCCAGCCTGCGATGACCAACGCACTATAAGCCGCGCCGGCGAAGAGCGTCCCCTTGTCATTCCCGTTGCCAGTCATCGGCAGACGTACCCGGACGCGCTCGGCGTTCGCCTCTTCCACCTGCACACCTATCGCTGAGAGCAGCGGAATCTGCCCGGCAATGAGCGCATCAAACTCCGCAGCCGCGTCCATCGGTTAGACCTTCTGGGTCTCACTCTGGCGCACGCGCTTGGGCGGCGGGGTCTTCAGGAGGACCTTCTTCTGTGGCGGCGGCAGGCGCTTAAGATTGGCCACGAGCGTCTTCTCGCCCGCGGCGCTCTCGGGCGCAGGGGTCAGCAGATAGGTTGCCTTGCCCTGGTCGGCGCGGAGGTAGGCCTCGGCCAAGGGGTCCTCGACCAGGCGCTCGATGGCCCGGCGGATGGGGCGCGCGCCCTGTTCGGGCTTGACAGCCGCCGCCAACAACACCTCGCGCGCGCCATCGGAGAGCTCGAAGTGCAGCCCGCTCTCGGCCAGACGCTTGGCCACGGTGGCCAGTTCCTTATCGAGGATGGTGGCAATGGCCTCGCGCGAGAGGGCGTGGAAGACAATCTGCTCGTCGAAGCGGTTAAGCAACTCGGGCTTGAGGGTCTTGCGGACCTCGGCGAGGATCTTCTCGCGCAGGGCCTCGTGGGCCATCAGGACGCCCTTGGCCCCCTCGCCGGGGACGAAGCCGACCGTCGGAGCCTCCACCGCGAAGTTGCACCCGAGGTTGGAGGTGAGGATGATGACGGTGTTGCGGAAGTCGACCCGCCGCCCGAGGCCGTCGGTCAGATGGCCCTCTTCAAGGATCTGCAAGAGCATATTGGTGATGTCGGGATGGGCCTTCTCGATCTCGTCGAACAGCACCACCGAGTAGGGATGGCGGCGGACGCGCTCGGTCAACTGCCCGCCCTCCTCGTGGCCCACATAGCCGGGCGGCGAACCGACCAACCGGCTGACGTTGAACTTCTCCATATACTCGGACATGTCCAGCTGCACCAACGCCTTCTCGTCGCCGAAGAGCGTCCGCGCCAAGGTCTTGGCCAGCAGCGTCTTCCCCACCCCGCTCGGGCCCAGGAAGAGGAACGAGCCAATCGGCCGGGCCGGGTCCTTGAGCCCCGCACCCGCACGCCGCAACGCCCGCGCCACCGTCTGCACGGCCTCCTCCTGCCCCACCACCAAGCCGTTGAGCGCGCTCTCCATCGCCATCAGGCGCTGGCGGTCCCCCTCGGTCATCTGGTTGATGGGCACGCCAGTCATCGAGGAGATGGTCTGCGCAATCACCTCGGGCGTCACCGTGATGGGCTTGGCGTGCTGCCGGGCGCGCCACTTGGTAAAGGCCGCCTCGTAATGCTCGCTCGCCTCGGTCTCCTTGGCGCGGAACTGGGCGGCGGTGTCGAAGTCATCCTTGGCGACGGCCGCCTCCTTCAGCACGCGATACTTCCGCGCCAACTCCCCGAGCTTGCGCAAGGAGGCCGGGCGCATCGCCGCCGACATCCGCAGCCGCGAGCCCGCCTCGTCGATGGCATCGATTGCCTTATCCGGCAGCTGGCGCGCCGGCTGGTAGCGCGCAGTCAAGCGCACAGCCGCGTCCAAGGCCGCCGGGGTGTAGCGCACGCAGTGGTGCTCGGCATACTTGGAGGCCACGCCCTCGAGGATCTCCAGCGCCTGGGCAATCGTCGGCTCCTCCACCAGGATGGTCTGGAAGCGCCGCTCGAGCGCGGCATCCTTCTCGATGCCCTTGCGGTATTCGTTGAGCGTGGTGGCGCCAATGCACTGCAGCTCCCCGCGCGCCAGCGCCGGCTTGATGATATTGGCCGCGTCCATCGCGCCCTCGGAGCCACCCGCGCCGACAATCGTGTGCAGCTCGTCCAAAAAGAGGATGATATTCCCGCTCTCGGAAACCTCATTAATGGCTCGCTTTAGGCGCTCCTCAAACTGCCCGCGATACTGCGTACCGGCCACCATTAGCGCCATATCCAGCGCAATGACCCGCTTCTTGAGCATTGCCTCGGGCACCGCGCCCGAGACAATCGCCTGCGCCAGCCCCTCGACCACCGCCGTCTTACCCACGCCCGCCTCACCAATCAGCACGGCATTGTTCTTGCTCCGGCGGCACAAAATCTGAATCAACCGCTCCAACTCCCGGCTCCGGCCAATGACAGGATCGAGCTTCCCGGCCTCGGCAAGCGCCGTCAGGTCGCGCCCAAAGGTGTCCAACGCCGGGGTCTTCTTCTTGCGTGCCGGCTCCTCGGCCGAAGGTGCGGCCTTCTCCGGCGCATCCGGTGCCTCCGGCTCACCATCAGCCTTGCTCAAGAACTCACGCAGCGCATCCACCTCATCCGCCACTTGATCGCTCGCCTCCAAGCGGTTACGCAGACGCGCCTTCTGCTCGTCGCCCACCCCCAGTTGCCGCAGGACCAACGCCCCCAGCCCCTCCCCCTCGTCCAACAACGCCCACAGCAGCCACAAGGCATTCGCCGCCCCCGCTTCCCGGACCCGCGCAGCACTCACCCGCGCCAGCTCGCACACCTTCAGCACCCGCTGAGACCACGGCAACGCCCCCGCCGGCGGATTTTCCGCCACGCCCCCCAAAGGCGACTGCGCCTCAATCCGCGCCAAGAGATCCTCGCGCGAAGCCCCCCAGTGCTTCAGCAACTGCTGCGCCGGCGTATCCTCCGCCACCAAGGCCAGCAACAAATGCTCCGTGCCCACATGATCGTGCCGCAGCCGGCGCGCCTCAAGCTGGGCTTGACGCAACACCGCAGCCGCATCCGGCGAAAAATGTTCCAAATCAGGCTGTTCCATTCCTCTATCCTCCTCTCAAACAGAAAAGCGCGCGAAGTCTACCACAACTCCCCCCCAAACAGCAACAGCCCTCGCGCGCGCGTACGCGCGTTCTAGTAATAAGGTTACTTGCCCCTCTGCAACTGCCTACTCGGCCGAAGAACTCGCTTCGATCTCCTCTGCGCGCAACCGAAGGTTCTTCGCACGCCGGCGCAACATCTCCACCCGCCCCTTGGGCTGCCGACCGGCTCGCGCCATCTCATCGGCCTGCGCATCGAGCTCATCAGCGTGCTTGCGCAAGTTCTCCGGCAACACCGGGCAACGCCCCTCGCGCTCAAGCCCACACACCCGCGGCTTCTCCTGCACCTCCTCGTCGCCCCGAGTCCGCGCGCGGGCGCTGTCCCGAATCTTAACGCCCAGGCATTTCACAGGGGCAATCTTCACGCACGGCTGCGCCTGCACATCACGCGCCGCCTCCACATCGCCCCCAACAGCCACCCCCGTCAGGACGCAGCCCATCAAAATCCAAAGTAATCCGCGCATACGCTTCTCCTTCAATATCGTCTGAACTTGCCTCACAGACTACTACACTTTTCTCCCTTTGACAACTCGAGCCTGCGCCCACCCCATATCGCCCCAGAGCCTAGGTCGAAATGAGGTAGGTGCAGGAGAACATTTTGGCCGCCGCGAAGGGCGACCAGACAAGACGCTTAATAAGGAAACCCCTTGCCCCCATCCCCGTCCATACCCGGCCGATACCCTAAAAAAGGTAGGGCCTACCTCGAGGTGACCTAGGCCCTAGGTCGAGGCGAGGTAGGCCCTAGGTCGATTTGAGGTAGGCGCGGGTGGGGTCCACTATGCGCGCGCGAGCGTGCGCGTGCGCGCGTACCTTATATACACTAAGGCGCGTCATCGAGGTGTGCGCACGGCGGCGGGGGATGTGCTATAATGCGGCTCTATTTTCTTTTTGGAGCAGGTGTTATGGCAGCGGGCAAACGGAAGGCAAAGCAACCCGAGGCGGCGAGCGGTGCAGATCGCGCGCTGGAGGCGCCTTTGGCACGGCGGGTGCCGCAGTCGATTGAGGCTGAGCGGGCGCTGTTGGGGGCGATTTTGATTGACAGCGCGCGCGTGCTGGAGTTGTGCGCGGCCAAGCGGGTGGTGCCGGAGGCCTTTGTCGAGCCGGCGCATCGGTGTATCTACACGGCGATGATGCACCTCTCTTCGCGCGGGATGCCGGTGGACGCGGTGACGCTGGGGGAGTGTCTGCGGGGAATGCAGGAGGAGGCGGCGAGCGCGGTGGGGTTGGAGATGCTCTCGGAGTTGGTGATCTCGACGCCGACGAGCGCGCACGCGGGCTACTACATTGGCGTGGTGATGGAGCAGTATCTGCGCCGGCAGATTTTGGGCGCGGTGCGGGAGGTTGAGGAGCGGGTCTACGATCCGGCGCAGGGGGCGGACTATGTGCTGGGCGAGGCCGAGCAGGCGATTTTGGCCATCGGCGAGGGGCGGACGCAGCAGGGCTCGACGGTGGATTGGAAGACCTCGGTGGGCGAAACGTTGGCGATGTTGACGCGGCAGTTGGATTCGCCGGGGCAGCTTTCGGGGCTCTCGACGGGCTTTAAGGCGCTCGACGAGAAGACGCGCGGGATGCATAAAGGGGCGATGATTGTGCTAGCGGCGCGTCCGGCGATGGGCAAGACCTCGCTGGCGATGAATGTGGCCGAGTGTGTGGCGCGCGGGCTGGATATTATGGGCCGGCCGATTAAGAGCGCCGATGGGCTGCGCCACAAGCACACGGTATTGGTCTTTTCGCTGGAAATGCCGCAGGTGCAGTTGACCACACGTATGCTCTGCGGGATGGCAGAGGTGTCGGCGCGCGAGGTGGAGCGCGGGCAGTTCGTGAAGAAGGAGGTGGTGCTGCCGCGCCTCAATGCGGCGGCACGCGAGTTGGCCGATACGCCGATTCTTTGCGATGACCAGGGCGGGCTGGATGTGTTGGAACTGCGGGCGCGGGCGCGGCATACCCACAAGAAGACCCCGCTCGACCTGATTGTGATTGACTACCTGCAGTTGCTGGGCTACCGCGAATACGCCGCGCAGGGGCAGCAGGTGATGGTCTCGAAGATCTCCGGCGAGATTAAGGCGATGGCCAAGGAGCTGAATGTGCCGGTGCTCGTGCTCTCGCAGCTCTCGCGCAATAGCGAGAACCGCAATGGCGACGAGCGGCCGAGGAACTCGGACTTGCGCGACTCGGGCGCCATCGAGCAGGACGCGGATATGATTTGGCTCCTGCGCCGCCCGAGCTATATGGGCTCGCGCGTGCCCGAGCACGACGACCGGCTGCTGGCAATTGTCGACGTCTCGAAGAACCGCAATGGCGCCACTGGCGAGGTGCGGTTGAACTTCGATGGCAGCATCACGCGCTTCAAGGACCGTATCGAGACGAACCCCGAGATGATGGGCGGGGATATGGAGCCAGTGGATACGCCCTAAGACTTTGGAAAAGAGAAGGACAGCGAATGAAACGCATTGCTTCGTTTTTGGCCGTGGCCCTGCTGACGGGGGCGTTGTGGGCCGAGCGCGTCACCGTGCAGGATGTACAGGTGCGCGCGAATGACAACTTCGGGGTGGATCCCTCGGCCGATGTGCGCCAGATTTGCTCCATCAAGCCCGGGTGGACCGCCGAGCAGGCCGACATCCAAGCGGCGATGAGTGCGGATGTGAAGGCGCTCTTGGCCAATCCGCTCTATGCGCGCGTGGATGTGGCAATCGGCCAGGATGAGCAGGGCGGCTGGGTGATTATCTATACCGTCGAACGCCGACCGCTCTTGGCCGAGGACCCGGTCATCGAGGGGCTCGATGGCGCCATTCGTCTGGGTAAGGCAGAGGAGGCCGTCAAGCTGACCTGGCACGACCGCATCGATGAATCGATTGCCGCAGCCGCCGCCGGGCGTTTGCGCGACAAGTTGGCCACCGAGGGCTTCGTCGATGCCAAGGTGACCTTCGACCTGCGCTACGCCGACAAGCCCGGCTACGCCTTCCTCACCCTCTATGTCGAGCCCGGCACCGAGCGCAAGATCCGCGACTACGCCTTCGAGGGCAATACGGCCTTCGACCACGACACCCTTGCCACCTCCTTCGGCTGGCTCCCCTTCTGGAACCCCCTCAGCTGGTTCCTGGATATGCCCCTGACCGATGAGAAGCTCGATGACGCCCGCGCCGCCGTCCTGGGCGTCTACACCGACGCCGGTTATTTGGACGCCGAAGTGGCCACCCCCGACCTGCGCCAGATCCCCGGCAAGGCCCCCGGGCGCGTAGACGCGGTCTTCCAGGTCACCGAAGGCGAGCTTTACTCGGTGGGCACCGTGAAGGTCGAGGGCGCAACCATCTATCCCTCCGCCGCGCTGGAGGCCGCCGCCGAGCAGGTGCTCGTTGAGCGCGGCCGGACGGCCACCGCCGCCACGCGCGCAGCCTTGCGCGAAGCCGTCGAGCTCTACTACGGCTCGCGCGGGTATGTCGATACCTACGCAGTGCCCACCGTGGTGCCGCGCATCGATGAGCCGGTTATCGACATCACCTATCAGCTCACCGAAGGCGTGCAGGTCAACATCCGCAACATCGAAATCCGCGGCAACGCCGTCACCCAAGACAAGGTCATCCGCCGCGAATTGGTGACCCAGCCGGGCGAAGGCTACGACCAGCGCTTGGTCAACCTCTCGCAGACGCGCATCCGCAACCTGGGCTACTTTGCCGAGGAGAGCGGCGTGACCGCCTACACCGTCAAGACCCCTAACGAGCACGAGCGCGACCTGGTCTTCGAGGTGCGCGAGGTGCCGACGATGGAGACGATGGTGGGTGTGAGCGTGAGCACGGTCGACAGCGTCTTCCTCCACGCGGGCGTTTCGCAGCCGAACTTCGACCTCTTCAATCCCGGCAATGGCTTCCGCGGCGGTGGCCAGCGTGCCAGCGCCCGCGCCGAAATCGGCTCGCGCCGCCAGACCATCGACCTGAGTTGGACCCAGCCCTGGCTCTTCGACATGCCCCTCTCCTTCACCGTCAACCCCTACCGCAAGATGCGTTGGTTCGACGAGTATGACGAGATCCGCATGGGCGCGGCCTTCACCCTCTCCTGGAAGCCTCAGCCCATCCCCTCGCCCTTCGGCGACATCCAGCTCGACCGTATCGGCGTGCGCTACACCCTCGAGCAAGTCTCCTACGACGACGAGGAGCACGGCACCTGGTACACCGCCAACGGCGACAAACCCTTCCGCTTCACCGACCTTGATGACGGCATCAACAGCAAGTTCCGCTTCTTCTGGAACGAAGAGCACCGCAACCGGCCCCTCTTCCCCACCGATGGCTGGAACAGCCAGGTCTACGTCGACCTCGGTGCCGGCGGGGACGCGAAGGACTACGGCTTCGGCTTCGTCTTCAACAAATACACCCCCTTGTGGTGGGACCACGTGCTCCAGGCGCGGTTGCGCTTCGACACGGTGGAAGCCTACAGCGGCGATGTGCCCTTCTTCGATCGCTACTTCATCGGCGGTCTGCGCACCATCCGCGGCTTCGAGTTCCGCGACGGTGGCCCGAAGGCCTACCAGCGCCCCGGCCGGCGCGGCGACCACGTCTCCATCGGCGGTCAGACCCTCTGGTGCGCCACCTTGGAGTACAACATTCCCATCAACAGCGTGCTCCGCTTCGCCGTCTTCTCCGACATCGGTTCGGTGGGCGAGGACTTCTGCGACCTGGGCGGCGACCTGCTCTGGTCGGTCGGCTGCGGCCTGCGCCTCGACCTGGCCAAGTTCCCGATTCGCCTCGACGTGGCCAAGCCCATCACCAACGACGACGACACCGAGGAAGAGGTCTTCTCCTTCTCCTTGGGCTACACCGATTGATTTCCAACCCAGAAAGGAACCCTATGAAAACCCTGCTTTGCACCTGTGCGCTCCTCTGTGCCTTCAACCTGAAGGCTGCCTCGGTCCCCGCCATCGTGGTGGTGGATATGGAGGCCATTATCGCCCATCATCCCAACACCCCCAACGACAAGAAGTTGCTTGAGGACACGCTCGCCGAGTTCTCCCAAGAGCGCGATGCCCTGCGCGCGGCCATCAAGGCCAAGCAGGCCGACCTGGAAAAGCAGGTCCAGGAAGCCCAGAACCCGATGCTCGCCCCGGCCAAGGCCGACGAACTACGCAAGGCCTGCGAAGCGAAGTTCCGCGAAATCCAGCGCGACACCGATGCCGCCGAGCAGAAGATGGCCGGCCGCTCCCGCGAACTCTCCGACCTGGAGGACCGCCTGCTCAAGCGCACCACCAAGGAAATCCAGGCCCACATCGCCGCCTACTCCAAGGAAAAGGGCTTCCAGGTGGTGCTCTATAAGAATATGGTCCCCTATGTCACCCCCGAGCGCGACATCACCGACCTCATCATCGTCCTCTGCGGCGGCAAGCCCGAGCCGAAGGACACCTCCAAGGGCGCCGACGAGCTCAAGCCCGCCGCCACGCTCGAAGACTCCCGCCCCGCCAAGTAAGAACCCCACCCTACCCCAAGGACCCCCCATGTCCCACGAACTCGAAGAAGGCCTAACGCTGCAGCTCGACTTCACCAAGATTGCCAAGATCGCTGCCAACATCAAGGAAGAGAAGGACAACGTCATCCCCGTGGCCGTCCAGCACGCCGACACCAAGGAGGTCATCCTCGTGGCCTACACCAACCGCCAGGCGATGGAACTCACCTTCAAGACCCGCACCCTCACCCTCTGGTCCACCTCCCGCAACGTCCTCTGGGAGAAGGGCAAGACCTCTGGTGAGAGCTTTGAGGTCCTCGAAGCGCGCGTCAACTGCGAGCAGAACTCCCTGCTCTACATCGTCCGCCCGCGCCGCGGCAACATCTGCCACACCAAGAACAGCGCCGGCCACCCGCGCAACTGCTACTACCGCGCAGTCAACCTCGACGACGGCTCCACCCTCGTCAACCTCGACCCCTAACTGCGGCCGCGCCTCCCGTGCTGTCGGTCATCCTGCCGTTCCACAACGAAGGGCCTGAGCGCGCTGAGCGCAATCTCAGCGCGCTCTCGGCCTATCTCACCACGCAGGGCTTAGACTTCCGCCTCATCCCCGTGGATGACGGCTCCACCGACGGCACGGCCCAGGCCCTGAGCGCCTTCGCCGAAAGCCACAGCGCCTGCCGCCCAGTCCTCCTCCCCGAGAACCGTGGTAAAGGTGCCGCCCTTCTCGCCGGCCTCGCGGAAGTCGCCGGCGACTGGGTCCTCCTCCTCGATGGCGACTTCGACCTCGATCCGGTAATGCTCCCGCACTTCTTCGCCGAGGCCGAACGCACCGGCGCGGACATCGTCGTCGGCAGCAAACGCCACCCGCGCGCCGAAGTCCACTATCCCCTCCGCCGCCGCCTCCTCAGCGCCTGCTACCACGCCCTCACCCGCCGCGCCCTCCACCTCCCGGTCAGCGACACCCAAAGCGGGATGAAGCTCATCCGCACCGAGGTCCTCCGCTACGCCGCCGAGCGGATGCTCGTCAAAGCCTTTGCCTTCGACCTCGAGCTCCTCGTCGTGGCCCTCGGCGGCGGCTACCGCGTGGCCGAGGCCCCCGTGCGCATTGCCAACTTCGGCCACCGCTGGGGCTGTGTCTCCGCTCGTGTCCTCTGGCGGATCCTTATCGACACCCTCGCCATCCTCTACCGCGAGCGCGTCCTCCACTACTACGCCTCCCTCACCCCGCCGCCCCCCGCCGCCCCGGGCACCGACTCCCCTCCCGGCCCGCGCTTTAGCCTCATCGTCGCCTGCCCCGGCGACAGCGCCGTCCTCCGCCGCCTCATCGATGCCCTCCGCGCCCAAACCTACCGCAACTTCGAAGTCCTCTTCCTTCCTGACCACCTCCTCGTCCGCCCCGAAACCAACTACCGTTTCCGCATCCTCGCCACCGGCAGCGTCCGCCCCGCCCGCAAACGCAATATGGGCGCCCTCGCCGCCGAAGGCGACATCCTCGTCTTCATCGACGACGATGCCTACCCCCGCGCCGATTGGCTTGCCAATGCCGCCGCCCGCCTCGCCGACCCCGCCATCCACGCCCTCGGCGGTCCCGGCCTCACCCCGCCCGAAGATCCCCCCTTGGCCCAACTCTCCGGCATCGTCTTCGCCTCCCCCCTCGTCTCGGGCAACTTCCGCTACCGCTACTTCATCCAAGGCGCCCTCCGCCGCGTGGAAGACTTCCCCAGCTGCAACCTCTTCATCCGCCGCGCCGCCTTCGAAGCCATCGGTGGCTTCCGCGAAAACTTCTGGCCCGGCGAAGACACCCTCCTCTGCGCCGACCTCCAACGCCACGGCTACAGCCTCTGGTACGACCCGCGCGTCGTCGTCTACCACCACCGCCGCCCCCTCTTCGGCCCCCACCTCCGCCAAGTCGGCCGCTACGCCCTCCATCGCGGCTACTTCGCCCGCCGCATCGGCCTCAACTCCCGCCGCCTTTCCTACCACCTGCCCGCCCTCTTCGTCCTCGGCCTCCTCTTGGGCCTCCCCGCCGCCTACCTCATCCCCCTCCTCGCGCTCCCCTACTGCGCCACCATTGCCCTCTACCTCACCCTCACCGCCGCCGACGCTCTCCTAGAAGCCCCCGCCCTCCGCGCTGTCCCCACCATCTGGGCCGGCATCATCCTCACGCACCTCTGGTACGGCCTACGCTTCCTCCAAGGCCTTCTCTCCCGCCAAATGCCCTGCGCCGTCCGCCCCTTCGACCACCGCTAACCGCCCGGAGTCCCACGTGTCCGCGCGGACGCGGCCTACCAAAACGAGCAATGTAATCCAACGGCCCAGCTGGGGTACAACCTTGGCTTGGGGCTGGGAAGATTCTAACCTCAGGCGGGGGGAATTAATAAGACGGGGCCTTATTGGCAATAAGACGGGGCCTTATTGGCAATAAGACGGGGTCTTGTTGGCAATAAGACGGGGTCTTACGAATTGCCCTCGGGGCGGACGCGAATTGGACCTGGGGCGGATTGAAGAATAACCCGAGGCAGACAAAAGTGTAAAGCGGGCGGAGGGGATTTACATTTTGTGGCAAGTTGATGGGGCGAGGAAGGCGGGAGAGAGACCCGTTCGGCGCGCAGTGGACGTACTTTCCGGTCTTTAGCGGCCCATTATTGGCCTTACTTCACCTTACGGCTGCTTTGGCACGGCTATTGCAAAGGAGGGCGTTAACTCAAGGAGTGCTATGAAGCTCATTATTGCCTACATCAAGCCTGAGCGGGTGAACGCGGTCAAACGCGAACTCTTTGCTCGGGAGATTTACAAGCTCTCGATTACCAATGCCCTGGGCTGCGGCCAGCAGAAGGGCTATGTGGCGGCCTATCGCGGCACGCAGACGGAGGTCAACCTGCTACACAAGGTGCGTCTGGCAATCGCGGTGAACGACGACTTTGTCGAGACCACGGTCGAGGCGATTATTGCCGGGGCGCGGACCGATACGATTGGCGATGGCAAGATCTTCATCTTGCCGATGGAGGAGTGCATCCGCATCCGCACGGGCGAACGCGGGGCTGCGGCGATTGGTTAAGGTATTGGAAGGAAGTAGAACGATGAAACGGCTTTGGATGGTTTCGAGTGCGGTGCTGGCAGCCGGCGTGGTTGGTGCGCAGGAGGCGGTTACCGGCGCGGGCAGTACGCCGGCGGAGATTGTCTTTCGGGTGGATAACCTGTGGATTATGATTGCCGCGATGCTCGTCTTTGTGATGAACCTGGGCTTTGCGACGGTGGAGTCGGGCCTGGCGCGGGCGAAGAACTGCACCAATATCCTCTTCAAGAACCTGCTGGTGCCCTGCATTGGCCTCCTGACCTACGCTCTCTGCGGCTTCGCGCTGATGTATCCCGGGGAGGCGAATTGGCTGCTCGGGCGCGTCATTGGCTTTGCCGGCTGGGGCATCTCCGAGCCCGGCACCGCCAACCTGATGCTCCACAACGGCGCTTACACCTACTGGACCGACTTCCTCTTCCAGGGAATGTTCGCCGCAACGGCCGCCACCATCGTCTCGGGCGCCGTGGCAGAGCGCGTCAAGCTCAATTCCTTCCTCCTCTTCACCTGCCTCTACGCGGCGGTGGTCTACCCGCTCATCGGCTCCTGGGGCTGGGGCGGCGGCTGGCTGCAACAGATGGGCTTCCACGACCTGGCCGGCTCGGCCTTCGTCCACACCGTCGGCGGTGCGGGCGCCTTGGCCGGCGTGCTGCTCCTGGGGCCGCGCATTGGCAAGTATGATGCCTCGGGCCGTCCGCTCGCCATCCCCGGCCACAGCATGCCGCTGGCGACCATCGGCGTCTTCCTCCTCTGGTTCGGCTGGTTCGGCTTCAACGGCGGCAGCGTCTTTAGCGCCGACCCCCATGGCGTGAGCTACGTCCTGGTGACGACCTCCCTCGGTGCCTGCACCGGCACGGTCTGCGCGATGCTGATGAGCCAGATCCTCCTCGGCAAGCCCGACCTCTCGATGACCCTCAACGGCTGCCTGGTGGGCCTCGTGGCCATCACCGCCGGTGCCGACTGCGTCTCGATCCCAGCCGCGCTCGCCATCGGGGCCGTTGGCGGGGCAATGGTCGTCCCAGCCGTGATGATGTTCGACCGGCTGGGGCTCGACGACCCCGTCGGTGCCCTCTCGGTGCACCTCTGCGGCGGCATCCTCGGCACCCTGGCCGTGGGCGTCTGCTCGCCGGACTACGCCTTTACCACCCAACTGCTCGGCATCGCAGTGGTCTTCGCGGCGGCCTTCGCCTGCGCCCTAGCCCTCTTTGCCCTCCTCAAAGTGACCCTCGGCATCCGCGTGAGCGAGGCGGAGGAACTCCGCGGCCTCGACCTCGGCGAACACAACAACGAGGCCTATGCCGGCTTCCAGATCTTCACAAACCAATAAAACAAGATACAGTTCAATCTCTGACTACTGCAAGGCGCGCGGGCATTGCCCGCCGCCTTTTTTCGTCCCCCCCACCCCACCCCCAAAATCCACCCGCCCCGACCACCTTTCGACCTAGGGCCTACCTCGCCTCGACCTAGGCCCTACCTCGAGGTCACCTAGGCCCTACCTCAAAAGGGGGTATCCGCGAGGGTGAAAGAGACTAGGCGCGCAAACGGCGGCTGACATTTGGCGCGGAATTGTGCTATACTGAGGGGCGAAAGGATTTTGAGATGGACGACGATACGTTGGCAGTTCCGAGCAACAACGATGCGCACCTGGTGTCGGTGAATGTTGACGAGGAGATGAAGAGTTCTTACATCGACTACTCGATGAGCGTGATTGTGGCGCGTGCTTTGCCGGACGCGCGCGACGGCTTCAAGCCGGTCCATCGGCGCGTGCTCTACTCGATGTATGAGACCAAGAACTTCTACAACGGGCCCTACAAGAAGTGCGCGCGCGTGGTGGGTGACGTGATGGGTAAGTATCACCCACACGGGGATGCCTCGATTTATGACACGTTGGTGCGTATGGCGCAGTGGTTTAGTCTGCGCGTGCCGCTGGTGGATGGCCACGGCAACTTTGGCACGATTGACGGCGATAGCGCTGCAGCGGCGCGTTACACCGAGTGCCGGATGGCCAAGGTGGCCAACGAGATGTTGGCGGATATCGACAAGGAGACGGTGGACTTCATGCCGAACTACGACGGCTTGGAGCAGGAGCCGCGCGTGTTGCCTTCCAAGTTGCCGAATCTGCTGCTCAACGGCTCGCAGGGGATTGCCGTGGGGATGGCCACGAATATCCCGCCGCACAATCTGCGCGAGCTTTGCGAGGGGTTGATCTACTTCGTTGACCACCCGGAGGCTTCGATTGACGAGCTGATGCAGTTTGTCAAGGGGCCGGACTTCCCGACCGGGGCGCAGATTTGCGGCCGCGCGGGGATTGAGGCGATGTATAAGCTCGGGCGCGGGTCGATTACGGTCCGGGGCGAGACGGAGATCTTCAACGAGGGCAAGCACGAGACGATCCTCATTACCTCCATCCCTTATATGGTCAACAAGCAGGCGATGATCACCAAGATGGCCGAGCTGGTCAAGAATGGTGTCATCGAAGGCATCTCCGACATTCGCGACGAGACGAGCCTGAAGGATGGCATCCGCGTGGTTATCGAGCTCAAGCAGAACGCCAAGCCGGCCAGCGTCATCCTCAACCAGCTCTACAAGCACTCCGACCTGCAGTCGACCTTCGGCGCGAATATGATTGCCCTCGACCACGGGCGGCCGCGCCGGATGAACCTGCGCGACTTCTTCCAGTGCTACGTCGACCACCGCTTTGAGGTGCACACCCGCCGTTGCCGCTACGAGTTGGCCCGCGCCAAGGAGCGCATCCACATTGTCGACGGTCTCTTGATTGCCCAGGATAACCTCGACGAGGTCATCCACATCATCCGCGATTCCAAGACCAACGAGGAGGCCAAGGGGCGCCTGATGACGCGCTTTGGCTTCAGCGACGCGCAGGTGACGGCCATCCTCGAGATGCGTCTGCGCCAACTCACCGGCTTGGAGCGCGACAAGTTGCTCGCCGAGCAGGCCGCGCTTCAGGCGCGTATCGCCGAATTGCAGGCCACCCTTGAGGACCCCGCGAAGGTCTTTGCCCTCATCAAGGTCGACCTCGAGGAGTTGCGCGAGGCTTACACCAAGCCCAACGACCGCTTGACGCAGATCGTCCCGGTGGCGGGGGAGGTGAATATGGAGGATTTGGTGGCCGATGAGCCGTGCGTCTTCACCCTCTCGCACCGCGGGTATATGAAGCGCACCTCCCTGGCCGAATATGCCGCCCAGCGGCGCGGCGGGCAGGGGAAGCGCGGCGTGGCTATCAAGGAGGAGGACTTCATCGAGCGCGTCTACGTGCCGATGACCCACGACACGCTCCTCTTCTTCTCCGACCGCGGCCGAGCCTACGCCGCGCGCGTCTTCGATTTGCGCGAAGCCGCCCGCACCACCGCCGGCACCCACGTCTCCAACCTCCTCGAAGGCATCCAGAAGGATGAGCGCATCGTCGAGATTTTGCCCATCCGAGGCTTTGACGAGGGGCGCGAAATCACCTTTGTCCTGGAGGACGGCACCATCAAGCGCACCGCGCTCGTGGCCTTCAAGAATATCAACCGCCGCGGCATCATCGCCATCAATATCGAGCCTGGCAACGCGCTGGTCAAGGTGGCCCTCACCAAGCCTGGCGACCGCGTCTTTATGGCCACGCGCGAGGGTTTCGTCAACTGCTTTAAGATCGACGAAGTTCGCCCCGTGGGCCGCAACGCAATGGGCGTCTGCGGGATGCGCTTCAAGGTGCCTGACGACCGCGTCTGCGGCTTTGCCATCGAGGAGCCGGAGGCCGACCTCCTCTTCGTCACCGAGAACGGCCGCGGTAAGCGCAGCGCCTTCAACGACTTCCGCGAGACCCATCGCGGCTCGATGGGCGTCATCGGCAACCCGCGCGAGAGCGAGAAGAACGGTAAGCTTGTCGGCATCGCCACGGTGAAGGGCGACGAGACGCTCGTCCTCCTGGCCACCAACGGTCTGCTCATCCGCACCCGCGTGAGCGAAGTGCGTACGATGGGCCGCACGGCCGCCGGTGTCAACTTTGTCCGCCTGCAGGAGGGCGCTTCGCTCGCGACCTTCTCGCTGGCTCCGGCCGAGGAGACCGAGGAGGCGCCGAGCGCCGAGGGCGGTGAAGCGCCCGCGCCGGCCGAAACGGAGTCCGCGCCGACGGAACCGACGAGCGAAGCCTAAGGCTGAGCGTGCACACGAGGGGTGGGTTGGAGCCAAGCGGCTCCCCGCCCCTCGCGCTTTTCCAACGCCATGCAACTCTCGCGCCAGCAGGTGATGACCTGGGCCCCTTCCGATGTGTTGGAAGCGGGCCTCAAGCTCTTGAAGGAGGATGCCGTCCAGGGGATGCAAGCGCAGGGGGAGATCCTGGGCGGCTCCCTGCGGCAGGGCGCTTCGCGACTTGTTGTTCGGCTGCGCCTGGCGGCGGGGAGTGCGCGGCCGCAGGTGATGTGCCCGTGCGCGGAGGGGCGGTCGGGAAAGGTCTGCGCGCACGCAGTGGCGTTGGGGCTCAAGTGGGCCAAGGAGCACGGCACGGAGGGGGAAGAGGCGCTGACCTTCTCGGCTGAACGGGCGCCGACGCGCGAGGAAATTGTGCGTTGGGCCGGACCTTCGCTCGTGGCGCGGGCCGAGGGGCTCATCCGCCAAGGGGCCTTGGCGCAGGTGCGCTTTGCCTATCCCACCGGATCGGGTCGGGTGCGCATCCACGGCGGAGAACTGGCGGTCACCTTCCGAATGCTCTCCAACGGTCTGGCGGAGGGCAAGTGCCCCTGCGCCCAATCGCGCCAGGAGGGAATGCTCTGCGAACACATCGTCGCCCTGATGTTGGGGGTGATGCAGGCCTACGGCAATGCCGAGCGCCGGGCTATCTACGCTCAGGAACGGGCCCGGGCCGCCTCGTTGGCGAGGGCCCAAGGGCTCATTGCCCGCGCGGCCAACGGTCACCCCGCGAGCCTCCTCATCCTCCTGCCGCGCGACCTGCCCAAGCAATTCTGGGCAGGCACCGTCAAGGTGGCCATCCGCGTCTCCCTCAATGGCAAGGCGCTCCGCCCGCAAGATCTCCCGCCCGGCCCCTACGCCTTCTCCCCGGCCGACGAAAACCTCCTGGGCATTCTCGAAGACATCGCCGGCGGTCCCTTCCCCGACATCCTCACCCTCTCGGCCCGCGACGCAATGGCCATTCTCCGTTGCAGCGCGCAGAGTTGGGTCGGCTCGGCCGAGACGCGCCGGCGCTTAAACTTCTCTACCGAGCCGGTCGCCACGCCCCTGCTCTTGGAGGCGGATCCGGAGCGCGATGCGGTCACCCTGCGCCTCCTCTGCCCCGAGGGCGGCGCGTGTCTGGCCGAGGGCTGCAATGGCTTTTGGGTCACCCCGACAGCCCTCCACCCCTTCGCCAAGGGCCTCCTGCCCCCCTTCCACTCCCTCTACCGTCAGGCCGAGTCCATCCCGCGCCACAAGCTGATGGGCTTCTTCCACACCGAGTGGCCGCTCCTCACCGCGCAACTCCCCGTGGCCGAAGGCAGCCTCACGCCCGACCTCTTCACCACCACCCCCGGCACGCCCCGCTTCCGCCTCGAGCTCTCCGGCAGCACCGCCTCCATCTCGGCCACCGCCCGCGCCCGCTACGGCAACACCTGGGTCCCCCTCAAAGCGCCCGGCGAAGTCTCCGTCCCCGACCCCGACGACTTCTACCACTGCACCGTCCGCAATCCACCGGCCGAGCGCGAAGCCCTCGAGCGCCTCCACGCCATCGGTTTCTTCGGCGGCGACGGCCTAAGCCTCGGGGGGCTGACCGGCCAACGCGCCGTCCTCAACCTCCTCGGTTCGCAGGTGACCGCCCTCCGCCGCGAGGGCTGGAAGGTGGCCCTCTCCGGCCCCATCGCGGACTTCTTCGACGCGGCCGAGGTCATCGTCCCGGTCGTCGACGTGCGCGAAGTGGCCGGCGCGGATAGCGACTTCGAGGTCTCCACCCGCTACGCCTCGCCGCGCGGCACCATCGAGGTCACGCCCGCTGAAATCGAGCGCGCCCTCGCCCACGGCAACGCCTACATCGAGAAGGAGGGCAAGACCGCCCTGCTCGACATCGGCGCCATCCGCACCCTCCGCCAGACCCTCAACTCCTGCAACGCCCGCGCCGGCATTCGCCCCGGCTCCTCGCGCATCGACCACGTCCACGCCCCGTTCGTCCAATCCGCCCTCGACAAACTCGAAGGCATCGACGTCGAGGCCGCCCCCGATTGGCGTGCGCGCGCAGCGGCCCAAAATCGCGAGCGCGCCCTCGAGCCCATCCCACTCGGCCGCCTAGAAAATACGCTTCGCCCCTACCAAAAGCAAGGGGTCTACTGGCTTCGCTTCCTGGAGATCTGCGGCTTCTGCGGCATCCTGGCCGACGAAATGGGCCTGGGCAAGACCCTCCAGACCCTCACCTGGCTTCAACTGCCGCGCTACCGCGAGGAGGCCAAGGACCTCCCCGCCCTCATCGTCTGCCCCACCTCTCTCGTCGAAAACTGGCACCGCGAGGCCGAGAAGTTCGCCCCCTGGCTCCGCGTCCTCGTCCTCTCCGGGCCCGACCGCGCCAAGCGCTTCGCCGAGATCCCGCGCGCCGACTTGCTTATCACTAGCTACGCCCTCATCCGCCGCGACATCGCCTTCTACACTCAGTCGCGCCTCTCGGCCGTCGTCCTCGACGAAGCCCAGGCCATCAAGAACCAGCGCACCCAAAACGCCCAGGCCGTCAAGCTCCTCCGCGCCGACACCCGCCTCGTCCTCTCCGGCACCCCCATTGAGAATGGCGTCTCCGACCTTTGGAGCATTATGGACTTCCTGATGCCCCGCTATCTAGGCCACTACGAGGACTTCAAGGCCACCTACGAGGATGCCATCGCCCTGGGTGGCGCCACCGCCGCGGCCGCCCAGGAGCGTCTGCGCGATAAACTGCACCCCTTCCTCCTCCGTCGCGTCAAAAAGGAGGTCGCCAAGGACCTGCCCGACAAGATCCGCTCGGTCACCTACTGCGAACTCACCCCCGACCAGCGCCGCCTCTACGATGCCTGCCGCGACGATATGCGCACCAAGATGCGCGGTCTGGTCAAGGAAAAGGGCTTCGAGAAGTCCAAGTTCGAGGTCCTCGCCCTGCTGATGCGCCTACGCCAAATCTGTTGCGACCTCCGCCTCCTCAAGGACCGCACACCGCGCCCCAACGAAGCCCCCTCCGCCAAGATTGACGCCCTGATGGAGTGCCTGGAAGAGGCCCGCGCCGGTGGTCACCGCATCCTCGTCTTCTCTCAGTTCACCGCGATGCTCGCCCTCATCGCCCAGAGCCTCGAGGCCGAAGCTATCCCCTACTGCTACCTCGACGGCTCCACCAAGGACCGCCTCGGCGAGTGCGCCCGCTTCAACCAAACCCCCTCCATCCCCCTCTTCCTCATCTCCCTCAAAGCCGGCGGCACCGGCCTCAACCTCACCGGCGCCGACACCGTCATCCACTTTGACCCCTGGTGGAACCCCGCCGCCGAAGAACAGGCCACCGACCGCGCCCACCGCATCGGCCAAAAGAAGACCGTCCACGCCATCAAGTTCATCGCCCTAGACACCGTTGAAGAGAAGGTCCTGGAACTCCAACGCAAGAAGCAGGCCCTCATCGACGCCACCGTCAACGCCTCCGACGCCGCCATCCTCTCCTCCCTCACCCTCGCCGATATCGAGGGCCTCCTCAAGTAATCCCCACCCCCTCCCCCTACTCGGGCCTCCCTCTCTTTGAGCTAGGCCCTACCCCAACTCGACCTAGGGCCTACCTCGACTCGACCTAGGCCCTACCTCGACCCGAGGTAGGGGCGGATAAAAATGTAAAAAGCCCGGGCCTAATTCTCCCCCCGCCCGAGGCCAACGATTAAGTCCCCCACTTATTGGAATTAAGAGGGCCTCTTAATTCAATTAAGTGGTGCTGTTAATTCAATTAAGAGGTGCTGTTATTAATCCGCCTCGGACGGGTTCTTAATCGCCCCTCATCGAGGTTAGAATGCATCTAGAGCGAACACAACCATTGGAGAGCCCGCCATTCTTGGCGATTTTTGGCGAAGCGTCTTTGCGAAGTAAGTGAATATGGTATACTAGGGGCGTTTTTCAATGTTGGAGGATGTCCTATGACCCACAGTCGCACCCTGTTGACGTTTTTGTTTGCGCTCTTGGCATTGTTCGGACGCGGGGCCTTGGAGTATGTGGCCTATGACTTGGCCACCCCCGCTGTTGCGGCCGTTCCTGTCGAAGCCTCGACTCAGGCCGACACAACCTACCGCACCGGCACGAAGATGCTCTTCGTACGCGACACTTCGCTCGCGGATCCCGTCTACATCGGCGTCTACGAAGTGACCCAGGCGCAGGCCTATAAGCTCGGATGGACTTCTTCTGAGCCGACCGTTGCAAACGCCGGGGTGGCCTATGGATTTAATGGCACCTTCGCCGGCTTTACCGCCAATCATAAACTCGACACCTTTCAACTGCTGGCCTTCCCGACTGGCGCGCAGTGGGAGGCCTATGCCGGAGATAAAGCAAGGCCTTGTAATGTCTCTAACGGCAAAGATGGCGATGCAGACAATACCGGCATCAATGGCCCCATTACCCTCTCCGATTGGTTCACCTACGCCCAAGGCCACACTTTGCCAGCCCCCCACGGGGCCTTTGACATGTACGGAAATGTGGCAGAGTTCGTTAACGAAGGAACCTTCCGCGGCGGATATGCTATTGGCACCTGTACCTACGATTCAGACCTAAAGTCATGGGCCGAAACAACTATCAGTGCCGTTGACGGTTTTGGAATGATGGGAGCCCGGTTGGTCTACACGCCGCCAGAGGCTATTACCTACCAGGCCATCGTCACGCTTGATGGCGAAGCGGTGGGAGAGCCCATCAGCGCCACATCGGGAACAACCGTCACCCTCACCCGCCCGACCCCGGCTGAGGGCTACCGCCTTCAGGGGCCCGAGGTGACGCCTGCAGACCTCTCCTATTCCGGCACCACCTTTGCGATGCCGGAAGCAAATGTCACCTTCGCTTACACCTCCAAAGCTTATGCCACCCTTCAGGTGGAAGGCGGAACAGCCTCCGTTGGCGAAGTCTTTGCCGGCGACGAGGTCACCCTCACTCCCACCCCCGGCGCACATAAGCGTTTCAAGGCGTGGACCTTGCCAGACGGCTCGACCAGTTCTGACAATCCGCTCACCTACACCGTTCCCGAGATTGCCCCTGGAGGAAACATCACCCCTGGCGCAACGCTCACCTTCACCGCCATCTACGACCCAGAGCCGCAGTATGCCGCCACCGTCACGCTCGATGGTGCCATTGTTTCCTCCTCGCAACACTACGCTGGGACAAGAGTCACCCTCGCCGAGCCCGACCCCGACACCGGCTACCGCTTGCTCGGCCCCACCGTGATGCCCGCCGAGCTCGCCTATTCCGGAACCACCTTCACAATGCCGGAAGCGGATGTCACCTTCGCCTACACCCGCCAAGCCTACGCCTATATCAAGGCCGAGGGCGGCACCGCCAGCGCGCGCATCGTCTACGCCGGCGAGAGCGTCACCCTCACCGCCTCGCCTGGCACCTACCAGGCCTTCAAGGCGTGGGCCCTTCCGGACGGCACGACCACCTCCTCAGCCAACCCTCTCACCTACACATTGCAGACCTTCACCCCTGGCGAGACGCTCACCTTCACCGCCTCCTTCCAGACCTATCCGCGCGTCCTTGTCTACGGCGGCACCGCCACCCTCGCGACGGGTACAGCCTATGGCGAAGGGTTCTACTCTCCCGGCGCAACCCTCACCCTCTCCGCCCCCGTCCCGACGGGCTACACCTTCTCCAGCTGGACCGTTTCCGCCGGCGATGCCCCCGTCAAGAACACCTACGCGGTTGGCGACTATGGCTCCACCGTCACCATTACCGCCAACTTCTCTGCCCAGGAAGCCGAAAGCACGGCCGACACCTATATCGGCGAAGTCTCCGGCAATACCGCCAAGGGCGCGTTGACCTTAGGATATGACTCCTACACCTCCAATACGCTCGTGTTCGGCACCAACAAGTTCTATTGCTATCAGCCCCAAGCGGCTACGTCTGATTACGCCTACTTCTCGCTCGATTCGCAAGAGATTATCTACGGCGAATCGCAACGCAAGTCGACTGCTCGCTTGCCAATTAAGCGGACCAGTTACAACGGCTCCACCTATTATATCGGCCTCTACGAGACGAGTGTTGGCAACGTGGCCTATCTCAAAGACCTCGCCGGAAAGAGTGAAGAGAGTGACGACCGCACCTCCCACTATCCCTACATCCTCGACAGCAAAACCGAAGCGACCACCTACCTAAACTATCTTGGCAATGCCTTCTCCCTCTCTGTCGCGCTCCCAAGTAAGGCGCAAATCGAGGGAATTACGCGGGCTGCCTGCAAAAGTGCCGGACGCACCTACACCGGCGCAGGTTATTACAGCGACACCTACAACTACGGCGACGAGAAGATTACAACCTCAATGGTGGTCGCCACTCAGAACGGCAATGATAGCGCCGCACCCAAGGAGATTGGTAGCCAATCGGCAGACCCTTATGGCTTCTACGACCTTTGGGGCAATGCCAATGAGCTTTGGAGCGATGGCGGGGGGACGCTTTGGGGTGGTTCCTGCCGAGAGGCCTACTCGAACTGTAATGCGCGCGAAAAGGATGGCGCGGTTAGCGACAATTGGCTTCTGCCCAGTTTCCGACCGGCCATTGCGGTTCCGGCGCTCCTCAAAGTCAGCATCTCCGTCGATGGTATAACCAAGTCCACCTCGGTCCTTCCTGGCCAAGTCATCAAACTTGCGCCGCAGGTGAAGACCGGCTACGACTTCACGGGCTGGACGGCGAAGACCGCCTCGGGCACCAAGACCGTGGCCAAGAGCGGCTCTTCCTATCCCTACACCGTCACCGAAGCGGTCACCCTGACGGCGAGCTTCAAGGCCAAGCCCGTCGTGAGCGTGGCCTATACCAACTGCTCAGGCCCCATCACGGTCCTACCCGGGGC
>JBJFFT010000110.1:0-26307 GCA_051891975.1 Candidatus Spyradenecus sp. | reverse complement strand
ACATAGGGAATACCACGCTTTCGCGTTCGGTGCACATAACTATGACGCATCACGCCACCCCACGCTTTCCGCTTGCAAGGTGGGCGGGTTTTTGCGATACTATGCGCAGACTTACGAACAAAGGAAGGCGACTGTGTATATTCATATTGCCGGAACGGGCTCGGCCGTGCCCCAGCGCGTTCTTACGAATGACGACCTCGCAAAGATGGTCGATACGAGCGACGAGTGGATCGTTTCCCACACCGGGATTCGCCAGCGTCACGTGGTTGGCCCCGACGAGAATGCTTCGACGTTGGGGTGCGAAGCGGCGCGCCGTGCGCTCGAGGATGCCGGTGTCGCGCCCGAGGAATTGGGCACGATTATCGTCACCTCCACCACGCCCGATTACGCGATTTATCCCTCCACCGCCTGCGTCATCCAGGGGATGCTTGGGGCGAAGAACGCGGCGGCTTTTGACCTGAGCGCCGCCTGCCCGGGCTTCGTCTATGGCGTGACGGTGGCCAAGGGGCTGCTGCAGATTGACGATCGGCCCATCCTGGTGATCTCCACCGAGATTATGAGCCGCACGATCAATTGGTCCGACCGCAACACCTGTTGCCTCTTTGGCGACGGTGCCGGCGCGGTGGTCCTCAAGAAGAGCGAGCAGCCCGGCGGATTGGGCTTCCACCTCATTGGCGCGGACGGCACCGGCGCGATGGCGATCCACCGCGAGGGCGGCGTGCGCACCGAGGAGACGGCCCGCAATGTTCCCGGCGACCTGAAGATGGATGGCCGCGCGGTCTTCAACTTCGCGGTGCGCAGCTTCTGCGACATCATCGCCAAGAGCCTTGAGCACTACGGCTACACCGAGAAGGACATCGCCTGGATCGTCCCCCACCAGGCCAATACGCGCATCATCGATGCCGCCGTCAAGCGCATCAATGTGCCCGTGGAGAAGTTCTACGTCAATATCGACCGCTTCGCGAACACCTCGAGCGCGTCGATTCCCATCGCCCTGGACGAGATGTCCAAGAAGGGGCTGCTGCATAAGGGTGACCGCTTGATCTTCGCGGCGTTCGGCGCGGGGCTGGTTTACGGCGGTCTGTTGGTCGAGTGGACCAAGTAAGGTTTTAGAAAGGAATACGCCATGGATAAGAAGAAAGTCGTCGTCACCGGCCTGGGCTGCATCACGCCGCTGGGCAATGATGTGAAGACCTTCTGGGAAGGCATCCGCGCGGGCCGCTGCGGGATTAACACCATTACGCACTTCGACACCTCGCGCCTGAATGTGAAGGTGGCCGGCGAAGTCAAGGACTTCGACGTGGGGCAGTACATCGACCCGAAGGAAGCCAAGCGTCTGGCGCTCTTTGCACAGTATGCCGTGGCCGCCGCCAAGCAGGCTTGGGTGGACGCCGGCTACGCCAAGCTGCCCGAAGCCACCGAGGAAAATCCCACCCCCTGGCGCACCGTCGGCACCGAGCCGGCCGCCGGCATCGACCCCGAGCGCGTGGGCTGCATCTTGGGCGTGGGCATCGGCGGTAAGGAAGTCGACGCTCCCTCCTACAAGACCCTCTTCGAGAAGGGCCCCCGCCGCCTCAGCCCGATGACCATCCCGATGCTCATCGCCAACGAAGGCCCCGGCAACGTCTCCATCTATCTCAAGGCCAAGGGCCCCGTCCTCACCGTCTCCACCGCTTGCTCGGCCTCGACCGACGCGATTGGCGTGGCGATGGATATGATCCGCGCCGGCCGCGCCGACGTGGTCATCGCCGGCGGTGCCGAGTCGACCATCGAAGAGTACTGCGTGGGCGGCTTCCAGGCGATGCACGCCCTCTCCACCAACACCGACCCGATGACCGCCTGCCGCCCCTTCGATAAGGACCGTAACGGCTTCATTATGGCCGAAGGTGCCGCCATCCTCATCCTCGAGAGCGAGGAGCACGCTAAGGCCCGCGGCGCGAAGATCTACGGCGAGGTGGCCGGCTACGGCGCCGGCGGCGACGCCCACCACGTCTGCGCCCCCGATCCGGAAGCCTCCGGCATCATCCACGCCGAGAAGATGGCCATCGCCGACGCCGGCATTCAGCCGACCGATGTGCAGTACATCAACGCCCACGGCACCTCCACCGGCCTCAACGACCCGATGGAAACCAAGGCCGCCAAGGCTGTCTTCGGCGAGCACGCCTACAAGCTGAAGATGTCCTCCACCAAGTCGATGACCGGCCACCTCCTCGGTGCCACCGGCGCCCTCGAGGCGATGGTCTGCCTCCTGGCAATTGGCGACAACTTCTACCCGCCGACCATCAACTACCACACGCCCGACCCGGACTGCGACCTCGATTGCGTCCCCAACAAGGGCATCGAGGCGCCGTTGGACATCGCGATGACCAACACCCTCGGCTTCGGCGGGCACAACTCCTCGCTGATCCTCCGCCGCTACTAAGGCACTCGCGTCCCCGCGCCGCCGGCGCGGGGACTTCCCCCTTCCACCGCTATCCCAAGGAGCCCTATGTTCGACCAGGAAGCCATTAAGACCGTTCTCCCGCACCGCGACCCCTTCCTCTTCTGCGACCGTATTCTCGAAGCGACCCCCGAGCACATCGTCGCCGAGGTCGACTACGGCCCCGATCGCTACTTCTTCAAGGGTCACTTCCCCAACTACCCGGTCTGCCCGGGGGTCATCCTGGTGGAGTCGATGGCCCAGTGTGGCGGCGCAGGCTACCGCTTGGGCGCCACCGATGACGAGAAGAAGCTTTTCCTCTTCGCCAAGCTCAACGAAGTGCGCTTCGTCAACCAGGTTCGCCCCGGGGACACGGTGCGCTACGAAATCGAGACGGTGAAGGCCACCGGCCGGCGCCTGGAGCAGAAGGGCAAGGGCATCATCGTCGGCAAGGTCGATAAGCGCGGCAATCCGCTGGTGGCCGTCGAGGCCTCCTGGTTCTGCCTGGTGGTGCCGGCAGACGCGATGACCGAATAACCTCTCACAACAAGGAAGCTATCTATGTCCGAGACTCCGAAAGTCCGTGGCGGCCTCTGCCTCAATGTCGATGGCGAGGGCTGCAAGCAGTTTGTGGCGCGCGACATCCAGCGCGAGCAGGCCAAGACCCCGATTGTCGGCGGCCCCAAGAGCGTCCTAGTGCTGGGCTGCTCGGGCGGCTATGGCCTCGCTTCGCGCATCGCGGCGGCCTTTGGCGGCCCGAAGGCCGACACCCTGGGCGTCTCCTTCGAGCGTGCCCCCACCGAACGCAAGGCCGGCTCGCCCGGTTGGTACAACAACGAAGCCTTTGACGAAGCGGCCAAGGCCGCCGGCCTCAAGGCCGTCACCATCTCCGCCGACGCCTTTGCCGACGCCACGCGCGAGACGGTGGCCCAATTGGCCGCGGACAACGGCTTCGCGCCCTTCGACCTGGTGGTCTACTCCCTCGCCTCGCCTATGCGCACCGACCCCAAGAGCGGCATCACCTACAAGAGCGCCATCAAGCCCATCGGCAAGCCGCACATCGCCCGTACGCTGGACATTATGACCTGCGAGATGAAGGAAGTCGCCGTCGAGCCCGCCACCGATGAGGAAATCGCTGCCACCGTCAAGGTGATGGGTGGCGAGGACTGGGTGCTATGGATGGACTTCCTCAAGGCCAAGGGACTCCTGGCCAAGGGCTGCAAGACGGTCGCCTACTCCTACATCGGCCCCAAGTGCACGCAGGATATCTACCGCTCGGGCACCCTCGGCCGCGCCAAGGAGAACCTCGAAGCCTCCGCCAAGGCCATCACCGAAACGCTCGCCGACCTCGGTGGCGTGGGCGTGGTGAGCGTCAACAAGGCCCTCGTCACCCGCGCTTCGGCCGTCATCCCCGCGATGCCGCCCTACATCTCCTGCCTCTTCAAGGTGATGAAGGCCCACGGCCTGCACGAGGATTGCCTCGACCAGATCGACCGCCTCTTCCGCGAGCGCCTCTACTCGCCCGACGGCGCTATGCCCGTGGACGAAGCCGGCCGCATTCGCATTGACGATTGGGAGATGCGCCCGGAGATCCAGGCCGAGGTCGACACCCTGATGGCCGCCCTCACCCCCGAGAACGTCGAGGCCACCACCGACATCGCCGGCTACCGCACCGACTTCCTCGCCCTCCACGGCTTCATCGGCTGAGCCCGATAGGCGGGAAAACTCGCCGGGCTGCGCCCGGCTCGCGAGAGGCGGGAAAGCTGGCGCTTGAGGTGAAAAGCCCGGCCAGTTAGGCCAAGCGCCTGCCCGTCGCGGAAACGCGCTTCCCGTCTATCGCCTATCGCCTATCGAAACGAGCGCGGCGGCCTCAAAGAGGTTGCCGCTCTTGTTTTATCGCGCGCGCAGCGTACTCTCTGTCATCCGTCCTCTGTCATCGCGAGCGCAGCGAGCTCACCCTCAGCCACAGTCCAAAGAGGAGGAGGGCGAGCTCGAGGAGAAGGGTGACGGTGAGGCCGGGGCGCTCCATCGGCGCGAGCTCCACCGTCGAGCCGGGCAGGGAGAGGGCGAACTCCGAGCAGAGGTCGAGCACCCGCAGCAGGGCCACCCCCGCGCGGTTGCAGAGTTCGGAGATCGGCGCGAAGGCGAAGCCCGCCACTGCCGAGACGCATGCGCACCAGACAATCCCCAGCGTCAGCCCTGGGATGAGCAGATTCAGCGCCAGCCCCACGAAGGAGAGTCGGCCAAAGAAGTAGAGCGAGAGGGGCGCGGCCGCTAGCCAGGCCGAGAGGGTCAGCGCCACCAACGCAGCCAAGCGCCGGCGCAACCGCACGTGCCAACTCGGCGGGGCGGGCAGCGCCCCGGGGTCGCGGTCGCTCTCCCCGGCCCCCATCCAACCCGCCAGCACCCGCTCCATCGGCGCCATACACAGCAAGATCCCGCCCATCACCGTGAAGGAGAGGATGGCCCCCACATTCGCAATCCACCCCGGCTCGATGAGCAGCACCCCGGCGGCGGTGGCGAAGAGGGCCGCCGGCGCGCTCGCTTGCCGCAGCACCGTCGGCGCCAGACAGTAGAGGATGGCCATCGAGCAGGCGCGCGCGGCCGAGGGCGGAATGCCGGTCAGGAGCAGATAGCCCACCAACGCCGGCGCGAGCACCACTGAGCGCCACCGCAACCGCACCCCCAGCGCGCCCATCACCCAAATCAGAAAGCCCGCCACAATCCCCACGTGCAGCCCCGAGATGGCGAAGATGTGGATAATCCCGGCATCGGCGTAGCGCTGACGTGCCTCGTAGGGCATCGTCGTCCGCCGCCCCAGGAGCATCGTCTGCAGCAAGAGCGCCTCTTCGCGCGCCACTCCCAACGCCAGGTGCCCGGCCAGACGCTCGCGCAGCCCCGCCAGCCAATACTGCGCCCGTTCGGCCCCGCCGGGGACCTCCAGCCGCTCGGCCGTCTCGCCCCGCGCCGAGAGGGCCAGCCGGTAGAGCGGCACGCCGCGCCGGGGCTTGACCTGCAACCGCCACCGCTCGCCCACCTGCGGGAAGTTCCCCGCGCGATCGTAGAAGGAGACGCGCAAGTTGGTGCCGTGGACGGCCGTGCCGTCGGCGAACCAGGCATCATCCACCGAGAAACGACAGTAGGGTCCGCCGCGCTTGCGCGGCACAATCTGCCGATCGTTCGAGACGGTGACCACCAGCGGAAAGGTGTTGCCGCCGATTTGCTCCTCGCGCAGACGCGCCAGGACGGCGGCATTGCGGTCGTGATAGAGCCCCGCGCGCCAGGCGGTCAGCAGCAGCGCCACCACCCAGAGCGCCAGAGAAAGCTGCTTGGCCGAGAGCTTCGGCCGCCCCCACGCGCGCACCATCCCCCCCGTCGCCGCCACCAACCACACCCACGGCAGCCCCACAAAGAAACCCAGCGCCGTCCCCGCAATGACCGCCACCGCCCAGCCATAGAGCGGCCGATGGCGCGTCAGCCCGCCCTCCGTCGTCCAAAGCGCCTCGGCAAAACTCACCGTCCGCCCCCGCTCTTCGCGGCGACGGCCCGCTGCCAATCTGCCTGCCAAACGTTCACGTGCGCTCCTCTCTTCAACCCCGCTATGATACCCGCCCTACCCCACATGCGTCAAGCGCAGCGCACGCGACGCATATGGGGGCTACTCGCCCCCACACCCCTCGGGAGCGTGGGACGCTCCACCCCGGCCGGAGCGCCCTGCGGGCACTTCGGCTGAAGGCACGCAGGGAGGGCAGCACTCGCCCCCCAAGCCCCCGCCCCCTTTGAAGGCCGCGCGATACCCTAAAAAAGGTAGGGCCTAGGTCGCCTCGAGGTAGGCCCTAGGTCGAGGCGAGGTAGGGCCTAGGTCGATTTGAGGTAGGCCCTAGGTCGAGGCGAGGTAGGGCCTAGGTCGATTTGAGGTAGGCGCTAGGGGAGTTATGAACAGGGTTATGAACAGGGTTATCGACAGGGGCTGTCGATAAGTGGCAGGCGGGGCGGCCTGGCGGAGCAGGCCGCTGCAAAACGCTTACCCGCCCCCACGAGCCGGGGGCCCCTCACGCCGCGAAGCGGCACCTCTCACGAGCCGAAGGCGCACCTCACGGCCCGCAGGGCCTTCTCACGCGAGCGCAGCGAGCCCCTCTCGGCGGCGCAGCCGCCACCTCACGCCGCGAAGCGGCACCTCACGCGGGCGCAGCCCGCACCTCACGCGCCGCAGGCGCACAAAAAAAGTGCTTGCATTGGGGGAGGGTGTGTGCTACACTGTGCGCACTTTCTTCATCCGGGGAGGTAGCTCAATTGGTTAGAGCTCCGGACTGTCGATCCGGAGGTCGCGGGTTCGAGCCCCGTCCTTCCCGCCATTTTCAGGTTGAAGAGGGTCCTCTTTTTCGGGGAGGTAGCTCAATTGGTTAGAGCTCCGGACTGTCGATCCGGAGGTCGCGGGTTCGAGCCCCGTCCTTCCCGCCATTTTTTGTGTGCATTCACACTCCTTTCGTGTTGAAACCGCGTGTCCAGTCTCCGGCACGCGGTTTTTTTTGCGCTGGGCGCAGAAAGTTCTTCTCCCTGGGCGGTAGACTTTGCTATACTGCGCGCACACTGTCAGGCCAGGGCCGGATTGTCCGGCAGCGCTTGAAGGAGGTAAAGCAAGTATGAAGACATCGATTATTGGCTATCCGCGCATTGGCGCGAAGCGTGAGCTCAAGTTTGCAATTGAAAAGACCTTCAAGGGTGAGATGTCCGGCGAGATGTTGGAGCAGACGGCGCAGGCGTTGCGGGCGCGTCACTGGCAGCAGGTGGCCGCTGCGGGCATCGATTGTATTCCTTCAGGCGACTTCTCTTTCTACGACACCTTCCTGGACGCGGCCGCGCTCTTCAACTGCGTGCCTGCGCGCTACCGGGCCTTGGGGCTGGGCGAGCAGGAAACCTACTTTGCGATGGCCCGCGGTTATCAAGGCCCGGCCGGCGATGTGCACGCGCTGGCGATGAAGAAGTGGTTCAACACCAACTATCACTACCTGGTGCCGGAGATTGAGGACGGCACGGAGATCCGCCTCGCTGGCGAGAAGCCCTTTGCGCACTACGCCGAGGCTAAGGCCCTGGGCATCGAGACCCGCCCCGCGCTCCCCGGCCCCTACACCTTCCTCAAGCTCGCGCGCTTCACCGGGAAGAAAACGGCCGCCGACTTCACCGAGCCGCTGCTCGCGGCCTACGGCGAGTTGATCGCGCGCTTGGCCGCCGCCGGCGCGCAGTGGCTGCAGCTCGATGAGCCGTGCCTGGTGCAGGATACCTCGGCCGAGGAGCTGGCGCGCTTCAAGGCGCTCTACACCCAGTTGCTGGCCCAGAAGGGTTCGGTGAAGGTGCTCGTGCAGACCTACTTTGGCGATGTGCGCGATGCCTACGCCACGCTCTGCGCGCTGCCCGTCGACGCGATTGGCCTGGACTTCGTGGAGGGCCGCAAGACCCTCGAGCTCGTCACCACCCAGGGCTTCCCGAAGGAGAAGCTCCTCGTGGCCGGCTTGGTCAACGGCAAGAACATTTGGCGCGCGAACTACGCCAAGGTGCTCGATGCCCTCGAGGCCATCGCCCCGCACGCCGGGGAGGTCGTCCTGAGCACCTCCTGCTCGCTGCTGCACGTGCCCTACACCCTGGCCAACGAGCCGAAGCTCGACCCGGCCGAGAAGGCCTACCTCGCCTTCGCCGAGGAGAAGCTGGGCGAGCTGGCCGAGCTCAAGGCCATTCTCGAAGCGCCCGCGCCGCGCGAGGCCCCGGCCTACCGCGCCAATCAGGCCCTCTGGGGGGCCCTCCGCCCGAACAGCGCCGACCCGGCCGTCGGCGAACGCCTGGCCAAGTTGACCGAGGCCGACTTCACCCGCCTGCCGGCCTTCGCCGAGCGCGCCGCCGTGCAGGCCAAGGCCCTCGCGCTGCCGAAGTTCCCCACCACCACCATCGGCTCCTTCCCGCAGACCGCCGAGGTGCGCGCCAACCGCGCCGCCTTCCGCAAGGGGGCCAAGTCCGCCGCCGACTACGATGCCTTCAACAAGGCCGAGACCAAGCGTTGCATTGAGCTGCAGGAGCAGATTGGGCTGGACGTGCTGGTGCACGGCGAGTTCGAGCGCAACGATATGGTCGAGTTCTTCGGCGAGCACCTCTCGGGCTTCCGCTTCACCAGCAACGGCTGGGTGCAGAGCTACGGCACGCGCTGCGTCAAGCCGCCGGTCATCTGGGGCGACGTTTCGCGCCAGGAGCCGATGACCGTCGAGATGGCCGTCTACGCCCAGAGCCTCTCCACCAAGCCGGTCAAGGGCATGCTCACCGGCCCTGTCACCATCCTCAACTGGAGCTTCCCGCGTGAGGACATCACCATCCGCCAGAGCACCGAGCAGATCGCCCTGGCCATCCGCGACGAGGTGCTCGACCTCGAGGCGCACGGCATCGCCATCATTCAGATTGACGAGGCAGCCCTGCGCGAGAAGTTGCCCCTGCGCAAGAGCGATTGGCACAGCGCCTACCTCGATTGGGCCATCCCCGCCTTCCGCCTCGTGCATAGCGGCGTCAAGCCCGAAACGCAGATCCACACCCACATGTGCTACTCGGAGTTCAACGACATCATCGCCGACATCGACGCGATGGACGCCGATGTCATCTCCTTCGAGGCCTCGCGCGCCGACCTGACCATCCTCGATGCCCTCGCCGCCGCGAACTTCCGCACCGCCGTCGGCCCGGGTGTCTACGACATCCACTCCCCGCGCGTCCCCTCCGAAGCCGAGATCCTTGGCCAGCTGCGCAAGATCCTCCAGAAGGTCGAGCCCGCCAAGCTCTGGGTCAACCCCGACTGCGGCCTCAAGACCCGCGGCTGGGCCGAGACCCTCCCCGCCCTCGAGCATATGGTTAAGGCCGCTCTTGCCCTGCGCACTGAGGCCTAAGCCAACTCCCCAAAAAGAGACGACAAGACGCTCATTGCGCACGGCCCAGCCGCGCAATGGGCGTTCTTTTTCCCAACAGAAAGGCTCTTCCCTATGGCTCGCACCTTCTCCTTCGAAATCTTCCCGCCCAAGCGCACCGCGCCCATCGAGACCATCTACCGCACCCTCGACGGCCTGCGCCTGCTCCACCCCGACTTCATCTCCGTCACCTACGGCGCCGGTGGCTCGCAGAACGCCGAGCACACCCTGGGCATCGTCCACAAGGTCCAGAACGAATACCACATCCCCGCCGTCGCCCACCTCCCCGGGCTCCACCTCACCAAGGCCGAGGTCGCCAAGATCCTCGAGGACTTCGCCAAGGCCGGCGTGCGCGACATCCTCGCCCTGCGCGGCGACCCCGTCGAGGGTGCCCCCCTCCCCGGCGACTTCCCCTACGCCAGTGACCTCATCCGCTTCATCAAGCTGATGGGCGAGTTCCACGTCACCGCCGCCTGCTACCCCGAGGTCCACCCCCAGGCCACCAGCGAAGCGGCCGACCTGCGCCACCTCAAAGAGAAGGTCGATGCCGGCGCCGAGCGCCTCATCACCCAGCTCTTCTTCGACAACGAGCGCTTCTACCGCTTCCGCGACATCACCGACGCGCTGGGCATTGAGGTCCCCATCGAGGCCGGCATTATGCCCGTCACCAACAAGAAGCAGATTGAGCGGATGGTCTCCATCTGCCACGTCCAGCTGCCCAAGAAGTTCACCCGCCTGCTCGAGCGCTTCGGCGACAACCCCGTGGCGATGCGCGACGCGGGCATCGCCTACGCCGTCAACCAGATTGTCGACCTCCTTATCGCCGGCGTCTCGGGCATCCACCTCTACACGATGAACAACCCCTACGTGGCCCAAGAGATCTACAACCGCGTGGTGACGCTGATTAGAAGCTGATAGCTGTTAGCGGCTAGCTGTTAGCGGCTAGCTGTTAGCGGCTAGCTGTTAGCACGCGTTCCGCGACGGGCAAACCTGTGGCCAAACTGCCGGGCTTTTCACCTCCAGCGCTAGCTTTTGCGCTGTACCTGGCGAGCCCGGAATGCCAAAAAGCCGACGTGCCCGCAGGGCGCGTCGGCCGGGGTGGAGCGCACCGCGCTCCCGAGGGGGCGGGGGCGAGAAGCCCCCGCGCAGGGGCTCGGGGGCAGCCGCCCACGGGCGCGCTTGTCTACTATCCTTTCAGCCGCTCCATAAAGGAGCGCAAGCCGGGGAGTCCGCCCTCAGCGAGAGCGCGGACGGCGGCCGAGCCCACGACAACGCCCTGGGCGTGGCGGCCAATCTCGGCGGCGGTGGCGGCATCGGAGATGCCAAAGCCGGCGGCAAGGGGGAGGGAGGTCAGGCTGCGGAGGGCGGCCAGGCGGTCAGCGAGCTCGGGGGGGAGGGCCTTGCGTTCGCCGGTGATGCCGCGCACGGTGATGACGTAGACGAAGCCGTCGCAGCCTTCGATGAGCTTGGCGGCGCGCTCGGGGCTGGTGGCCGGGGAGACGAGCGGGATCCAGGAGAGACCGGCGGCGGTGACCAGCGGCTTGAGCTCGTCCTGCTCCTCATAGGGGACGTCGACCACCAGCAGTCCGTCGATACCCGCCTTGGCGGCATCGGCGCAGAGGCGCTCGGGGCCGTAGGCGAGGAGGGGGTTGAAGTAGGAGAAGAGCACCAGGCCGAGGGCCGGGTGGCGCGCGCGCAGCTCGGCGGCCAAGGCGAGGATGGCCGTCAGGTTCACGCCATCCTTGAGGGCCTGCTGGCTGGCGGCCTGGATGACCGCGCCGTCGGCGATGGGGTCGGAGAAGGGCACGCCGAGCTCGAGGACGTCGGCCCCGCCAGCGACGAGGGTCTCCATCGCGTCGAGGGAAGCGGCTTGGGAGGGGAAGCCGCAGGGCATAAAGAGGACGCGCGCGGGGCGACCCTGGGCGTTGGCTGCGGCGAAGGCTTGTTGAAGACGGTTCATAGGGGCTCCTTTACTTGCTCAGGGGGCGGAAGCGGTAGTCTGGGTGGCGGGCCTTCCAGCCGGCGACGTTGCCCATATCCTTGTCGCCGCGGCCCGAGAGGTTGACCAGCAGGACGGCCGAGGGCGGCAGGCCGGGGGCGATACGCAGGGCCTCGGCCAGGGCGTGCGAGCTCTCCAAGGCGGGGATGATGCCCTCGTAGCGGCAGAGCGCGTCGAAGGCCTGGATGGCCGGCTCGTCGTCGCAGACCGCGTAGCGGACGCGGCCGAGGTCGGCCAGGAAGCAGTGCTCGGGGCCGACGCCGGGGTAGTCGAGCCCGGCCGAGGCGGAGTAGGCCTCGATGACCTGCCCCTCGGCGGTCTGCAGCAGCTTGGTCTTGCAACCGTGGAGGACGCCGACGGTGCCGCCATTGATGCTGGCTGCGTGCTCACCCGAGGCGAGGCCGCGCCCGCCAGCCTCCACGCCCGTCAGGCGCACGGCCGCATCCTGCAAGAAGCCGGCGAAGATGCCCATCGCGTTCGAGCCGCCGCCTACGCAGGACAGCACCTCATCGGGCAGGCGCCCGAGCTTGGCCAGGCACTGGCGCCGAGCCTCCTTGCCGATGACCGACTGGAACTCGGCGACCATCTCGGGGTAAGGCGCGGGGCCGGCGACGGTGCCGATGACGTAGAAGGTGTGCTCGGCGCTGGCCGCCCAGTCGCGGATCGCTTCGTTCATCGCGTCCTTGAGCGTGCGCGAGCCGCTCTCCACCGCCACGACGGTGGCCCCGAGGGCGCGCATCCGGTCCACATTCGGCGCCTGGCGCTCGACGTCCAGCGCGCCCATGTAGACCTCGCAGGGCAGCCCGAAGAGGGCGGCGACGGTGGCGGTGGCCACGCCGTGCATCCCCGCGCCGGTCTCGGCAATCAGGCGCGTCTTGCCCATCCGCTTGGCCAGGAGGACCTGGCCGATGACGTTGTTGACCTTGTGCGCGCCGGTGTGGTTGAGGTCCTCGCGCTTGAGGTAGATCTGCGCGCCGCCGAGGGCCTCGGAGAGGCGCCGGGCGTGGTAGAGGGGCGACTCGCGGCCGACGTAGTCCTTCATCAGCGCGTCGTATTCCGCCCAGAAGGCCGGGTCCTGAATGGCCTGCCGGTAAGCGCTGTCGATCTCGGCGAGCGTGGGGATAAGGGTTTCGGGGACGTACTGTCCGCCATAGATGCCGTAGTGTTTGCTCATACTTTTGCCTTTCGGATGAAATCGAGGACCTTCTCGGGGGACTTGCGCCGGGGCTCGGCCTCCGTCCCGCTGGAGACGTCTACGCACCAGGGGCGGACCGCCTCCACGGCCTGGGCGACATTCTCGGGGGTGAGGCCGCCGGCCAGGACGACCCGCCGCCGCCGCGCGAAGCGTGCCGCCGCCGCCCAATCGCCCACCTGCCCCTGGCCGGGCGCGGCATCGAGCACCACCGCCGCGCAACGGCCCGGCAGCGGCCGCACGTGCCAGACCTCCACCCCCGCGCGGCGGAAGGTGCCGTGATAGAGCTGCACCGCGTCCAGCCGGCCCAGGCGGACGGCCCGGGCAATCTCGCGCGGCGTGGCACGGACGAAGACCCCCACGCGCTTGCAGCGGGTCGGCACGCGGCCGAGTTCGGCCAGGCGCTCGGCGCAGACGAAGCGCTTGGAGCCCGGGGCGAGGATGATGCCGGCGTAGTCGGCGCCCGCGGCGTCCGCCAGGCGCAGGTCCTCGGGGGAGGTGATGCCGCAAATCTTGACCCTCATGCCAGCAACTCCGGGAGGAGGCCGGGCCGGCGCATCAGCGCTTCGCCAATCAGGAAGCGGCGGGCGCCGACCTGCACCATATCCGCACGGGAGGTGATGGCGCTCTCGGCCACGGCCAGGCACGGCTCTGGGATTTGCGCCAGGAGCGCACGCACGCCGGCGAGGTCGGTGGCGAAGGTGCGCAGGTTGCGGGCATTCACGCCAATCACGCGCAGCCCCAGGGCCGCCAAGCGCGCCACCTCCTCGGCATCGTGCGCCTCGGCCAAGACATCGAGCCCGAGCGCGTGCGCTTCGCCGGCGAGGTCGGCCAGCTGCGCATCGGGGAGCATCGCGGCGATGAGCAGGACCGCGTCGGCCCCGGCCTCGCGCGCCTCCAGGATCTGATAGGGCTCAAAGAGGAAGTCCTTGCGCAGGAGCGGCAGGTCGGTGACGGCGCGGGCGCGGCGGAGGTTCGCGAGCGAGCCCAGGAAGAAGCGCTCCTCGGTGAGGATGGAACAGGCCGCCGCGCCATTGGCCGTGTAGCCGCGGACAATCCGCTCGAGGTCGAAATCCGGCGCAATCAGCCCCTTGGAGGGCGAGGCCTTCTTCGCCTCGGCGATAATCCGCACGCCGGGTTTGGTCAGGCTCCGGGCGAAGCCGCGCGTGGGCGGCAGGTCTCGGCAACGGGCGCGGAGCTCGCGCTCGGGGGCGGCGGACTTGGCGGCCACCAGGCTCTCGCGCTTGGCCGCCACAATCTGTTGGAGAATATCAGGCACCACGGCTCATCTCCACAAGGGCTTCGAGTTTGGCGAGGGCGGCGCCCGAATCGATGGCCTCGCAGGCTCGGGCGTAGCCCTCGGCAAGGCTCTCGGCGCGGCCGGATATGTAGATGGCCGCCCCCGCGTTGAGGGCGACCACGGCCCGCGCGCCGCCGTGCTCGCGGCCTTCCAGGATGGCGCGGAGGATGGCGGCGTTCTCGGCGGGCGTGCCGCCGCGCAGGTCGCGCTGAGGATAGCGCTGGCCCAGGAGCAGCTCGGGGTAGAGCTCGTAGGTGCGCAGGTTGCCCTCGCTATCGAGCTCGGTCAGGCGCGTGGCGGTGGTGACGGTGAGCTCATCGAGCCCATCCTGGCCGTGGACAACCAGCGCCCGGCGCATCCCCAAATCCTGCAACGCCCCGGCTATCAACTCGGTATCGGCCGCGTTATAGACGCCGATGACCGCCGCCGAGGCGTGGGCCGGGTTGACCAAGGGTCCCAGGAGGTTGAAGAGGGTGCGCGTGCCCAGCGCGCGGCGCATCGGGCCGACCTTGGCGAAGGCCGGGTGGAGCTTCTGGGCAAAGAGGAAGCCAATGCCCAGCTCGCGAATGGCGCGCTCCATCGCCGCAGGCGAACACTCCAGGTTGAAGCCGCAGGCGGCCAGGACGTCGGCCGCGCCGGACTTGCCGCTCACCGCGCGATTGCCGTGCTTGGCCATCGGCACGCCCGCGCCGGCGGCGACGAAGGCGGCGGTGGTGGAGATGTTGAAGCTCGCGCCGCCATCGCCCCCGGTGCCGACCATATCGACCACCGGCTGGAGCCCGGTGTCAATCGGCACGGCGTGGCGCAGGAGGAAGCGCGCGGCCCCGGTGAGTTCGCTACGCGCCACGCCCTTCATCCGCACGGCCACCAGAAAGCCGCCGAAGGCCACCGGGTCCACCTGCCCAGCGAGCAGCTCCTCAAGCAGCGCGCCCATCGTCTCTTCCGGCAGGTCCTGCCGGGCCAACACGGCCTCGAAGGCTTCCTTAAACATGGCGGCAGCTCCGGACGAAGTTGGCGAGCTGAAGCTTGCCGGCCTCGGTGAGGATGGACTCGGGGTGGTACTGGATGCCCTCGATGGGGAGCTCGCGGTGGCGGACGCCCATCACCTCGCCATCGGCCGTGCGCGCGGTCACCTCCAGGCACGCGGGGATGGAGGCGGCCTCCAGCGCCAGCGAGTGGTAGCGCACGGCGCGGAAGGGATTGGGCACCCCCTCGAAGACGCCGCGCCCATCGTGCGTAACCTCCGAAATCTTGCCGTGCATCACCTGTTTGGCGTGGACGACGCGCGCGCCAAAGACGTGGCCAATGGCCTGATGGCCCAGGCAGACGCCGAACATCGGCACGCGCGCCTCAGCGCCGGCGCGGACCAGGTCGCAGAGGATCCCGGCGCGTTCGGGCGAGGAGGGCCCGGGCGAGAGGAGGATGCCATCAGGCTGGAGGGCGAGGACCTCGGCGGGGGTCACCTCGCGATTGCGGCGGATGGTCACCTCGGCGCCCAGGGCATAGAGGAGGTGGACGAGGTTGTAGGTGAAGGAGTCGTAGTTATCCAGAACGAAGATCATCGCGTCTTCTCCTCTCTCTTAGCGCAGCTCGAAGCCCTTGGCGGCCAGGCGGATCGATTGGAAGATGGCCGAGGCCTTGTTAATCGTCTCCTCGTATTCCTTCTCGGGGACCGAGTCGTAGACAATCCCCGCGCCGGCCTGGACGGTCAGGTGATGGCCCTTGAGCAGCAAGGTGCGGATGGTGATGGCCAAATCCATATTCCCGGTGTTGGAGAAGTAGCCCACCGCTCCGCCATAGACCCCGCGCGCCTCGGGCTCGAGCTCGTGGATGAGCTCCATCGCGCGGATCTTGGGCGCGCCGCTGAGGGTGCCGGCCGGGAAGGTGGTGCGCAGGAGGTCGAAGGCGTCGTAGCCCTCAGCCAAGAGGGCGTGCACGTCGCTGACCAAATGCATCACGTGCGAGTAGCGCTCGATGTGCATAAAGTCCTCCACGTGGACGCTGCCCGGGACGGCCGTCCGCCCCAGGTCGTTGCGCCCGAGGTCGACCAGCATCAGGTGCTCGGCGCGCTCCTTGGCATCCGAGAGCAGCTCATCGGCCGCCGCGCAATCCTGCGCCGGGGTGAGGCCGCGCTTGCGCGTGCCGGCAATCGGGCGGACCGTGCTGCGGCCCTTCTCCAAGCGCACCATCGTCTCGGGCGAGGAGCCCACCAGCACCAAGTCTCCGCGCTTGAAGAAGAAGGTGTAGGGCGAGGGATTGACCGACCGCAGGGCGCGGTAAAGCTGCACCGGCGCAATCTCCACCTCCGCGCCAAAGCACTGCGAGAGCACCACCTGAATGCACTCGCCATCGCGGATCGCCTGCTTGGCCTTGTCGACCATCGCGCAGTAGCTCTCCTTATCCATATTCCCGCGCAGGCGCGGCGGCTCGGCCTCCGGCGAGGGCTCGGGCAACATCGGCCGCGGCTGATAGAAGGGCGCCTTCAGCGCCTCCAACCGCGCCAACCCCGCCTCGTAGGCCGCGCGCGGCGAAGCGTAGGCCTCGGGATCCACCACCGCCACCGCCATCAAGGTGTGGCGCTGATTATCGAAGATGAGCATGTCATCGACCAGCAGGAAGAGCGCGTCGGGCGTCTCGCGCGGCTGCTTGGGCTCGGGCAGCTCCTCGAAGGCGTTGACCATCTCGTAGCCCACATAGCCCACCGCCCCGCCAAAGAGCGGCGGCAACTCCTCGCACGCCACCGGCACCTTGCCCAGCAGCCCCTTGAGCGCGTCCATCGGCGTGAGGCGGTGCGCCAGCGGCCGCTTCCCCGCCGCGTCCTCCACATAGGCCGTGCCATTCTCGACCGTGAAGACCCCGCGCGCCGAGAAGCCCATAAAGGAGTAGCGGCTGAACTTGCCCCCCTGCCCGCAGCTCTCCAACAGAAAGACCTCGCGCTCATCGGCCACCCGCGCGAGCGCGCTCACCGGCGTCTCCAGGTCCGCCAGCGTCTCATCCACCAACGGAATCGGCCGCCCCTGCGCGCACAGCGCCTCGAAGCGCTCAAATGCCATCACTTGCTTCATCTCTTCTCTGCCTTGCCAAAAGAAAAACGCCCCCAGAAGCCCTATCACTTCCCGGAGACGTTGCGTTGAAAAACAAAAACGGCAGCTTGCATTCCCTGCTAGCCGCCGTCACTTCCTGCTCAGTGCTTATTGCGCAATCTGTTCCGGCGAGTTCTCTCGCCAGAGCCATCGACCAAAGGCCACGTTGCACATACACTTCTGCATAACGCCGCGTAGAATAGCACCGCCCTCCCCACCTCGTCAAGCCCTTTTTTGCGGCTCGCTGCACTCGCGAGAGGGGCGGGCTGCGCCCCCCGTTAGAGGCTCACTACACTAGGTGGCCTGGCGGAGCAGGCCACTGCAAAACCCTTAAGCCTTCCTCCAAGCCCCCTTCTGCCGCCACTTGCTGCCCCTACCCCCTAAAATGGCCGCAGGGGCCCCCAAAAAAGGTAGGGCCTACCTCGAGGTGACCTAGGCCCTAGGTCGAGGCGAGGTAGGCCCTAGGTCGAAATGAGGTAGGCGCTAGGGGAGTTATGAACAGGGTTATCGACAGGTTATCTACAGTTTTTGTTGATAAGCGCAAGGGCTATTGATTCCCTCTCACGCGCGCGCGTACCATAATATGAAGAAGCGCGATGAGCGCAAAGGAGCGATGAGAATGAATAAGGCGATTGCACTAATTGGGTTCTTGTTGGCGAGCGGCTGGGCGATGGACCAGCTGCAAATCACGGAAATCTGCCCGCAGGCGCGCGTATTTGCTATAGTAAGCGCGCCGAAAGACCAAAGGAGTTTACGATGAAGTATCTTTCCACGCGAGGGCTGGCGCCCGCAGTTGACAGTTTGCAGGCTTTGTTGAATGGGTTGGCACCCGATGGTGGGCTTTATGTGCCGGCGGAGGCCCTGGAGCCGTTGCCGCCGCAAGCAGATTACCGGCACACCATGCTCTCGCTCTTGGAGCGCTTCTTCCCGGAGATGGACGCAGCTGCGCGTCAGGCGGCCGTTGATGCGTCGCTCGCGCGCTTTCGTTCGCCCGACGTGGTGCCGCTGCGGGAAGTCGCCCCGGGCGTCCACTTCCTCGAGCTCTTCCACGGCCCGACCTACGCCTTCAAGGATGTGGCCCTCACCCTCCTGCCCCACCTGCTCAGCTACGCCGCCAAGGCCCGCAACGCCGGGCGCGTCTGCGTGCTGACCGCCACCTCGGGCGACACCGGCAGCGCGGCGATGGAAGGCTTTGCCGGGGTTCCGGGCACGGGCGTGCTCACCTTCTATCCGCAAGTGGGCACCTCGGAGATCCAGCGCCGCCAGATGGTCTGCTGCCAGGGCGAGAACGTGAGCGCCTGCGCCATTGAGGGGAACTTCGACGACGCGCAAGCCGCGGTCAAGGCCGCCTTCGCCGACCCTGCCCTCGCCGCGCGCGCCAGCGCCCACGGTTGCCTCCTCTCCTCGGCCAACAGCATCAACATCGGCCGCCTCTTCCCCCAGATCTGCTACTACCTCGAGTGCGCCCGCCGCCTCGCCGCGCCCTTCGACGTGGTGGTCCCCACCGGCAACTTCGGCAACCTCCTCGCCGCCTACTTCGCCCGCCTCCTGGGCGCGCCCATCGGCCGCTTCACCGTGGCCTCCAACGCCAACCGCGTGGTCTGCGACTTCATCCAGACGGGCACCTACAACGCCCGGCGCGACTTCCACGTCACCAACTCCCCCTCGATGGACATCCTCGTCTCCTCCAACGTCGAGCGCCTGCTCTGGTTGCTCACCGGCGGCAACTGCGAGCAGGTCCGCGCCTGGGAGGAGCAGCTCAAGGCCACCGGCACCTTCACCCTCACCCCCGAGGCCCTTGAAGCCCTCCACCGCGACTTCGCCGCCGGCTGGGCCACCCCCGAGGAGACCGAGCGCGCCATCGCCGAGCTCTGGCAGCGCTTTGGTTACCTGGCCGACCCGCACACCGCCATCGGCTGGAAGGTCCTCCAAGAGCTCCCCGCCACCGGCCGGCCGACGGTCATCGCGGCCACCGCCTCGCCCTGGAAGTTCCCGATCACGATGCTCCGCGCCCTCACCGGCTCGGCCCCGGCTGACGACTTTGCGGCCGCCCGCGCCTTGGGCGAGCTCACCGGCCAGGCCCCCGAGCTCCTCGCCCTCGAAGCCGCCCCCATCCGCTTCGCCCAGGTGACAACCAAGGCCGCCGTCCCCGACACCATCGCCGCCACCTTCGGTTTCTGAGCGCTAACCGCTAGCAATGCTCCTCCACCTTGAGCGCGCCGGAGATAGCCTCAGCTTGTGGGGCGAGCGCTTCGGCGTGCGGTTGGAGCCCGAGGAGGTGCGCGCGGCCATTGGCTTCCTCTTCCCCGGCTGGCGCGCGCCGGTGCTCGATGGGCGCGGCGTGCTCGCGGCCCTGCAAAGTTTCCTGCGCGGCGCGGAGAAGCCGCTCGTGCTCTTTGGGGCAGACTTCCGCCACGCGGCCGAGCTGCTGCGCGTGGTCTGGCGGATCGTCGCGGCCGGGCGTGTGGTGCCCCGGCTCGAGGGCGACGAAGCGCGCTGGCGCGCCACCGTCCTGCCCGAGGAAGGCGACCCCGGGCTCCTCAACGCCCTGGTCGATTGCTGGATGCGCACCACCGCCTCGACCACTCTCACCCGCGCCCAGGCCGCCAAGGGCCGCTTCCATACCGCCGAAGATGCCTTCCTCGCCGCCCTACGCGCCCCGAGCGCCAAGATCTGCGCCGAGCTCCCGCCCCACCTCGCCCCGGCGCTCGACCGTTGGGCCACGCCGCTCTACGAAGGCTCGCGCGAACGCCTCTGCATCCATCCCCGCGCCACAGAGGCCGGCTGGTTCCTCGACTTTGCGCCCCCCGGCCAGACCCTCTCCCCGCGCGACCTGCGCCTACTGGGCCAGGCCATTGCCATCGCCCCCGCCCTCGCCCTGCCCCAACCGTGGAGCGCGGCCACCTTTACCGACTTCCTCTGCCGCGATGTGCCGACCCTGCGCACGGCCGCCTTCACCGTCACCCTGCCCCCCGAGCTCGAAGCCCAGGTGCCGCAGCTCGAAGAGACGGCCATCGACGCCACCGAGCAGGTCGTCCGCCTGGAGCAGCGCATCCGCTTGGGCGACCTGGAGCTCTCCGTGGCCGAGGCCCAGGCGCTGCTCGATGCCGGCGAGGCCCTTGTCTGCCTAGACGGCCACTGGCGCTTTATCGACCTGGCCGAACTGCGCCGCCTGCTCGATGCCCTGGGTCCGGCCGAGTTGCCGCGCCTGGCCGCCCTGCCGCTCCTGCTCTCCGGCGCGGTGCGCGTGGCCCCCGGCGCCCAGGCGGTGCAGGACTTCCTCCGCGAGCTCTCCCAGCCCCCCGCCGGCGAACTCCCCTTGCGCGACATCCTGCGCCCCTACCAGGCCCAAGGCGTCTGCTGGCTGATGCAAGCGGCCGCCCACGGCCTCGGCGTCTGCCTGGCCGACGAGATGGGCCTGGGCAAGACCGTGCAGACGATTGCCTTCCTCCTCTCGCGGCCCGGGCCGGCGCTGGTGGTTGCGCCGCTGACCGTCCTGCCCGTCTGGGAGCGCGAACTGGCGCGTTGGGCGCCCAACCTCAAGGTCCGCCGCCACGAAGGGCCCGGCCGCCCCCTCAACCTCGCCTTCCGCGCCGCCGCCGAAGCCGCCGACGTCACGCTCACGGCCTATGGCTACCTGTGGCGCGACTTCACCTCCCTCCGCCGCGTTGCCTGGCAGACCCTGGTCCTCGACGAAGCGCAGGCCATCAAGAACCCCGCCACCCGCCAATCCCAGGCCGCCCGCTCCCTCCCCGCCGCCTGCCGCCTCGCCCTCACCGGCACGCCCATCGAGAACCGCCTCGACGACCTCTGGAGCCTCCTCGACTTCCTCAACCCAGACCGCTTTGGCACCCGCCGCGACTTCCTGGCGCGCTACGCCCAGCCCGAGCGCCTCCGCCGCGCCACCGCCCACTTCCTCCTCCGCCGCCTGAAGCGCGACCCCGCCGTCCGCGCCGACCTCCCCCCCAAGATCCTCCAATTCCACTACGCCCCCCTCACCCCCCTGCAGGCCGCCGCCTACGATGCCGCCCTCGCCGACTACACCCGTCAGAGCCAGGACGAGAGCGCCAACCGCGCCGGCGCCATCCTCGTCCTCCTCACCCGCCTCAAGGAGATCTGCGACGGCCTCCTCCCCGAGTCCGAGGCCGACTTCGCCACCGTCAGCGGCAAGGCCGCCATCCTCCTCCCCCTCCTCTCCGACATCTTTGCGCGCGGCGAGAGCGTCCTCCTCTTCACCCAATTCACCCGCGTGGGCGAGCGCCTCCAAGCTCTCCTCTCCGAGCAGCTCGGCCGCCCCGTCCCCTTCCTCCACGGCGCGCTCACCCCCAAGCAACGCCGCGCCCAAATCAACGCCTTCAACACCGCCGCCGAGCCCCTCCCCTTCATCCTCTCCCTGCGCACCGGCGCCTTCGGTCTCACCCTCACCAAGGCCAACCACGTCGTCCACCTCGACCGCTGGTGGAACCCCGCCATCGAAAACCAAGCCACCGACCGCGTCCACCGCATCGGCCAACAGCGCACCGTCATCGTCCACCACCTCCTCTGCCGCGGCACCCTCGAAGAGCGTATCGACCGCCTCCTCCGCGACAAGACGGCCCTCGCCGACCAAGTCGTCGCCCCCACCCCCGCCTCACTCCTCGCGCGCCTCCCCGACGCTTCCCTCCTCGGCCTCCTCCGCCGGAGCTGAGGCCACGGTCCACACCTTCCGCCGCCCCGCGTGGGCCGACTGTACCCGCACCTCCCCCGAGCCATCGCGGCGCACGCGGTGGGCAAGGTAGAAGTCGGCGGAGTAGGGGGTTTCGCGGGCAAAGGAGACGGTGGCGGCGGGGGGGAGGGAGGCGTAGAAGGCGGCGGGGAACTTGCGTGGGTTGAGGTGCGGGAGGAGGAGGGTGCCCACGAAGAAGGTCAGGGCAAAGGCGTAGGCCAGGGCCGGCCAGCGGCGGAGGGCGCGCGGGGGGCGCTGGGCAATCCACCAGGCCGCCGGCGGGATGGCGGGCAGGAGGTAGGCAATTGGGCAGCGGGGCGTGAGGCACCAGAAGCCGACCATCGTCACGGTGGCCAGGGCCGGGAAGTTGGCGCGTAGCCGGCGCCAGGCGCGTCGGCGGAAGAGGGCGAGCGACCACGGGGCCGCCGCCGCGAGGAACCAGGGCACGGCCACGCCGAAGAAGGTCTTGTGGCCCGAGCCATAGCGGTCGCCATACTCCTGGACGAGGAAGCGGCCGAAGTTCTCGTTGAGGAAAAAGTAGCGCAGGGTGCCCGGCTCTCGCACTTCCATCGCCACGAACCACGGCGCGGCCAGGAGCAGGAAGAGACCCCCGGTGGCCAGGGCGTGGCGCAGGCGAATGGGGCGGCGGTTGAGGAGGGCGTAGAGCGCTGGGGGGAGGCCGCCGAGCACCAACGCCACCGGGCCCTTGATGAGGAAGCCGGCCGCGGCCGCCGCCGCGCAGCAGAGCGCCGGGGTCCATCCCGGGCGGCGCAGGTAGGCGTGGGCGCTGAGGAGCGTGGCGAAGACGGCGCACGAGAGCGGCATATCGGTCATGCAGATGCCCGAAAGGAGGAGGAAGGCGGGGGTGGTCAGGCAGACGAGCGGGGCGCGGAGGTTCCCGGCCGCGCGGCGGAGCAGCCACAGGATGGCCAGCGCGCAGAGGAAGCTCGGCAGGCGGACCGCGAAGGCGCTCTCCCCCAAGAGTTTGCAGGCGACCGCGTCGAGCTGGAAGGCGAGCGGCGGCTTGCCGGCGAAGGTCTGGTAGACGTTGCGGTGGTAGAAGGCCGGGCGGAGGTAGTCCCCGCTGCGCGCCATATTGGCGGAGATGACCGCGTAGCGCGCCTCGCTCGGATCCCAGAGCGAGAGCGTGACCATATTCCACACCCGCACGGCCAGCAACAGCCCCAGGCAGATGAGCGCCAAGTGGCGGGTGAAGGGAGTCGACAGGTCGCGGTCAGCAATGGTGGGGCGTTCGTCTCGGGGGACATCGCACATAGCGTCTTCCTTTCTCGGTGGCAGAGCACTGTCGACTGTCGACTGCGCACTGTCGACTGCATAAGGTAGCGCCTTGGGGTGATGGGAGCCTTGCCAGCGGATGACCAATTGGTCATCTTGGGCGCAGGTTGCGGCAAGGTGCGCGCGCTACCTTATGGGCCAAACAGTTGGAGGCACTATGCAATACACCGTCATCATCCCCTGCCACAACGAGGCCAAGCGCCTCAACCTGGCCGCCTTCCGCCGCTTCGAGGCCAATCACCCCGAGGCCGCGCTCCTCTTCGTCGACGACGGCAGCACCGACGCCACCGCCGCCTGCCTGGCCGACTTCCCCGTCCTCCACCTCGAGGAGAACGTCGGCAAGGCCGAGGCCATCCGCCGCGGCATTATCGCCACGCTGGCCCTCGATGCCTCCACCGAGGCCTTCGCCTTCCTCGATGCCGACCTCGCCACCGGCCTCGACGAGCTTGCACGCCTAGCTGGCATCCTCGCCGAGAAGCCGCGCCTGGCGATGGTCATCGGCTCGCGTTGGCCCCACCTGGGAGCGCATATCCGGCGCGGGGCGGTGCGCGCCTTGGCCGGGCGGCTGATGGCCTGGATGATCCGCCTGGCCCTCGGCCGGCCGGTCTACGACACGCAGTGCGGCGCCAAAGTCTTCCGGCGAGAGGTGGCCTGGGCGCTCTTTGGACGGCCCTTCCACTCGCGTTGGCTCTTCGACGTGGAGCTGCTACTGCGCCTGCACGGCCGGGTAGAGGAGGTGCCCCTGCGCGCTTGGCGGGAGGTCGGCGGCTCGAAGCTCGGTCTGGGGGCGATGCTCCGCGCGCCATTTGAGCTCGCGCGCATCGTTTGGTACGCTTCAAGGGAAGGAGCAAGCAGATGAAGTTGCTAATCATCGAGGACGACCGCAAGACCGCCGGCTTTGTCAAACGCGGCTTTGAGGAGGATGGCTGGAGCGTCTGCGTGGCCACCGACGGCCCCGGGGGCCTGGCCGCCGCCATCGCCGAGCCGCCCGACGTGGCCATCGTGGACGTGATGCTCCCGGGCCTGAGCGGCCTGGAGGTGGTGCGCACGCTGCGCAACCGCCGCGCCGCCTTCCCCATCCTCATCCTCTCGGCGCGCGACGCGGTGGAGGACAAGGTCCGCGGTCTGGAGCTGGGGGCCGATGACTACCTCGCCAAGCCCTTCTCCCTCTCCGAGCTCGTCGCGCGCGTCCAGGCCCTCCTCCGCCGCGTCACCCCGCAGCGCGAGCAGACCCGCCTGCAGGTCGGCAGCCTGGTCCTCGACCGCCTCACCCGCACCGTCACGCGCGATGGCCAGCCCATCGAGCTCCAACGCCTCGAGTTCCTCCTCCTGGAATACCTGATGCGCAACCGCGGCCGCGTGGTCTCCAAGTCCACCATCATCGAGCACGTCTGGGGCTACGACTTCAACCCCGGCACCAACGTCGTCGAGGCGCGCGTCTGCCGCCTGCGCGAGAAGGTCGACAAGGCCTTCGAGCCCAAACTCATCCGCACCGTCAAGGGCTTTGGCTATGTCCTGGGATAAGTTCCTCCGCCGCTGCCGCAGCGTCCGCTTTCGCCTCACCGCCGCCTACACCCTCTCCGCCCTCCTGGCCGCCGCCCTCACGATCACCTGCGTCATCGGCTTCTGGACCGTGGCCCTCAATGCCGACCTCGACCGCGCCCTCACCGTCCAGTGGCGCACCTTCGCCGACGAAGTGGCCGAGGGCGACGGCTTCACCCTCACCTCCCTCGCCCCGGGTGTCTACGCCGCGCGCCTCCTCCCCGGCGGCCGCGACGTCCTCGAGCTCTCCCCCGCCGCCCAGGCCCTCCCCATCCTCTTTATGAAGCCGCGCTACGGCCGCCGAGGTCAGCGCGCCGACCGCGAGGGCTTCTGGCGCCAGACCACCGAGACCGGCACCCCCAAGCGCCACTTCCGCATCTGCGCCAAGCCCCTCCCCGACGGCACCCTCCTGGCCGTGGCCCAGGACCTGCGCTCGCACGACTTCGTCCACCAGCGTCTCCTCTGGGGTGCCCTTGGCGGCTTCCTGCTGATGGCCCTCTTCCTTCTCCTCTTTGCCGCCTTTCTGGCCAAGCGTCTCTTCCGCGGCTTCGGCCACGCCGTCAAGATGGTTGAAGCGATGGCCGCCGGCGACTTCGCCTGCCGCGTCCCCGCCCTCGGCCCCGGCGAGGAGTTCGAGCACCTCACCCGCGCCGTCAACACCCTCGCCGGCAACACCGAGCGTCTCCTTGCCGACCTGCGCACCGTCACCGACAACATCGCCCACGACCTGCGCACCCCCATCACCCGCCTACGCACCCGCGCCGAACTCGCACTCCCCGCCGGCGGCGAGACCGCTGCCCTCGCCGGCGAGGTCGCCGAGGAGTGCAACGGGATGCTCGAGCTCATCTCCGACCTCCTCGAGATTACCCGCGTGGGCCACAACATCGGGGTCGGCCCCGGCGAACCCCGCGACCTTGCCGCCCTCGCCCGCGGGATGGTCGAGTGCTTCGCCGTCCTCGCCGAGACCAAGGCCATCACCCTGCGCGCCGACCTCCCCGAACATCTCCCGGCCACCACCTGCGCCCCACTCCTCCGCCGCGCCCTCGCGAACCTCCTCGATAACGCCCTCAAGTTCACTCCCGCCGGCGGCACGGTCACCCTCTCCCTCGCCCTCGAGCGCGGCCGCCCCACCTTCCGCGTGGCCGACACCGGCTGCGGCATTGCCCCCGAGGAGCGCGAGCGCCTCTTCCAGCGCTTCTACCGCGCCGACAGCAGCCGCACCCTCCCCGGCTTCGGCCTCGGCCTGGCCCTCGTCGCCGCCATCGCCCAGGCCCTCCACGCCGAGGTCGCACTCGAACGCTCCACCCCCGGCCACGGCACCACCTTCCGCTTCTCCCTCTAAGGCTAGGCACCCGGGGGCTCCCGCCCCCGCACCCCGGTGTGGTGGCTGCTCGCCCCCACACCCCTCGGGAGCGCGGGGCGCTCCACCCCAGCCGACGCGCCCTCCGGGCACTTCGGCTCTCTGTCATCTGTCCTCGCGAGCGCTAGCGAGTGCACTAAGCGTTTTGCCAGGGGAGGGTAAGCGTGGTGCGGCGGCCTGCTCCGCCAGGCCGCACCCCCCTCCCCCTGCCGCACCTGCCTCGCTCAGAGGTAGGGCCTACCTCGAAGTGACCTAGGGCCTACCTCGAGGCGACCTAGGCCCTACCTCGGGTCGACCTAGGGCCTATCGCGCGCGTAGGTGCGTGCGCGTGCGCGCGTAACGGGCGCGCGATTTTTTAATGGCAGGGCCAAAGGAAGCCGCGCGCCCGTTTTGACGGGCCGCGCCCTCGCGGCCCATTGGGCGAGTGGCCGCCGAGGACGGCGGCCATCAGAACGGGCACCGCCCCCGCACCCTCC
>JBJFFT010000109.1:0-1656 GCA_051891975.1 Candidatus Spyradenecus sp. | reverse complement strand
CCGTGGGCGGCGAGACCCGCTTCGCCTGCGTGGACGGCCCGGATTTCGACGGCCACCAGGTGGACTTCGACGAGGCCCTGCGCCGCGGCGGTATGTACGGTGAATTTGAGCGGCATGCCTATGAAGAGGCGTGCAACCTGTTTAAGAAGGAGGTGCGGTAAGATGCCCAATATGTCTCCGAAAAAGAACGAAATGCCCACCCAGAGCGCGGATGTGCGCCGGAGCAATTTCTCCGAGGTGGCTCTGGGCTATACCGAGGCCCAGGCGCTGGACGAGGCCCAGCGCTGCCTCAACTGTAAGCATCGGCCCTGCACGGAGGGCTGCCCCGTGGGCGTCCATATCCCTGATTTCATCGCCAAGGTAGCGGAGGGAGACTTCGAGGCCGCCTATCAGATCATCTCCCAGGACAGCAGCCTGCCCGCCGTCTGCGGACGCGTCTGCCCCCAGGAGAACCAGTGCGAGAAGCACTGCGTCCGCGGCATCAAGGGCGAGAGCGTCGGCATCGGCCGGCTGGAGCGCTTCGTGGCGGACTGGCACAATGAGCGCACCTCCGCGCCTGCGGAAAAGCCTGCCTCCAACGGCCACAAGGTGGCTATCATCGGCTCCGGCCCCTCCGGACTGACCTGCGCGGGCGACCTGGCCCGCAAGGGCTATGAGGTGACGGTGTTCGAGGCGCTGCACCTCGCCGGCGGCGTGCTGTCCTACGGCATCCCCGAGTTCCGTCTGCCCAAGAGCATCGTGCAGCGGGAAGTGGACGGCCTGAAGGCCCTGGGCGTGAAGATCGAGACCAACATGGTCATCGGCAAGGTCCTCTCCATCGACGAGCTGATGGAGGAATACGGCTTTGAGGCGGTGTTCATCGGCTCCGGCGCGGGCCTGCCCATGTTCATGCATATCCCCGGCGAGAACCTGCGGGGCGTCTGCTCCGCCAACGAATTCCTCACCCGCATCAATCTGATGAAGGCCTATCGGCCCGGCGCGGACACCCCGCTGCAGGACCTGAAGGGCAAGCAGGTGGCCGTGGTGGGCGGCGGCAACGTGGCCATGGACGCGGCGCGCTGCGCCCGCCGTCTCGGCGGCGAGGTCACCGTCGTCTACCGCCGCGGCATGGAGGAGCTGCCCGCGAGAGCCGAGGAAGTGGAGCACGCCAAGGAAGAGGGCATCGTCTTCTGCACCCTGACCAACCCCACCGCCCTGCACGGCGATGAGGCGGGCAACGTGACGTCCATGACCTGCATCCGCATGGAGCTGGGCGAGCCGGACGCCAGCGGCCGCCGCCGTCCCGTGGAGGTCCCGGGCAGCGAGCATACCCTCCCCGCCGACTGCGTCATCATGGCCCTCGGCACCACGCCGAACCCCCTCATCAAGTCCACCACCGCGGGCCTTGAGACCAACCGCAAGGGCGGCATCGTGGTGACGGAGGACGGCCTGACCAGCCGCGAGCATGTCTACGCCGGCGGCGACGCCGTCACCGGCGCGGCCACGGTCATCCTCGCCATGGGCGCGGGCAAGACTGCCGCGCGGGCCATCGACAAGGCGCTGCGGGGCGAATGATCCTGTAACTACATACCGGCTTTGTCAAAACGACGCCGCTTCGCGCTGCTGCGCGGAGCGGCGTTTTTTTGTCTGCGCACAGGTTCGGTGAAGTTTATGTGG
>JBJFFT010000108.1:0-6142 GCA_051891975.1 Candidatus Spyradenecus sp. | reverse complement strand
GTGGCCGGCACCAGGCAGGTGCGGATGGCCACCTTGCGGCCCTTGAGGACCTTGGCGGCCCAGAGGAAGTCTTCGATCTTGCCGCCGGTGCACGAGCCGATGTAAACCTGGTCGACCTTCACCTCGCGGCAGGCGCTGGCCGGGGCGTAGTTGCCCGGCAGGTGCGGCTTGGCCACGCACGGCACGAAGGTGGAGACGTCGTAGGTGTAGGTGGCCTGGACCGGCGCATCGGGGTCGCCGGAGAGCATTTCGATCTCCTGTTCGCCGGAGTGCTCGCGGACATAGGCCGCGGTCTTCTCGTCGGGCGCGATGATGCCGCTCTTGCCGCCGGCCTCGATGGCCATATTGCAGAGGGTCATACGCTCTTCCACGCTCATCGCCGCGATCGCTTCGCCGCAGAACTCCATCGCACAATAGGTGGCGCCATCCACGCCAATATCGCCGATGATGCGCAGGATGACATCCTTGGCCGTCACGAAGGGCGGGAGTTTGCCATTGAGAACAAAGCGGATGGTCGGCGGCACGCGGATGAGGAGCTTGCCGGTGCCCATCACGAAACCGGCATCGGTGTTGCCAATGCCGGTGGCGAAGGCGCCCAGCGCGCCGTAGGTGCAGGTGTGAGAGTCGGTGCCGAAGATAACTTGCCCGGGGCGGACGTGGCCCTTCTCGGGCAGGCCCACGTGGCAGACACCGACATAGGAGGGCGTGCCCGGGTCGTAGAAGTGCGGCAGGCCCTGCTCCTTGACGAAGGCGCGGTCGATGTCGATATTACGGTGGGCCTTCTCGTCCTTGGTGTGGATGTAGTGGTCGGGCATAATGACCACGCCTTCCTTCGAGAAGACCTTGGCCTCCGGCCCGAACTCGCGGTGGAAGACGCCGATGGTGCCCGGACCGCACACGTCGTGCGTCAGCAGAATGTCGGCCTTCGCCCAAACATATTCGCCGGGCACGACCTTGTCCTTGCCCGCAGCCCGGGCAAGGATCTTTTCCGTCAATGTCATCATTGTTTGTCGCCTCACTTCGCGGTATGGACGCGCTGCATACGCTCGCCGATGTCCTCAAAGCCAATATCCGCGGCGTAGACATCCTTGTAGTAGTTGAAAGCCTTCTCGTTGTCGCCGGCCTCCTCGGCAATCTGACCGAGGGTGTAGATGACGTGCTTCTTGAGGTCATCCATCACCTGCAGCTGGCTGTTGGCGGCCTCAAGTTGCATCACGGCCATATCCGGCTGGCCCTTGGACTTGAAGCAGCACGCCAAGTAGTAGAGCGCCTCCAGACGGTGCTTCGGGCTCTTCTGGGCCAACTGGAACTGCGAAATCGCCTCGTCGTAGTACTCGTACTGATAGTACATCACGCCCAGCTCGTAGCGCAGACCCAGGTCGTTCGGGTAGGCCTCCACGCGGCGCGAGAGGTCGTCGAAGCGGAACTGCTCCTTCTCCTCCTCCAACGCAAACGCCTCGTCCTCCTTGCCCTGCGCCTTGAGCGCATCGATCTGCGCCTCGTAGGCGCGGACCTTCGTGTCGGCCCAGTTGCGGTCCAGCTCCGGATCGGCGGGGTTGACCTTGCGCGCGCCATCGAAGACCTCCAGAGCCTCGTCGAAGCGCTTGTTCTGCAAGAAGATACGCGCGAGCGCGCGGTAGTAGTTGATGTTCTTGGGCTCGCGGGCAATCTTCTCGCGCGCCTCGGCAATCGCGGCCTCGGCATCGTCGCCGGTGACCACGGCCTTGGCATTGCGGTCGAGCTTCGCGGCCAACTCCTTGTCGCGGATCAGGGCCTGGAAGCCGCCGCGCTTACCGGCATTCGCCTCCCAGCCGCCGGCGGTCATCGTATCCTTGGCCATCGCGTCCTTCAGGAGCTTCTGGACGTTGAGGTCGGCCGGATTGGCCTGCGAGACGCGCTGGAAGCAATCGCGCGCCCGGTTGTAGATGCCACTCTGCATATAGGTCTTGCCCATCCGCAGCATCAAATCCATATCATTCGGGCACGCGGCCGCCAACGTCTCCATCGCCGAAAGCAAGGCCTCCGGGTGATTCGTCCGCTGCGCCACATCAAAGTAAAACTCATTGAGCTTGGGAGAGATGGGATTGATATCCATCAACTCCTCGGCCATCACCATCGCCTCCTCAAGCTTGTTCTGCTTGATCAGGCCATCGACCTTGCCCATCTTCATCTGCGCGCCCAGCTCGGCCATCTTCAGCCCCAGCCCGCCCTTCTTCTCGCTCTTGAAGAGGCGAATGCGCACTTCGTGGAACTGCCGCCGCGCGTTCTCGTCATGCGGGGCCAGCGCCAACGCCTGCTTACACAACGGCAAGGCAATATCCAAACTGCCGCGCTCGGCCGCCTTTGTCGCCTTATCCAAAAACTGCTGCGCCTTAATCTTCCGCTGCAGCTCCGCCATACTCTCTGCCATAACTGGGGCTCCTTTGTCTTAAACACCCTTAGTATACGCCATCTCCCCGCCACACGCAAGCCTTTTGCGCACAAACCCGCCCCGGAAAACGGCCCCACAAAGCACTAAACACCACACCCCCTGCCGCTACGCCCCTTCTCCCCCGCCGATACCCCCTTTTGAGGTAGGCCCTACCTCACCTCGACCTAGGCCCTACCTCGAGGCGACCTAGGCCCTAGGTCGAATTGAGCTAGGCCCTGGGCCAAATTGAACCCGGGGCGGAAGAAACTAATAAGTGGGGGACTTACCGGGAATAAGTCCCCCACTTATCGGCGACAAGTCCCGGACTTAATTCCGATAAGTCCTGGACTTATTAGTCGACATCGGCACAGAGGCGAGATCCTTCCGGGGCGGGGGGAAGCAGAAAAAGGATTTTGGGGTGTAGATTGTGCGTGGGGTTTTGCGTTCTTATAGGGTAGAAAGGAACACTGCTATGAATACACACACGATGATACGTTGCTTGTTGGTTTTGGGATGCTGCGTTACCTGCTCGCTGTGGGCGGGACCGAAGGGGCAGGGCGAGGCCAAGCTCTTCCGCTTCAGCACCACCATCGAGAAGGAGCGGCCCGAACTCAACGAGGAGACCCGGGCGTTGATTGCCGCCTACCGTCAGCAGCCCACGCAGAAGAATCACGAGGCATTGCGCAAGCAGATTGCCGCGAACTACGATGCCGTCATTCGCCGGAAGGAGGCGAAGTTGGCCGAACTCAAGCGCACGGCCAAGCACGCCTCGAAGGTCCAGGAGATGCAGGAGATTGTCGATGAGATGTACGCCACGCGCGAAGCACGCATTGAGCAGAATATGCGCCGCTTCACCGACTCGCGGCTGCGGCCCGGGTCGCGCGAGAGTGAGGATGGCTTTCTGCCCTTGATTGGCGCGGCGGAGAATGTGGATATTGCCTACACGCCGGTGACCAATGGCGACTATGCCAAGTTCCTGGCAGCCAACGCGCGGCCCGCGCCGAAGGGTTGGCAGGGGCGCACCGCGCCGGCCGGGAAGGAGAACCACCCGGTCACCAACGTCTCCTATGCCGATGCGCACGCCTACTGCCTCTGGCTGAGCCGAAAGGATAACGAGGCCACCTACCGTCTGCCCACCGAGAGCGAATGGGAGTTCGCCGCCGGCCACATGCCCAAGGATGCCGACTTCAACTGCGGCGAGGGCAACCCCTCCACCACCCCCGTCACGCGCTATGCCAAGACGCTGAGTGCCTGCGGAGCCATCGACATGTGGGGCAACTGTTGGGAGTGGTGCGCCACCACGCAGCAGGGCAAACAGGTGGTCAAGGGCGGCGCCTACGACTCCGCGCGCACCGACTGCCGCACCGAGCGCAAGGGCGAACTCCGCGTCCCCTCCCAGGGCTACCCCAACGTCACCTTCCGCGTCGTGCGCGTCAACAAGCAGTGACCGCGCGCGGCTGCTTGGCATAAGAAAGCGGACCAGGTTGCCCTGGCCCGCCTATATATTGGATTAACGCTAAATCCTTATGCCCGCCGACGCAGAGCCACCCCCGCAACGCCCAGCGCCAGCAACGCCAGCACCGTCGGCTCGGGAACGCACGTCGCATCGCCCGTTGCCTTGATGAGGTCAATCTGATCCTGCGTCAGAATCTCGTCATAGACGGCCATCTTGCCAATCGTCCAAGGCTTGCGATCCATCCACGGCTGAATCTTAAGGCCCGTGTAAGTGCTCTCCCATATATAGAGCGTTGTGCCGTTGACCTTGATGCTCACCGTGCCGTTGTCCCGCTCGAAGGTGAAGACGTAGCGTCCATTCGCCTCGGGACCAACCGTTGCTTGAACCGAAGAAGCGTCGGAGCCGCCCTTACCTTGCAACCAGAACTGCGGCGTACCGTTTGAACCGGTCTGTAGCCACGAGTCTTGACCAATCATTCCGCCTTGGAGCTTGCAGATGGCAGAATAACTTCCCGTCGTGGAACCCCAGTCAACCACCAAGACCATTGAAGCCGTTGTGCGGCCTCCGTCCATATGGGTGCTCAGGTCCGTCGTGGTGTTCTCCACGGGCGCACCCGACCATAACAGCGTCACCGCCTGTGCCATTGAGCCCATCAAGAGGCCCGCCACGAGCATTAAGCTCCTCTTCTTCATAAGACTTCCTTTCTGTACCGATGTTGTAAACCGAGTTGCTGCCAAGGACTACCTAGTCTTGAAGCACCACCTATATTACCACCCCCCCCCATCAAGTCAAGGGGAAAGTTGCGGTTGCGCGAGCACGCGCGGCCCCACCCCGGGGGAAGCGTTTAGGGGATAAAAAGAGAACGGCGAGGCGGTGGGAGCGCCTCGCCGTTCTGTTGGATAAGGGGCAGGAGCCGATTAGCTCAGCTTGACCTTGTTGACCAGCTTCATCAGCACGGTGGTGGAGATGACCGAGATCACCAGGAGGGCGATGCCGGAGGTGGTGTTGGAGAGGGAGCCGAACATCGGGGCGGCCTTGGCGTAGACCAGAGCACCGACGCCGAAGAGGGCCGTCCACACCGCCAAGCAGCCGAGGACCATGCAGAGGATGCAGAGCGGCATATCCCACGCGGTGGCGGAGATGTCGCCGAGCTTGCCCTCAAAGCGCTTCCAGCCGGGACCGCCGGCGCGAATCTTCTTGCAGAAGGCAATGAGGACTTCGTCGGGCTCGGGCTTGGTGAGGAAGGTGACGGTGATCCAGCCGATGGAGGTGACGATGATGCCGACGATGAGCTGCCAGGTGCTGTAGTTCATAATGGCCTTCATGCCGTCGCTATTGAAGAAGGCGTAGATGGCGGTGCCTTCGCCGCCGAAGGCCTTGAAGACCACCACGCAGAGGCAGCAGATGACCATCGCGGAGATCTCCGACCAGGCGTTGATGCGCCACCAGAACCAGCGCAGGATGTAGAGCAAGCCCGTGCCCGCGCCCACCTGCAGGAGCAGGTTGAAGGACTCGGTGGCCGACTCCATGCACAGCGCCACCAGCGCCGAGAGGACCAGGAGCGTGAGCATGCAGATACGGCCGATGAGGACGGCGGTCTCAGGCTTGGTCTCCTTGTTCACAAAGCGCATCCAGAAGTCCTGCACGAAGTAGGACGAGCCCCAGTTGAGGTGGGTGGCGATGGTGGACATGTAGGCGGCGATGAGGGAGGCGACGATGAGGCCGAGCCAGCCCTTGGGCATCTTGGCGATCATCGCGGGATAGGCGGCATCCTGCTGGAGGTAGCGGCGGTCGAGGTCGGTGATCTGCGAGCGCATACCCACGAGTTCGCCGGCAGAGAGGCGGGCGCGCTCGTAGGTGACGAGGGCGGCGGTCTCGGGGGTGACCTTCTCGCGCATCGCCAGAACGCTGTTGACCTTCTGGATCATCGCCTTGTCGGTGGAGAGGGTCTTCTCGAAGGCATCCTTCTGCTCCTGCTTGAGGGTCTTGAGGAAGGCCTCGGCGGCGTCCGTGGCAGGATAGAGGGTGGCGCGGCACTGGGCGATGGCCTTGTCGGCGGCCGTCTTGCCGAACTGGGCTTCGAGGGCCTTGGCTTCGTCGGCCGTGATGACCAGGTCAATGGCCGCAGCCTTGGTGGCCAGAACAACGGGGGTGTTGGCGTTGGCGAACTCGTCAGCCGCGCGCTTCTGGGCGTCCATCGGGAACTGCGTCAAGGAGACGAGGGCCACGACAATCCACGGCCAGGGGCGGACGGCGTAGTGGAGGAAGTTGAAGAG
>JBJFFT010000107.1:0-26890 GCA_051891975.1 Candidatus Spyradenecus sp. | reverse complement strand
GGAAGAGGGTGCCGCCGTCGGCGAGCTCAAAGCGGCCCTTGCGGTCCTCGTTCGCCCCCGTGAAGGCCCCCTTGACGTGGCCGAAGAGTTCGCTCTCGAGCAGCGAGGGGGCCAAGGCCGCGCAGTGGACCGCCACGAAGGGCCCCTGGGCGCGCGGCGAGAGGGCGTGGATGGCGCGGGCCACCAACTCCTTGCCCGTGCCGCTGGGCCCCTGGATGAGGACGGTGGCGGGGGTGGGCGCGGCCTGCTCGATGCGCTCGCGCACCTGGGCCATCGCCTCGGAGGAGCCAATCAGCCGCGCCAGGGCGCTCTGCCCGGCCAACTGCGTCCGCAGCCGGGCATTCTGGCGCTCGAGGGTCTTCTGGCGCAGGGCGCGGCGGCAGATGAGCTCCAGGTGGTCGAGGTTCACGGGCTTGGTGAGGAAGTCGTAGGCGCCATCTTTCATCGCCTCGACGGCGCTCTCCACCGAGCCGTAGGCCGAGAGGAGGATGACCGGCAGGGCGGGATGGGCGGCAATGATCTCGCGCAAGAGCGAGAGGCCGTCGCGCCCGGGCATCCGCAGGTCGGTGAGCACCAGGTCCACCTCGTGGTTCGTGAGGGCGGCGAGGGCCTGCTCGGCGTCGGCGGCAGTCAGGACAGTGTAGTTATCGGCGAGGGCCAGGGCCACGCCTTCACGGGTGGCGCGGTCGTCATCAACCACCAGGATCGTGCTCATCGGCAGCTCCTTTCTGCGGCGGAACCCAGGGCGCGGATGCGGCGTTCGGCGCGCGGGAAGCGGAGGGTAAAGCAGGTACCCTGACCCGCGTGGCTGGCGCAGGTGATCGTGCCGCCGTGCGATTGGACAATCCGCCGGACAATCATCAGGCCCAGACCGTTCCCCTTGGCCTTGGTGGTCACGTAGGGGTCGAAGATGCGCCCAAGGAGATCGGCGGGAATGCCGGCGCCATTATCGAGGATGGAGACGTCGACCGTCGCGTCGGCCACGGTCACCGTCACGCCGATGCGCCCGCCATCAGCCACCGCGTCCATCGCGTTCTTGAGGAGATTGAAGAAGACCTGCTCGAGCTGCTGGCCATCGAGGAAGATCTCCGGCACCCCCTCGGGGATCGCCACCTGCACGGCAATATGGCGCTGCTCGAGGTCCGGCCCCAGCAGCCGCAGCGTGGCCTCGAGCACCTCGCGCACCGACCCGCGCACCAGCGTCGGCTTGGCCGGGCGAATAGCGGTGAGGAAGCGGCGGATAATCCCATCCAGCCGCCCAACCTCCTGCTCGGCCACGGCAACCAGCCCCAGCAGTCGATCGCGCGTGGCCCCCTCCGCCTCCTTCTTCAACGCGCGCGTGAGCAGCTGCAGATGGATGTTGAGCGCGTTGAGGGGGTTGCCGATCTCGTGGGCCACCCCAGCCGCCAAGGTTTTGACCGCCGCCAGGCGCTCATCGGCCAGCGCATCCTCCTCGGCCCGATGCTCGCGCGTGACGTCGCGCAACATCAGCAGCAACGCCGGCTGCTCGCCCACCGAAATCGGCCGCGCATAGTAGGAGATAAAGCGATGCTCGGGATACGAGAGCTCCACCTCGCGCGCCTCCACCTGCTCCCACGCCCCCGCCTTCGCGCCCATCAGCCCCTCCACCCCCCACTCGCGCAGGTGCCGCGCCAGACTCTGCCCCCGGCTCTGCGCCAACGAAAAGCCCACCATCCGCTCCGCCGCCCCGTTCGCATACAGCGCCACCAACTGCCCATCCAGCACCAACACCCCCTCGTCAATCGACTGAAAGAGCGTCTCCAGCAGCCCGTGCTCCCGCGCCAACTCCGAAATATTGGCCGACAGCACCGGCGCGTCAATCCGGTCCAACCGCGAAACAAACTTGTCCAGAAAACCTTTGCGCATAGCCCTAGTGTAGCATAATGAGCCGTTAGCTGTTAGCGGCTAGCCGTTAGCGTTTGGCGGTGAGGTGCCGCTTCGCGGCGTGAGGGTGGCCCTTCGGGCCGAGAGGTGCGCCTCCGGCGCGCGGAGCGCGCCGTGCAAAACCAAGGGGCGAAGAAGGTTTTGCAACGGCCTGCTCCGCAGGTCGCCCTCACACGCCCAAGCCGCGGCACCAACCCTTGAACGCGCGGACCCAAACGATTAAGTCCCCCACTTATTGGAATTAAGAGGGCCTTAGCGAATGGGGCGGGCGAGGGCGAGGAGGTAGACTTCTGCGCCGGCGGAGGCGAGGGCCTCGGCGCAGGCTTGGGCGGTGGCGCCGGTGGTCATCACGTCATCGACGAGGAGGAGGCGTTTGCCGGCGAGGTTGGGGGCGCGCGGAGCGAGGGCGTAGGCGTCGCGGGCGTTGGCGAGGCGTTCGGCGCGGTGGAGGCGGGTTTGGGAGAAGATACCGGTCTCGTGGCGGACGAGGAGGCGGCGGAGGCAGGGGAGGCCGAGGCGGCGGGCGAGGGTGCGGGCAAGGAGGTCGGCTTGGTTGTAGCCGCGGGCGCGGAGTTTGGCGCGGGTGATGGGGACGGGGACGAGGGCGGAGAAGGTTAGGCCGGGGACTTTGCGGCGGAGGGTGGCGCGGAGGAGTCGGGCGAGGTCGGGGGCGAGGTGGACGCCGCGGTGGTACTTGAAGGTGTGGATGAGGGCGCGGGCGTTGTCGTCGTAGCGTAGGGCGATGAGGGCGCGGCGGTAGGCGGGCGGGTGCTGGCGGCAGGCGGCGCAGGGGGCGGCGGAGGTGGCGTCGAGGCCGGGGAACTCTTCGCCGCAACGGGGGCAGCGGGGGTGGGTGGGGGCTTCGCGCAGGAGGCGGCGGCAGTCGGGGCAGAGGTGGCCGGTGGGGAGGGAGCCGCCGCAGAGGGCGCAGTCGCGCGGGAAGAGGAGGTCGAGCGCGGCTTCAATCAACTGTTGCGCTCGGCAACGCCAGCGGAGCAGACGGCGGCGTGCGGGGGTCACGGCTGCAGACCCAACACGCCAAAGCAGAGCACGCCCAGCACGGCCCCCAGGAGGATGAGCCAGACCGCGCCGAGCTTGGTCTTGAAGGAGAGCGCCAGGAGCCCGGCGGCGAGCGCGGTGGAGAGGGGCTTGAAGCCGCCTTCGCAGAGGGTGTGGCGCAGAAGCGTGTAGCCGGCCGCGCCGATGAGCCCCACGACGACGGGCTTGGCACCTTGCAGCGCGGCGCGGGCCGCCCAGTGGCGCATCGCGTAGTGGAAGAGCCCGGCGATGAGGAGGATGATGATGAGCGAGGGGAGGACGACTCCGCCGGTGGTGCAGAGGCTGCCGAGGAGGCCGCTGCCGCCGGCGTCTTGGGCCACGTGCACGCCGGTGAAGGTGGCGATGTTGATGGCGAAGGGGCCGGGGGTGCTCTCGGCAATACCCACGAACTCGGTGAATTGGTCGGCCGTCATCCAGGCGTGGCGCTCGATGACCTCCTGCTGGATGAGCGGGATCATCGCGTAGCCGCCGCCGATGGTAAAGAGCCCCACCTTGACGAAGGTCCAGAAGAGCAGGAGGTAGATCATAGGTAGGCTCCGCAGATAGCCGACAGCCGACAGCCGACAGCGGACAGCGCTGGCGCTCGATGTGGAGAGCCCGTCTGAGCCGTTAGAGGATGTTCATCGTGAGGCATCGGTTGCTCCGTCGCGTAAGCGTGCTGTCAGCTGTCCGCTGTCGGCTGTCCGCTCCGCTTCGCGTTCGCGAAGCGGGGGCGAAGGCCATACCAGGCCACGCCGAAGAGGAGGCTGCCGACGACAGCCCAGACGGCGTTCATCCCCACGAAGGCCACCAACGCAAAGGCGAGCGCCAGGCAGAAGCCGTTCAGGCGCGTGCGTTTAACGCCCTTGGCCATCCGGAAAAAGGCGCGCACGATGAGCACCACCGCCGCCACGCGGATCCCCGCCAGCGCCGAGGCCACCCACACATTCTCGCGCAGCACCAGGTAGCACCCCGAGAGCAGCACAATCACCAGCCACGCCGGAAAGACCAGCGCCGCCGTCGCCAGAATGCCCCCAAGCACGCCGGCCAGACGGTAGCCGACGAAGGTGGCGGTGTTGACGGCGATGGCCCCGGGCGTGCTCTCGCCCACGGTGATGATGTCTAGCAGCTCCTCTTGGCTCAACCACCCCCGCCGCCGGACGAGCTCCTCCTCGAGTAGCGCAATAATCGCGTAGCCCCCGCCGAAGGTAATGCCCCCGAACTTGCCGAAGGTGAGGGCGAGCGCGAGCAACGCTTGCGCTCGGCTCGCGCGGATGACAGATGACGGAGGACGGAGGACAGAGGCCGATCCGTCGCGGGACGCGGTCTGTTCTCTGTCATCTGTCATCCGTCATCTCCGCTGCGTTAGCGGGCGATCCCGGCCTGCAGCTTCGCCTTCACGGCGGCGAGGTCGGTGTCGGCCGGGGCGGCGCCGGATTTGACGGCGGCTTCGGCCACGGCGTAGGAGACCACTTCGTAGAGGCGGTGGTCAAAGGCCTTGGGGATGATGTACTGCGGGCCGAAGACGAGTTTTTCGCCAGGGTAGAGGGCCTGGACATCGGCGGGGACGGGCTCGCGGGCGAGCATCGCCAGGGCGGTGGAGGCCGCCACCTTCATCTCGGTGTTGATGGTGCGGGCGTGGACGTCGAGGGCGCCGCGGAAGAGGAAGGGGAAGCCGAGGACGTTGTTGATCTGGTTGGGGTAGTCCGAGCGGCCGGTGGCCATCACGTAGGGCTTGCCGTCCATCGCGGCGGCGACTTCGGCGGGCTCGATCTCGGGGTCGGGGTTGGCCATTGCGAAGATGGCGGGGAAGTCGGCCATCTGCTTGACGTCCTCGCCGGAGAGCACGTGCGCGGCGGAGACGCCGATGAAGACATTCGCACCCACGAGCGCTTCCTTCAAGGTGCGCTTGTCGGTGGTGACGGCGTGGCGGCGCTTGTGGTCGGTGAGGTCGGTGCGGTCGGCGCGGATGATGCCCTTGGAGTCGCACATCGTCAGGTCCTGCACGCCGGCGGCCTTGCACATGTCGGCGATGCGGATGCCGGCGGCGCCGGCGCCGTTCATCACCACCTTGACATCCTTGAGCGCCAGGCCGGCAATGTGGGCGTAGTTGATAAGGCCGGCCACGGTGATGACCGCGGTGCCCCACTGGTCGTCGTGGAAGACGGGGATGTCGAGCTCGGCATCGAGCACGCGCTCAATCTCGAAGCAGGCGGGGGCGGCGATGTCCTCGAGGTTGATGCCGCCATACATCGGGGCGAGGGCGCGGACGGCCTCGATGACGCGCTGGGGGTCGGTCTTGCCCGTATCGGCCCCGCCTTGGCGGCAGTGCGCGAGGGGCACGGGCCAGGCGTCGACGTTGGCGAAGGTCTTGAAGAGCGCGGCCTTGCCCTCCATCACCGGGATGGACGCTAGGGCGCCAAGGTCGCCCAGGCCGAGGATGGCCGTGCCATCGGAGACCACGGCCACGAGGTTGCGCTTGCTCGTCAGCGAGAAGGCGGTCTCGGGCTTGGCGGCGATTTCCTTGACCGCCTGGGCCACGCCGGGCGTATAGGCCAGGCACAAATCCTTCTGGGTTTCCAGCGGCTTGGAGAGCGCCACGCGCACCTTCCCACCCTCGTGAAACGCGAACACTTCTTCCTTCGTAATCTCAACGGCCATTGCCAAACTCCTTCTCTTGGAAACGGAAAATCGTCGAGAGTATAGCACACGCTCGCTTCGCTCGCTTGCGTGAGTGGGGCCGCCTATAGAAGAGCGCGCGCCCGTTACGCGTACGCGCACGCGCTCACGCGCGCGATAGGCCCTACCTCGGGTCGACCTAGGGCCTACCTCACCTCGACCTAGGGCCTACCTCGGGTCGACCTAGGCCCTAGGTCGAACGGCGCATTCGCGTTTTCGAAGGGTGTTGGGCGCGGCTATTCGCTGTCAGCTGTGGTATACTTTCCGCGTATGGGAGCCAATCAGCATACGTTGGAGACCTTTCGCGCGCATAGCCGGGTGTTGGAGGATGTGCGCGTGGGGGATTTTGTGGCGTGGTTGCGGGGGGTGAAGCGCGCGAGTCGGCACACGGTGGCCAATTATGTGCGCGATGTGGGGCAGTTTTGCACCTTCTTTTGGGGCGAGGAGCCGCCGCCTTTTCGGTGGAGCGAGGTGGTGCGCGCCGATGCCAAGCAGTTCCTCAACTACTACGCACGGACCGAGGCCAAGGCGACTTCGACGGCGCGGAAGTTGGCCGCCTTGCGGGCATTCTTCCACTTCCTGGTGGTGGAGAAGGAGTTGCCGAACTCGCCCTTTGCCGGGCTGCGTCCGCCGAAGCGCGAGAAGGTGTTGCCGCGGCTGCTGAGCGAGGAGGAGGTCGAGCGCTTCTTAGCGGCGCCGCGCGAGGCGCTCCAGGCGGAGGCGGCCGCCGGCGGAGAGGTCGAGCCGCTCACGCACTATGCGCTGTTGCGCGACCGCGCGCTCTTCGAGGTGCTCTACTGCACGGGGATGCGCGTGGCGGAGGCGGCGGCGTTGGAGATCCGCCAGGTGGATGCCACCGCCGCCTCGGTGCGCGTGATTGGCAAGGGCGATAAGGAGCGGCTTTGCCTGCTGGGTCGACCGGCGCTCCTGGCGCTGGGGGAGATGTTGATGGCCGCGCGCGGGTTGTGGGCCGACGCCCTTGCGCCGCAGGGGCGGCTCTTTCGCAATCAGCAGGGTGGGGGGCTTACCACGCGCTCGATTGAGCGCTTTATGAAGCACTGGCTGGCGATTGCCGGGTTGCCGGCGGACCTCACCCCGCACAAGCTGCGCCACTCCTTTGCCACTCACCTCCTCTCGCACGGGGCCGACCTGCGCGCGGTGCAGGAGCTCCTCGGCCACGTCTCCCCGGAGACCACGCAGATTTACACCCACCTCGCCCCCGAGCGCCTGATTGAGACCTATCATGCGGCGCATCCCCGCGGCTGAGGCCGTGGGGGAGCGGACAGCGGACAGCCGACAGCGGACAGCGCTGGCGCTCGATGTGGAAGGCCCGTCTGAGCCGTTAAAGTTGCTTCTCTGATGGGATTGGCCGGTCCGTCGCGGCACGCGGCTGTCCGCTGTCCGCTGTCGGCTGTCGGCTGAAGTCGCCGAGCGCTTCGAGCGCGCGGTCAATGTCCGCTAGCGTGTGCAGGTCAAAGAGGTGGCCGCGGAGGGCGTTGGCGCCGGGGAGGCCCTTGAAGTAGCGGAAGAGGTGGCGGCGGAAGGTGAGGACGGTGGCCGCCTCGGGGTCGAGCCGGGAGAAGGCGACGGCGCGGCGGCGGTAGTCGAGCTCGAGGGCGAGGTGGCGGCGGGCGAGGGCGATGGGGTCGGCCGGCGGGCGCGGGGAGAAGGCGAAGATGGCCGGATGTTCGAGGGCGGCGCGGGCGATGAGGAGGGCCTTAACGCCGGTGGAGGCCATCGCTTCGGCGCTGGGGCGGTCGACAATCGAGCCGTTGCCATAGACGGGGAGCGAGGTGGTGGCGGCGGCCTCGGCCAGGAGGTCGAGGTGGGTCTGGCCGGCGTGGCCTTGGCTGGTGAAGCGGGCGTGGAAGGTGACGGCTGCCACGCCGCAATCCTCGGCGATGCGCAGCGTCTCGCGCCAGGTGGGGAGGTGAGGGTTGGGGCCCAGGCGCGTCTTGAAGGTGACGGGCAGGCGGGTGGCGCGGACGAGGGCGCGGAGGATGCGCGCGAGGCGCGGCAGGTCGCGCAAGAGGGCCGAGCCGGCGCCTTGGGCGGTGATGCGGGGGACGGGGCAGCCGGCGTTGAGGTCGATGCCCTCAAAGCGGCCGAGGGCTTCGACGCGGCGGGCGGCCTCGGCCAGGCGCTCGGGGTCGCTGCCGTAGAGGTGGGCCCAGACGTGGCGCTCGGCGGGGAAGGTTTCGAGGAGGAAGGCGGTCTTGGGGTTGCCGCGGCAGAGGCCCTCGGCGTTGACCATCTCGGTGGAGGTGCGCGCGGCGCCGTGTTCCTGGCAGAGCAGGCGCATCGGCGGGGAGGTGAACTCCGCCATCGGCGCGAGGAAGCGGGGAGGAAGAGGAGAGCGGACAGCGGACAGCGGACAGCGGACAGCGCTGGCGCTCGATGTGGAAAGCCCGTCTGAGCCGTGGCACCCTGTCATCCTGTGTCCCTTCGTTCGTCCGTCGCGGTACGCGGCTGTCTGCTGTCTGCTGTCCGCTGTCAGCTTGCCACGTTATGCGGTCTGTCTTCCACGGCTCCTCGGCGGCTTCTCCGCGAGCAATTAATGGCGCTTGAGCCAGCCGAAGGTGGGGCGCTGGGGCTCGGCGGCGGGGACGGGGTCGGGCGCAGGGAGGTCGCGGGCCGAGGGCAGGAGGCGCTCGAGCTCCTCGATGCGGCGGAGGAGTTGGGCCTGGATGTGGGCGTTCTCGCGGTGCTCCTCCTCGCGGGCGGCACGCTCGCGGCCGAGGGCCTGGACGGTCTCGCGGAGCTTCTCATCGAGCTTGAGCGAGTCGAGGGTCTGGCGCTGAGCTTGGCCGATTTGGGCGCGGAGTTCGGTTTCTCGGCCTTCGCCGGAGACGAGTTGGCGCTGGAGGGCGCTCTCGCGGGCGCGGGCCTCGGCCAGGGCCTTTTCGAGCTCGGCTATGCGCGAGGGGTCCTCGCGGCGGGGTGGGGGGATGGGGGCGCGCAGGCTCGGGGGGAGGGAGACGCGGGCGTTGGCGCGCATCTGCTCGGGGGAGTCGCCGGCCAGGCGGCGGATTTCCAGGAGGCGCTCGGAGAGCTGGACGAGGCGGCGGTGCGCCAGGTCGCGCAAGGCTTCGAGGAAGCGGTTTTCCTCCTCCTGGGATTGGCGGAGCCAGTCGGTTTCGCGGGTGAGGATGGCGAAGAGCGCTTCGTCGGGCGGGAGCTCGGCGTGGGCGTTCTGGGCGGCGGCCTGGGCGGTTTCGAGGGCGGTTTCGAGGGTGTGGAGGCGCTGGCGGAGCTCGCGCTCGCGGCCGGCGGCGGCCTCGGCAGCCTCTTCGGCGGCGTGCTTGAGGTGGTCGCGCTCCAGGCGCAGCTGCTCGAGCTCGGCGGCGAGGGTCTTGGCGTCGGGCTCGGCGCCCTCGATGGCCAGTTCGCTCTGGCGGGCGGTGGCCTCCTGGCGGAGCTCGGCGATGCGGCGATCCTTCACGCGCACCTCGCGTTCCAGGAGCGCGAGCTTCTGGCGGGCCTCCTCAAGCTCTTGGGAGAGGGGGTTGGGCGGGGGCAGCTCCAGCGGCAGGGGGAGCTCCTCGACGGGCTGCTGCTCGCCGGGATCCTGCGCCAGGCGGGCGTCGGGGCCGAAGCGGCCCTCGGCGATGAAGGCTTGGCCGGCGGCTTGCGTGACCGGGCCGTAGGGCGGGTGGCCGCTCGAGAGGATGAACCAGCGCATCCCCAGCTCGGCGAAGCTCGCTGCGGCCACCCACGTCTCGCCATCGGCGGAGATTTCGCAGCCGGGCTTGATGATGCCGCGCTCGGCCCACTGCACGAGCGTGGCGGTGGGGATGTTGTTGTTGCTGATGCCGCTCTGCGGGTCGCGCAAGGACCAGCGGCGCGTGTCGGGCTCGGCCATCGGCTTACTTCTCCAGGGCGCTCTTGACGGCCTGGGCAGCCTCGTCGCGCACGTTGAAGGCCTCATCCTCGGCCTCGATGGTGCGCAGGAGGGAGGCGCGCAGGTGCTCCTTGACCGCGTCGAGCTCCTCCTGGACGGTCAGCAAGTTGGCCTTGGCGATGAGCAGCTCGCGCTCCCAGCGATCCTTGACGGCCACGAGTTCGGCCTTGAGGCGGGCGTTTTCGGCCTTGAGTTCAGTGAGGGTGGGTTCCTGTTCCATAGCGGACTCCTTTCGAGTGGGGGCGCGTCAGGGGGCGCGCAGTTCGGCTTCGTAGCGTTCGGCAAGGCGTTCGGCCTGCGGGTCGCCGGTCTCTTTGGCGCAACGGCGGGCTTCGCGGGCGGCACCGGCCAGGTCGCCGGCTTCGTAAAGGCCATTGATGGCCAGGCGCCAGCGGGCCACCGTGTCATCACGCAGGGCGCTTTGGCCCTGCTGCAGGCGGGTCATCAAGAGGTTGTAGCGGGTACGCTGGGCGTCGGGCCAGGTGGCGGGATCCTCCTCGCGCAAGAAGTCGCGGGCAAAGACCGGCCCGAGCGTCTCGGCGAGGGTCAGGGCGGCATCGGCGCGCTCGGCGGCGGACCAATCGCTGCGCTGCTCGCCCCAGGCCACGAGGAGCCGCCGGATTTCGCCCTGCGCCGAGCCCTCGGCCAGTGCCAGACGCAGCTCCAGGGTGCGCCGCCAGAGCTCGGCTTGGGGGACGTAGCAGCGGTCGGCCTGGGCGATGAGGCTGCGGGTGCGGGCGTAGCGGCCCTGGTCGAAGGCTTGTTGGGCGAGGAGGTGGATTTGTGCGTCGCGGGCGACGTCTTGCTTCTGGACGCAGCCGGTGGCGAGGGCGAGCGCGGCGAGGGGCAGAAGCAGGCGGAGTGTGCGGAACATCGGGGGCCTCACTTTCTCAAGGCCAGGCGGATGAGCTCCTGGACGGTGGCCTTGGGGTTCTTCTCGAAAGCGGCTTGGACCATCGCGCGGGCGTCGTCAGGCTTATTGCCCAGGGCCACGAGCGAGAGGATGGCATCGCGCAACGCCGGCGGGGCCTCGGCCTCGCCGCGCTCTTTCCCGCGCAGGGCCATCGCTTCCAGGGGGTCAATCTTGTCTTTGAGCTCGACGATGATGCGCTCGGCGGTCTTCTTGCCCACGCCGGAGATGGAGGAGAGGCGGCGGACGTCGCCCTCGGCAATGGCGGCGGCCAGCTCCCCGGGCGTGAGGCCCGAGAGGACGGCTAGGGCGAGCTTGGGGCCGATACCGGTGATGCCCAGCAGCGCGCGGAAGAAGGTGCGCTCGCGTTCGGAGGCAAAGCCGAAGAGGAGCTGATCGTCCTCGCGCACCAGGTGGTGGATTTCCAGGCTGGCCTCTTGGCCGGTGGCCGGCAGCCGGTCGAAGGTCGAGAGCGGCACGGTGAGGGCATAGCCCACGCCGCCGCATTCAAGCACAATGCCCGCCGGCGTCTTCTCCAGCACCGTGCCGCGCAAATGGCAGATGTAGCCCATCGCTTGCTTCCTTCCTTACGCCTCGCCCCCGCGCATCCCATACTTGCGGATGAGACGTTGGAGGTAGGCCCGTTCAATCCCCGCGCTCCGGGCCGACTGCGAGATGTTCTGCGCGTTGCGGGCCAGGAGGTCACTCAAATACTGCCGCTCGAAGGCCTCGATGACGGCGATCTTCACATCCTTGAAGGGCCGGTCCGAGGCCATCGCCTTGGCGATCTCCGGCGCCACCTCGGCCGCCTCCGGCGATTGCGCGCTCTGCAAGAAGGCCCCGAGGTCCGCCGGAATGCGCCCCAGCGCGTGCAGCCGCTCGACCATCGTGCGCAGCTCGCGGATGTTCCCCGGCCAATCGTAGCGCCGCAGGAAGGCAAGCGTCGAGGGCTGTTCGCCCCAGGCCAGCAGCTCTTCGCCCACCTTCATCCGCTCCGAGAGCGAGCGCAGGAGCAGGGGAATATCGTCCTTGCGCCGTCGCAGCGGGGGCATCTCGATGACGATCACCGCCATCGCCAGGTAGAGCGCGCTCGAGAACTCCCCGCTCCGCGCCAGGTCGGCCAGCGGCACCTTGCTCGCGGCGATGAAGCGCACATCCCGGCGCGACTCCACCGCCCGCAGGAGCAGCGAGTGCGCCTCGGCCGGGAGGCGGTTGAGTGAGTCGATGAAGAGGGTGCCGCCGCTGGCGAGGTCGAGCGCGCTGCGCGCCTCCCCGTCGCCAAAGAGCTCCCGGCGAGCCCGCGCGAAGGTGTCAAAGCCATTGCAGTCAAGCACGATGAAGGGCGCGTCGGCGCGGGCGCTCTCCAAGTGAATATCGCGGGCGAGCTCCTCCTTGCCGGTGCCGCTCTCCCCCAAGAGGAGCACGGGCTTGTCGCACGCGGCGGCCTGTTCGGCCAAGAAGAAGACGTGGCGGATTTGCGGCGAACGCCCTACGCTCCGCCCAAATTGCTCGCGCGGGCTCACCGCCAGCTCCGCTCGCTCCTGCACCAGCGGCACCACCAGGCGCGTCCGCCCCAAATGCACCTCGGTATTCGGCGCCAGGCGCGCCGAGGAAACCTTCACCCCTTCGATGCCCGTGCCGTTGGTGGAGCCTAAGTCGCGGATGAGCAGCCCGCCGTGACCGTCGGAGGCAATCTCGCAGTGGTGGCGCGAGACGGTGGAGTCGGCGATGGAGAGGTCATTCGAGAGCCCCGAGCCAATCGTATACGGCAGGCGCGCGATGACGTACTCTCGCCCCTCCAACGGCCCGGCCGTCACCAACAGGCGCGGCCGCTCCCCCGTGGCCACCCTTGGCACCACGGTCGGCAATGCGATTGTCTGCTCTTCCTGCTGCATACTTGGGAGTATAGCATAAACTGAATGGATAGACGATAGGCGATGGGCGAGAATGCTGGCGCAGGAGGTGAAAGGCCCGGCCTAACCTCTCAAACTTGCCCGTCGCGGCCTGCCGCGCTTCACGTCTATCGTCTATCGTTGCCCGATTGGGCACAAATGCCCAATCGGGCAACCATCGCACTTCGGGCCGATGGGCTTGCAGCGCGTCTGGCCGAAGGAGACGAAGATGGCGTTCCAATCCATCCAGAGGCGCTCGGGCAGGAGCTTACGCAGGGCCATCTCTGTCTCGAGCGGGGTCTTGGTCTTCACCAGCCCCAGGCGATTGTTGATGCGGTGGACGTGCGTGTCGACGCAGATGGCCGGCAGATGGAAGGCGAGGGCGACCACGAGGTTCGCCGTCTTGCGCCCCACGCCCGGCAGCTCCACGAGCTCCTCGACGGTGTGGGGGATAACCCCGCCGAAGCGCTCGCGCAGGACCTTGGGCAGGGCCTTGAGGTGCTGGGCCTTGGCGTGGTAGAAGCCCACCGGGAAGATGAGCCGCTCGATCTCCTCGATGGAGAGGCGCTCGAGAGCCTCGGGGTCGGGCGCCACGGGGAAGAGCCGCCCGATAGCTGCGGCGGTCGTCTGGTCTTTGGTCCGCGCCGAGAGCAGGGTCCCCACCAGAATGCGGTAGGGATCCTGCGTCTGGGCGGCCACCAGGTCCATAATTGGCGCCTGGACCTCGCCAAAGGCGCGCTTGAGGGTCTGGTGGATTTCGTCGAGGAGCGCCTCGGAGGGGCGCTTAGAAGCCCGCTTCGTTGCAGAGGGCCGAGACATAGAGCGCCTTGATGGTGTGCATACGGTTCTCGGCCTCGTCGAAGACCTTGGAGAAGGGCGCCTCGAAGACCTCATCGGTCACTTCCAGCGCGCCGGTATCCTTGGAGACCTCGGTGTTGCGGTCGTGGAAGGCGGGCAGGCAGTGCAGGAAGATGAGCTCGCCGCCGAGGTTGCCGGTGGCTTCGCAGAGGGCCTGGTTGATCTGGTAGGGGCGCAGGAGCGCCAGGCGCTCGGCCTTCTTGTCCTCTTCGCCCATCGAGACCCAGACATCGGTGTAGAGCACATTCGCGCCCTTGACGCCGCTCTTGGGGTCGGTCTCCACCTTCACCGTGCAGCCATTCTTGGCGGCGATGGCGCGCGCCTCCTCCACCAACTCATCGGCCGGGAAGAGCTCGCGCGGGGTGACGTTGACGAAGTTGATCCCCGCCTTGGCGCAGCCCATCATCAGCGAGTTGGCCACATTGTTGCGCCCGTCGCCCACATAGGCCATCGTCTTGCCGCACACCTCGCCGAAGGCTTCGCGCATCGTCATCATATCGGCCAGGAACTGTGTGGGGTGGCTCTCGTCGGTCAGGCCATTCCACACCGGCACGCCCGAACGCGCGGCCAGCGTCTCGACCGTGCTCTGCGCGAACCCGCGGAAGAGGATGCCATCGAAGAGCCGCCCGAGCACCCGCGCCGAGTCGGCCACCGACTCCTTCACCCCAAAGTGCGTGTCGTGGCCGGTGAGGAACTCGGCATTGCCGCCCTCGTCGCGGACTGCGATGGCCGCCGAGTTGCGGGTGCGCGTGGAGCTCTTCTCGAAGATCAAGGCAATGTTCCGCCGGCGCAGCAGCTCCCCGCGGATCCCTGCGCGCCGACGCGCCTTCAGCGCCATCGCTAGGTCCACCATATAATGAAGCTCCGCGTCGGAGAGCGAACGGATATTGAGCAGCGACCGCCCCAGCAGGGCGTGATTCAGTTCGAACATCGTCGGATTCCTTTCAGAAAACGCGCAGTATAGCACAAGTTGTTGCACGCTGCCGCGCGAGCGCCTGACGGCGCGTGAGCGGCGGCCATCAGAACGGGCGATGCACTCCCACGAATGGCGCCGCAACTAAGCGTCTTGCCTCCTGCCCTCTTGGCAATGGCGCGGAGAAAAGAATAGGCCCCCGAAGATCCTCGGGGGCCTATTCGTCGCGGAATGCGTGCTAACAGTTAGCCGCTAGCCGCTAACAGCTGGGGCCTTGTAGCGCAAGGCCCCGAGCGCGCTACTCTTCGCACACCAGGCGAATGCCCACGTTGGCCACGCGCTGCCAGCGGGGATAGTGGACGCGCAGGGAGACGCGCGAGAAGCGCGGCAGGAGGTCCCACGCGCCGCCGCGGCAGACGGCTTCGTCGGTGCCCTCGTAGGTGGAGGCGGTCCACTCGGCGGCGTTGCCGATGATGTCCTTGAGGCCGAAGGCGTTGGGCTTGTGCTTGCCCACGATGCCCAGGACCTGCTGGCCGTCGTTGTAGCGCATATCGCGGTGGTAGTAGTTGAGGGTCTGACGCTGGTTGGGGATGCCGTCGAGGGACTTGTCGGCGAGGTTGGCGTAGGGGCCGAAGTTGTCCTCCACGCCGCCCCAGTAGAAGGGGGTGTCGGTGCCGGCGCGGGCGGCCCACTCCCACTCGGCTTCAGTGGGCAGGCGGAATTTCTTGCCGGTCTGCTCGGAGAGCCACTTGCAGTAGGCGGTGGCCTCTTCCCAGGAGACGCGGACGGCGGGGAACCAGGGGTCGTTCATCACGTTGCAGCCGGGGGAGGTGTGGTCCTTGCCGAGCTGGTCGATGTAGCCATTGTAGTGGGTGGGCTTCCAGCGCAGGAAGTTGCGCAGGGGCACCTCGATGTCGGCCATCAGGAAGGGCTTGTCGATGGTGACCACGCGGGGGGTCTCGTCGCGGTAGCCGTTCGGGTCGCCCATCACGAAAGTGCCGGCGGGGATGCGCAGGAAGGTGAGCGAGCCGCCGGGCATCTCCACCTGCACCGGCTGGGCCTTGACGTTCTTCATCGGCCAACCGTCGACCTTGGGCGGCTCGGGCTTTTCGCGATGCTTCTTGGTGCGCTCCTTGGGCTGGATCTTGGCAATCTCCTCGGCGCACTTGGCGAAATCGTAGGCCTCGGCCTCGATGGCCGCGTCGATGTTGGAGACCTGGTAGAGGGCGTTCCACTTCTCGCGGCGGGCGCGCGATTCGTTCATCCGCTGGAGCTGCTGCTGCGCACCGCGGATGCCGATCCAGTTGCGGTGGAACTCGTTGGCCCAGTTGAGGGCGAAGTCGGTCCACGTGCCCCAGAAGGGCGCATTGAGGTCGATCCAGGTGTAGAGCAAGCGCCACTCGCGGTCGGTGAGCTCCACGCCGTGGTGACCGCGCTTGAGCATCTGGATGAGCACGGAGGTGTTGGCGGCGTATTCGCCGGGGTTGAAGATGTGGTTATCGCTCTCGGGGCCGGGGCGGCGGACGTAGGGGTTGAGGTCGTGGTAAGAGCGGGTGAAGGCGCCGGCGCCGCCGGGCTTGAGGCCGTCGCGATAGGGCAGAATGACCGGCTTGACGCTCGCCAGGTTCGGGCGGCGGCCGGTGAGCGACTGCTTGCCGTAGGGGCCATCCATCGTCATATCGGTGTCGGTGGTCTCATCGTTGTGGCAGCGGGCGCAGTTGCGCGTGAGGATGGGCTGAATGTCGCGCATAAAGCTCCAGGTCAGCCCGCCGCAGATCGAGGGCTCGAGCGCGTCGGGCTTCGTCAGCAGCGGCGGCACATTGTAGATGGAGTTGGCCGACTCGTGGCAGCCGGTGCAGGCCACCTTCTCGCCGGGCATCCCCACGAACCACGAGCGCATCAACTGGATGGCCTGGCCGTTCGCGTCCAGCGGCTGCAAGGCAATGGGCGTATGGGCCGGGGCCACGAAGTAGACCGAGCCATCCTCGCGCACCGGCGCGGTGCCGAGCACATACTTCATATCCCAACTCGACTCGGTCCCCACGCCCTCGTGCGAACCGGCCTTATTATAGGCGTAGTGATAGGCAAAGACGCGCACCTGCTTGACCGTCCCGCGCGGCACGCCGCGCAGCCCCGGGCCGTTGTAGATGTCGGCCACGTGCACGGTGCAGGTCTTCTCGCCGGGGACGATGCTGTCGGGGTAGACCGGCGGCGGGGTGGACTGCTCAAAGCGGATGGGCTCGGTGAGGGAGGATCCTTCAATCTCGCACAGGAGCGTCAGGTTGTCGAAGACATCCACCAGGTAGATGCCCCAGAGGTCCTCTCCACTGGCGCGCATCGCGGTGAGGAAGTACTTGCCGGCACCATCCTTACGCGGATTGTGGCCCAGCGGGAAGGGGGTCAGGAACTTGGGCCAGTCGCCGGCGTAGAGGTAATCCTCGATGCGCTCGGGGATGGGCTTCTTCCAACCGGGGATCATCTGCTCGCAGCCGGCGGCCTCGGCACGGCCCTTGGAGACATCGAAGAGCGCCAAGCGCCCAGCCTTGGAGGCGTGGTGACCGGTGGCCACGCAGATGAACTTGCCGTTCGCGCCGGGGATGGGCTTGGGGTCGCCATAGTGGTTGGGCCAGAAGCCGTTGGAGCCGAAGTAGGCCAACTGGCGGGTGCCATCCGGGCGCATCGTCATCAGAATACGGCTGAAGAAGTGGGTCTGGTCGCAATACTCCCAGCGGACGAACATCACGCGCCCGTCATCGAGCATCGTGGGCGACCAGTTGGAGTCCTGGTCGAAGGTCAAGCGCTCCATCTTGCCGGTGGCCGGGTCGAAGCGATAGGTGTTGGTCATCGCCATACGGCCCGATTCGCAGGGCAGCCCCTGCTCGGAGGCCGTCGCCGTCACGATAAACTTGCCATCGGGCAGATAGCAGCCGTCGCCAATATCGTAATCGACCCCCTTGGGCGTAATCGGCTTGGCCTCGCCCTCGCCAAAGCGGTACTCCCAAAGCTTCAGGCGGTTGCCGTCCGCGGGGTCCTTCTTCACAAAGCAGACCCGCTTGGCGTCCCAGTTCAGGTCCACGCAGGTCACCGACGCGCGCGGGGAGTTGTAGAGCACCTCCACCTTCGGCGTCTCGGCCGCAAGGTCGGAGATCTTCACCAGCTGCGAGTTAATCCCGTGGTTCGCCTCCACCACATTGTAGCAGGCCATACTCGGCTGCGCCGGCGCATTCTGCCGCCGCGCATTCGGCCCGAAGTCATACTTCATCGCCAGCACTTCCAGCCCCGCCATCATCGGCTGAGCCAGCACCGCGCGCTTCACCTCCAAGGTCAACGCCTTCGCCGGCGCCTCGTCCCCCCGCTCGCGCAACGCCTTGACCGCCGCCGCCTTCCGCGCCGGCACCTCGCCAATCAGCTTGCGTAGCGCCTCCAACTCGGCGCTCTTGCCATAGGTGACCTCCCAATCCTCGGCCATTCGCCCCAACGCCTCGGGATTGATCCGCTCGACCGCGCGCACCAGGCACTTCTGCTGAACCGTCAAATTCGCCGCCGACAGCCACGCCGCCAGCCCAACCAAGACAACACTCAAACAACGCTTCATCGCTCAAGCTCCTTCTGCTTACGCCATATAGTGTAGCACACCCGCGCCCAAAAGCAAATGCTTACTTGCGCGAGGTGGCCCTGCGGGCCGTGAGGGCGCTCGCTACGCTCGCGTGAAGGTGGCCCTGTGGGCCGTGAGGTGCTCGCTGCGCTCGCGTGAGGGGGGGGGCGTGGTGCGTTGCGAGGGTAAGCGTGGTGCAGCGGCCTGCTCCGCCAGGCCGCCCTTACCATAGAAAACCGCGCGCGCCCGCCACGCGCTCACGCGCACGCGCCTACGCGCGCGATAGGCCCTACCTCGCCTCGACCTAGGCCCTACCTCGCCTCGACCTAGGCCCTACCTCGAGTCGACCTAGGGCCTACCTCGAGTCGACCTAGGCCCTACCTCTCGGCGGGGCAGGGGCGTGGAAGAAGGAGTACCACCTCGCGGTTCCTTCCGGGGGTGGCCCGCCGTGGTACGCGCTCTGCCGACTGTCGACTGTCGACATTCCCTGTGCTATAATGGCGGCGGTTTCGGTTATTGGAAAGGACAGAGCAGAGATGATTTGGGGCCTCTTGGGCGCATTGGATCGCGAGGTGGCGTTGTTGCGCGAGCAGATGACGGTTTCTCGGGCGGTTGCGGCGTTGGGGACGGAGTTTCTCTTTGGGGAGTTGCGCGGCCATCTGGTGGTGGTGGCTTGTTGCGGGATTGGGAAGGTGAATGCGGCCGCGTGCGCCACGTGGTTGCTCTACGCGCAGGGGTGTGATTGCGTGGTGAATGTAGGCATCGCCGGGGCGACGGGCGCGGGGTTGCAGACGCTGGATGTGGTCCTTTCGCGCGAGCTGTGTTTTCACGACCAGGACCCGATTATGCTTAAGTACTTCCCGGCGCGGCAGTTCTTCCCGGGCGACGAGCGGCTCTTGGCGTGGGCGCAGGCGGCGTGCGCGCGGCCGGGGGTGGTTGGCGGCCAGGTGCGGGTGGGGCGGATTGCCTCGGGCGACCGTTTTGTGGCGGACCGCTCGACGCGCGATGCGATTGTCTCGCAGTTCGCGCCCGACTGCGTGGAGATGGAGGGGGCGGCGATTGCCCACGTGGCCTTTGCCGCCGGCAAGCCGTGCCTGGTCATCCGCACGATGAGCGACTGCGCCGACGACGAGGCGGCCGTCTCCTACGACAATCTCTTGGAGCGCGCGGCGGACCAGTCGGCGCGGATTATCCTGGCGATGCTCGAGGAGGCGCGCGATGCTTAGGCGCTGCCTGCACGCGGCGCTCTTTGCGCTCACCTGGGGCGCGCTCTTGGTGGCGGGGGTGCTGGTGGCGCGGTGGGTGGCGTTGCGCCCGAGCGCGCCCTACCGCGCGGCGGTGGCGGGGCTAACGAGCGATGCGCCGGCGGCGGAGGTCGCGGCCGAGGTGCAGGTGTGCTTGGGCGTGCAGCTGACTGCGCAGGATGTGGCCGCCTGGCGCAGACTGGTGGTCCAGGGCGAAGCGAAGGCGGAAGCGTTGCGGATTGTGGTGGCCTACCGCCGGGCGGCAGGAGGTGAACGATGAAGCGGTTTTGGCTGATGGCGTTGGTGGCCGCGCGCGTGGCGCTGGCGATGGAGGGCCCGCAGGCCTACACCTTTGCCCACCCCGAGGCGAAGGAGAGCTGGCGGGCGGGTCTGCCTGAGGGCGCTACGGTCATTACTCCCACTTGCGTGGCCGTGCCCGAGGCGGGAGTGGTCTATCTGCTGGCCGAACTGACGGGGCTGGGCGAGCACTATGAGGTGGAGTTCTTCCTGCTGGGCGCGTTGAGCGACCGCGCCTACGAGGGCGTGGCGATGGCCTGGGATGGTCCCTCCGCCGTTGCCCGCGCCCTGCGCGCCATTGGCCTGAGCGAGGGGACGCCCGCCGCGCTCCAGCGGGGTCTGCCGATGGCCCAGGGCGAGCGCGTCACCGTGGCGATGCGCCCGGCGGTCGACCCCGCAGCTCCCTTCCGGCCGCTCTCGGACTTCGTGGACGACCAGTGGTCCAGCCCTGGGCAGGAGGTCTCGGCGCGCGGCTTTCCCTTCGTGGGCGCGCGCTCGCCCGATGACCTGATGCCCTCGGCCATTGCTGCGGCGTATACCGAGGCCGGGGCCGTCTTGGGGCTCCCCTTTGCCGCGCCCAAGAGCCAAGCCTACGGGATGTTTCGCGCCAAGGCCGGGATGGAGGCCGGGCAGAGCGTGGTCGTGCGCCTCAAGTGGGAGAAGCTGGCCACGCCGCGCGTCTACCGCCAGAGCGTGGAGATTACCGCCGAGACGCTGCGCGCGCCCGACGCGCTCCTCGCCCAGCTCAAGGCCTTGGCCGAGGACCCGCGCGACGTCTTTCTGCGCGTGCGTTTCGCCCCGGAGCTCCCGGTGCGCGACTGTATTCCCCTCGCTCGGCTGCTGGTGGCGTTGGAGGCCGAGGGGGCCTTCGTCATCGACGCGCCCGAGCCCGGGCAGATCCCCGTCCGCGCCCTCCTGCCCAATGCCGAGTGGAACATCCGCGAGAAGCGCGTCTTCCAGCCCTGGGAGATTGAGCTCGCCCCGCGCGAGGGCGGCGGCGTCCAGGCCACTCTCTGCCAGATTCTCGAGGATTGGACCGTCGATGGGCCCGACCCCGCCCTCACCCGCCAGTGCTACCCCGGCGTCACCCCCCAGACCATCCGCGAGGTGATGGAGCGCGTGGATGTCAACGACGGCAAGACCTATGCCGCCTTCTTCTACCTTGCGCCCGGCATCACCGTCGGCCAGGTGGCCCCCTTCACCGACGCCCTCGCCACCCCCTGCCCCACCCAGTGGATCTTCTGCAGCAGCGCCGGGGCGCCCGGGGGCTCCTCGCCCCCGAACCCCTAGGCAGGGCGCCTTGCCCTGCACCCCGGGAGCGCAGGGCGCTCCACCCCGGCCGACACGCCCTGCGGGCATATCGGCATTGACCGCACCAGCACGCCGCTCCTCTCCAGGTTGCCCGTCGCGGCACGCGCGCTAACCGCTAACGGCTAGCAGCTAACCGCTAGCTAGTTGCCGTGGGGTAAAGGTTTATGCTATCGTAGGGGCGTTTTTACTGAAGGAGCTGCTATGGCCGGGCTGTTTACGCATATTCGGAACTTGCTGTCGTGCGACATCGGGATTGACCTTGGAACGGCCAATACCCTCATCTTTATGAAGGGGCGGGGCGTGGTCATCCGCGAGCCCTCGGTGGTCGCTATGCAGAAGGGCACGAAGAAGATCCTGGCCGTGGGCGAGGAGGCCAAGCGGATGATTGGGCGCACGCCGGCAGGGATTGTCGCCGCGCGGCCAATGAAGTCGGGCGTGATTGCGGACTTCGATATCACCGAGGCGATGATTCGCTACTTTATCTCCAAGGCGCGCGGGCACAAGGTGTTGCGGCCGCGCGTGGTCATCGCGGTCCCCTCGGAGATCACCGAGGTGGAGTGGCGCGCGGTGGAAGAGGCGGCCAAGCACGCCGGCGCGCGCGATGTCACACTTATTGAAGAGCCTATGGCCGCAGCGATTGGCGTGGGGCTGCCGGTGGCCGAGCCCTCGGGCAATCTGATTGTGGATATTGGCGGCGGCACCTGCGAGGTGGCGCTTATCTCGCTGGCGGGCATCGTCCAGGCCAAGAGCGTGCGTGTGGGCGGGGACACGATGGATGAGTGCATCATTCAGTATATGCGCCGGGTTTACAACCTGCTCATCGGCGAGCGGATGGCCGAGAACATCAAGGTCTCGATTGGCTCGGCCTACCCGCTGGCTGAGGAGATGACGATGGAGGTGCGCGGGCGTGACCTCGTCGCCGGCCTGCCCAAGACCCTTCTGGTCACCTCCGAAGAGATTCGCGAAGCGCTCAAGGACCCGGTCACCTCCATTGTCGATGCCGTGCGCAACCTCCTGGCCGAGGCCAAGCCCGAGCTTTCGAGCGACTTGGTCGACCGCGGCATCGTCCTCTCCGGCGGCTCCTCGCTCCTGCGCGGGCTCGACCGCCTCATCGCCGCCCAGACCGGTCTGCCCGTCATTGTGGCCGACGACCCCCTCTCGGGCGTAGCTAACGGCACCGGTCGAATGCTCGAAGAGCTCGACTTCTACAAGGAACACCTGGCCCGGCGACACTAAGGCTCGCGTAGCGAGCGGATATGAAGCGCACCTGGCTTTGGCTGCTGGCCGCCCTTGGCGTGTTGCTGTTCGTTGGGGCGAACCGGCAGGTGCGGGGCTTTTGTTCAGAGATTCTCTATCCCTTCCAGCGCGCGATGGCGGCGGTGGGTCAGCAGCTTTCGGGCCGGCTGGGCGCTGCCTGGCGCGGGTTATGCGATGGGCCGGTGCGCGAGACGCAGGCGGCCGAGGTTGAGCGGCTGCGCGTGATGCTCGCTCAGGCCGAGCGCCTGGCCGAGGAGAATGGCGCGCTGCGCGCAGCCCTCGCTTGGCAACGGGCTCAGCCGGCGAAGGTGGTGGCCGCGCCAGTGTGGGCGCACGGCGGCGGGCTGGGCGTTTGGCCGCGGCTGAGCTTGGCCGTGGGGTCGGCGCAGGGGGTGAAGGCGGGGGACGCGGTGGTGGTGCCCGAGGGGCTCGTCGGGCGCGTGGCCGAGGGGGTGACGCGCCATCGCTGCGAGGTGATTTTGCTTTCCGACCCGCTCTGCCGCGTGGCGGCGGAGGTCCCCGGCGGCATCAAGGGCGTGGTGCAGGGGAGCGAGGGCGCGGACTTCGGGCGCGACGGCACCGAGGAGGCGCTCTACGTGGCCCGGCCGCTGGTGATGCGCTTCGTTGGCCGCCACGCCAAGCTGCGCGAGGGGCAGGAGCTCTTTACCGAGGGCAGCGGCGGGCTCTTCCCGGCCGGGTTGCTCATCGGGCGCGTGGTGGCGGTGCAGCGCGAGGAGAGCGGGCTGCTCAACGAGGTGCTCGTGGCCCCGGCGGTGGACCCGGCCCTCCTGCGCACGGCCTTCGTGATGGTCGCCGCCGCGCCGGGGCCGGAGGATGATCGCGATGGGGCCGAGTGAGCGCCGGTGGGACGCGCTCTGGCTGACGCTCTTTGCCGCGGTGCTGGTGGGGGCGCTCAACCGCTTGCTACCGAGCGTGCCGGCGGTGCAGTTGGTGGTGGTGCCGGCGTGGTTGGGCTACTGGATGGCCACGCGCGGGCCGCGACTGGGGGCGTGGGTGGCGCTCTGGGGCGGCGCGCTGCTGGAGTGCGATTGGGACTTGCCGCCGGGTACCTGTATTCTCTTCCTCTTGATGATCTGGGGCGCCATCCGCCTCTTCCGCGACAACTTCCCCGAGGAGGTCGGCACCCTGCACGGTCTGCTCTGGGGCGTGGCGCTGGCGCCGGTCTTCCGCCTGTGGGTGTGGGCGTGGAGCGCGTGCTGGCCGGGGGTGGCGGCCGAGGCGCTCGCGCCGAGCCTGGCCGGACTCTTGGCCACGCCCTGTGCCGGGGCGTTGGGGGGCGCGGCGGCCTTTGCCCTGGCGCGGCGTGCGGAGTTCCGGGTGCTCAAGCCCAAGCAGGAGGAGACGCTCGGCCATGCAAATTGAGGAGCCGCAGGCGGGCGTGGTCCACGGCTGGACGCTCTGGCTGCTGCTGGGGTGCTTCCTGGCGGGCTTTGGGGTGCTGACCGCGCGGCTGTGGCGGGTGCAGGTGCGCGAGAATATGCGCTACGACGGCGTGAAGGAGCGCCAGAGCCTGCGCCGCGTGGAGGTGCCCGGCCTGCGCGGGCGCATCCTCGACCGCCACGGCGAGGTGCTGGCCGACAACCGCCCCGCCTACGAGGTGGTCATCTACTGCGAGGAGCTCAGCCAGCCCGGCGCCTGGCGCAACACCATCCTCGCCGTCGATTCGCTTATCGACCAGCTCGCCGCGCGCCTCGGCCTGGTCCGCCAAGTGACGCGCGAGCAGGTGGCCCGCCACGTCAACGAATCCCGCCCCATCCCCCTCGTGGCCTGGCGCGACGTGGACTTCCGCACAGTGGCCTACCTCTCCGAGTGGGCCGAGGAGCTCCCCGGGGTCGAGGTTCGCCCGATGCCCCGGCGCATCTACCCCAATGGCACCCTCGCCGCCCACGCCCTGGGCTACGTGGGCGAGCGCACCGAAGAGGCGGCCGACCGCACGCTCTGGGACTACCGTCTGCCCGACCCGCGCGGCCGCACTGGCCTCGAACGGCAGTACGACCACCTCCTCGCCGGCAACAGCGGCGAAGTGATGCTCCGCGTCGATTCGCGCGTCTACACCCGCGAACGGTGGGTCCGCCGCCACGCCGAACAGGGGCGCGACCTCACCCTCACCCTCTCGCTCCCCCTCCAGCGCGCGGCCGAGACGGCCCTCGCCGGGCGTCCGGGCGCCGTGGTGGCCCTCGACCCGCGCAATGGCGACCTCCTCGTCCTTGCCTCCGCCCCCACCTACGACCTCAACGCCTTCATCCCGTCCATCTCCCGCTCCGCCTGGCAGCAGCTCATCGACAACCCCGACAAGCCCCTCTTCAACCGCGCCATCCAGGCCCAGTACTCCCCGGGCTCGGTCTTCAAGCCCTTCGTCGCCATCGCCGCCCAGGAGCAGCGCTTCGACCCCGAGACCCTCTTCGAGTGCACCGGCCTCTTCGCCGACTTCGGCTGCCGCCTCCGCTGCCACTACAAGTACGGCCACGGCGAGCTGAACCTGCGCGAAGCGCTGATGAAGTCCTGCAACCCCTACTTCTGCACCTTGGGCACGCGCATTGGGATGGAGGCCATCGCCGCCACCGCCCGCCAAGCCGGCTTCGGCGCACGCACCGGCATCGACCTCGCTGGCGAAGCTGAGGGCCTGATGCCCAGCGCCGAGTGGAAGCGCGCGCGCTTCACCCGCCCCGGCGAGGGCACCTGGACCCCGGCCGACACCGCCCAATGCGCCATCGGCCAGGGCTTCGTGACGGCCACACCCCTGCAGGTGGCCCACGGCGTGGCGGCCCTGGCAGCCGGCGGGGCGGTCTACCGTCCGCGCCTGGTGGCCTTTGGCCCGGAGGGCGAACTCCAGCGCCGCCTGCCCTGGGGCCACGAGGCCCTGCGCGCGGTCATCGAGGGGATGGAGATGGTGGTCGACCGTGGCACGGGCCAGACGATGCAAGTTGAGGGCGTGCGCGTGGCCGGCAAGACCGGCACCGCCGAGTACATCGACCGCGGCGTCAAGCGCAAGCATGTCTGGTCGGTGGCCTTTGCGCCGGTGGAGGCGCCCGAGATCGTCGTCTGCGCGATGCTCGATAACGGCATTGGCGGCGGCCGCGATGCCGGCCCCATCGTCCGCCGCGTCCTGGCCGAACACTTTAGCGCGCAGGCCTCCGCCACGCTCTCGGTGGAAGACGAGACGCTGCAAGACTGAGGATAGACAAACGAAACGGGCGGGACCGGCGAGGTCCTGCCCGTTCTGTTTATTGTGGCCTAAGGCTTACTTCGCCTCTGGGGCCGCGGGCGCGGGAGCCACCTCGGCGGCCTTGTCAAAGAGGCTCTTGGGGGCGTAGGCGTCGATAATCTTGGCGAGGCGCTCGGCCTGAGCGGTATACTTGGCCAGGGGCGAGGGCTCGACGGCCGAGAGGATCGGCGCGAGGGCGGCCTTGGCGGCGGCCTTATCGCCCTGACGGCAGAGGATGATGGCCTTGGCCATCGGCACCTCGGCGGCTAGGTAGTGCGGCACGGGGCTGGCGGCGACGGTGGCCTCCAGCTCGGTGACGGCGGCGAGGGCTTCGTCCAGACGGTCGAGGGCTTCGAGGGTGCGGGCGCGGCCGAGGCGGGCGATGTCGGCGAGGGCCGGATCGTCGAGGCGCTTGCAGGCGGCCTCATAGGCGGCGAGGGCGCCTTCGTAGTCCCCGGCGGCGAAGAGGGCGCGGGCCTGGTCGAGGCGCGCGAGCTCGGCGGCCTTGCCTCCGGCGTTGACGACGGTGCTGAACTCTTCGGCCTGAGCGGCGAAGGCGAGGTTCTGCACGGTGACATCCTGCTTGGCTTCGCGCTGGCGCACGCCGTAGAAGATGGCGGCGGCAACGAGGAGCCCGGCGCCGGCGATGGCGAGGGTCTTGGGCCCCTTATCCTGCCACCAGTGCAGGACGGGGAGGAGCTCCTCGGGCACGCGGGAGACGTCTTGGAGGTTGGGGAGGTCTTGCTTGGCCATAGCGCTCCTTTGGGCGGCTGGGGTTAGGCCTTGACGCGGTCGGCATACTCGCCGGTGCGCGTGTCGATGCGGATGATGTCGCCCTCATTGATGAAGAGGGGCACGGGGAGCTCGTAGCCGCCCTCGACGGTGCCGGGCTTGGTGACCTTGCCGGCCGCGGTGTTGCCGCGCACGCCGGGGTCGCACTTGATGACCTTGCGCTCGATGAAGGAGGGCAGCTCCACGTCGATGACGCTCTCTTCGTAGAGCAGGGCATCGACCTCGAGGCCATCGGTCAGGAAGTAGGTCTTGTTGCCCAGGACCTCCTTGGAGACGCGGATCTCGTTGTAATCCTCGTCGTTGAAGATGTAGGTACCGTTGTCTTCGTAGGAGAAGACCAGGGGCATCTGAGCCAGGTCGGGCTTCTCAAAGCGGTCGTTCGAGCGGAACGAGCAGCTCTTGCCCGACCCGTTGAGCATATTGCGCAGCTTGCAGTTGTAGATGGCCTGACCCTTGCCGGGCTTGGAGAAATCGAAGTCCGTAATAATCCAGGGCTGGTCCTCAAACATAATCTTGAGGCCCTTCTTCAGATCGGAAGCGGTATACATCGGCTCTTATCCTTCTAATGAGATACAAACGCGCGCATTATAGCGGACTTCTGCGCGCGCGTCAAACCGGGGGCTCGCTACGCTCGCGAGAGGTGCGGGCTGCGCCCGCGTGAGGTGCGCCTTCGGCGCGAGAGGTGGCCCTGCGGGCCGTGAGGTGCGCCTTCGGTGCGTTGCGAGGGTAAGCGTTGTGCACCGGCCTGCTCCGTCAGGCCGCCCTCGCCCCTGCCATAACTATTCTCGCGTGCGTGCTCACGCGCGTACGCGCGCGCGATAGGCCCTACCTCACTTCGACCTAGGGCCTACCTCGCCTCGACCTAGGGCCTACCTCGAGGTCACCTAGGCCCTCCCTCAAACGGGAGTCGCCACGGGCACAAAAGCCGAATGGGGGCACGGGGTGTGCTGGTAAGCGTTGTGCACGGCCGCCCTCCGCGGCGGCCTCATATTCCTCTGCTCCACCCTCGAGCTCCCCCAGGCAGAAACACACTCAGCCCTCGCCCAGAAAAAATATCGCGGACGGCACTTTT
>JBJFFT010000106.1:0-6298 GCA_051891975.1 Candidatus Spyradenecus sp. | reverse complement strand
AACCCCTCTTGCAGTTGCGCAATCTCACGATTGCCTTCGAGAACGACGAAACCCGCCAGGCCGTCACCACCGTCCAGGATGTCTCCTTCGAGGTCAACCGCGGCGAGATCCTCTGCGTGGTCGGCGAGTCCGGCTGCGGCAAGTCGGTCTCCTCGATGTGCATTCCGCGGCTGCTCCCCTCGCCCCCGGCCAAGATCCTCGGCGGCGAGATTCTCTTCGAGGGCGTTGACCTGCTCAAGCTGCCCATCGCCAAGATCCGCGCCTACCGCGGCAAGAAGATTGGCGTCATCTTCCAGGACCCGATGACCGCCCTCTCCCCGCTCGTGCGAATAGGCGACCAAATCGTCGAGGCCGTGCGCATTCACGACGAGGCCATCTCCAAGGAGGCCGCCCGCGCCAAGGCCCTCGCCTGGCTCGAGAAGGTCGGTATCCAGAATCCGGCCCTCGCGATGCGCTGCTATCCCTATGAGCTCTCCGGCGGCATGCAGCAGCGCGTGATGATTGCCATGTGCCTCATCCTCGAGCCACAGCTCATCATCGCCGACGAGCCCACCACCGCCCTCGATGTCACCATCCAGGCCCAGGTCCTTGAACTGATGCTCCAACTGCACAGCAAGGATTCCGGGATGATCTTCATCACCCACGACATGGGCGTGGTCTACAAGATGGCCGACCGCGTGGCGGTGATGTACGCCGGCCAGGTGGTCGAGCAGGCCCCCGCCGCCGAGTTCTTCGCCGGCCCCAAGCACCCCTACGCCCGCGCCCTCCTCGAGGCCCTCCCCTCCCACGCCACGCGCGGCAAGACCCTGCGCGCCATCCCCGGTCAGGTCCCCAGCCCCGGCCATTACGCCCCCGGCTGCCGCTTCTCCGACCGTTGCGACTGCGCCCGCGAAGCCTGCGCCACCACGCCCCCCGACCTCCGCACCCTCCCCTCCGGCCGCCTGGTCCGCTGCCCATTCGCTGAGTGAAGTTGACAGTCGACAGGATACAGTCGACAGTTCGCTAACGCGACAAAGGTGCTCTCGGGGGACTCTCTTCTCCTCCTCAGGCTATGTGCGTAGAAGACGGCACCCCTACATCCATTAGCCCCCTGCCGCTCCGTCGCGGCACGCGCGCTGTCCGCTGTCCGCTGTCCGCTGTCCGCTGGGCCGGCGCGCTCACCATCGTCCGCGCGATGCGCGAGCGCGGCTTTACCGCCTACTTTGCCGGCGGCTGCGTGCGCGATGCCCTGCGCGGCGCGCCCATCAAGGACATCGACATCGCCACCTCCGCCACCCCCGAGGAGGTCGCCGCGCTCTTCCCCGCCCAGAGCATTGGCGTGGGCAAGGCCTTCGGCGTGATGCTCGTGGTCCTGGACGGCGTCTCCTACGATGTGGCCACCTTCCGCACCGACGGCGGCTACCAGGATGGCCGCCACCCCACCTCCATCGCCTACGCCCCCGCCGAGCACGACGCCCAGCGCCGCGACTTCACCGTCAACGCCCTCTTCTACGACCCCATCACCGAGCAAATCATCGACTATGTCGGCGGCCTCGATGACCTTCGCGCCGGAGTCCTGCGCACCGTCGGCGACCCCCTCCGCCGCTTCCGCGAAGACCGCCTCCGCCTCCTGCGCGCCATCCGCTTTGCCGCCGTCTGCCAATGGCGCATCGACCCCGCCACCTGGCGAGCCCTCTGCGCCGAAGCCCCCCACCTCCCCTGCGTCAGCGCCGAGCGCATTCGCACTGAGTTCCTCCGCACCCTCTGCCAAGCGCCCACCCCCTCCGCCGCCCTCGACCTCCTTGCCGACAGCGGTCTCCTGGCCACCTTCTTCCCTGAACTCCTCGCCCTGCGCGGGTGTCTCCAAGACCCCATCTGGCACCCCGAGGGCGACGTCTGGCGCCACACCGCGCGCATGCTCGACCTTGCCCCCGCCCCCCGCGCCCCCCACCTGGTCTGGGCCATCCTCTTGCACGACATCGGCAAACCCGCCGCCCTCCAAGTCGGCACCAAGCCCGATGGCTCCCCCGCCTACCGCACCCCCAACCACGCCGCCATCGGCGCCGAGATGACCCCCGCCATCCTCCGCCGCTTCAAGGAGAGCCGCGAAACCATTGAGGCGGTCACCGCCGCCGTCGCCGGCCACATGCAATTCGTCGAACTTCCCAAGATGAAGCCCGCCACCGCGCGCCGCTTCCTCGGCCGCCCCACCATCGCGCTCGAACTCGAACTCCACCGCCTCGACTGCCTCTCCTCCCACGCCAAGCTCGAGCTCTACAATCTTGCCCGCGAGCGCCTCGCCCAATTCGCCGCCGAGCCCATCCTCCCCCCGCCCCTCCTCACCGGCCGCGACCTCCTCGCCCTCGGCTTCACCCCCGGCCCCGCCCTCGGCCAACTCCTCAAGGCCGCCTACACCCGCCAACTCGACGGCGCCTCCCGCGAAGAACTCCTCGCCTTCGCCCACGATAACGCCCCCTAACCCCTCCGTCTGTGGGGGCTACTCGCCCCCACACCCCTCGGCAGGGCTGCTCGCCCTGCACCTCGGGAGCGCGGTGCGCTCCACCCCGGCCGACGCGCCCTCCGGGCACTTCGGCTAATGGCACGGCGGTGGCTCGTCAGGCTGCGTAGCAGGGATGCGCTTACCGCGCCTCCCTGCCAGGGCCGTTGGGGGAGATCCCCCAAGCCCCCCGGCGCAGGGGGCAACGCCCCAGCGCTCCCCAAGAATGCCCGCCCCCAGCCGCCTCCCTGCCGCGCTCGCCTGGCACCCCCGGCTGTTCCAATGGCCGCGCCTGGCCTCCACCCCGCCTGGCGCGTGGCCCCCTTATCTTCCATCCAGTTCACCTCCTGTCATCAACGGTTCAGTGGCGCGGTGCTTGCGCCGCGCAGCGAGCGTCAGCGAGCGCCTGGCTCCAAGCCCCCGGCCGCCTCCCTGCCGCGCCCTTTCCCCCTCGCCTGGGGCGGCCGAAATCATTAAGAGGCCTCTTAATTCCAATAAGTGGTGTACTTAATAGTTTTACTCGCCCCGAGTCCAATTTGCCCCCGCGCCTAGCTCAAATCGACCTAGGCCCTACCTCGCCTCGACCTAGGCCCTAGGTCACCTCGAGGTAGGGCCTACCTCAAAAAGGGTATCTGCGAGAGACATCGGCGGCTCGGGTTGGGAGGCAGGTATTGCACATAGATTTATGCGGCAAAGCCGCACGGTGTTGTGCTATACTGGGTGCCACTGCAGGCGAGCTGCAGAAGATTCTTGCACTTTGTGCTAACTAGTTGCTTCAAGGAAACCTGAGAACTTTCTGGCAATAAGCGACACGTTAGACGAGGTGTGCCGTATTGGCACACCTTCCTTTGCGTGTTTATTGCCGGGCTTTCTCAGGGCCTCCTTGAAGCACGCGAGAGGAAGGTGTGCTTTTTATGGCTCAAGCGGTCGAATTATCTGTGGTGGTGCCGTGCTTTAATGAGGCGCGGTGTGTTGATGCATTCGTCGCGGCGGTCGATGCCACGGGATTGCAGGGGTTGGAGTTCGTCTTTGTGGATGACGGGTCGACGGATGAGACCTTGGAGCGAATTCGCGCGTTGGCTCAGCAGGATCCGCGCGTTCGTTATGTTTCCTTTTCACGCAACTTTGGGAAGGAGGCGGCCTTGCTCGCGGGCTTGCGCAAGGCGGCAGGGGCCAAGGTCGTGACAATGGATGTCGACTTGCAGGACCCGCCGGCGTTGTTGCCGGAGATGGTTCAGAAGATTGACGGCGAAGGGTTCGACTGTGTGGCCACGCGGCGCAGTTCGCGGGAGGGCGAGCCGCCAGTGCGCTCGTGGTTCGCTCGGCGCTTTTACTGGCTGATGCGACACTTCTCAGAGGTCGCGTTGGTGGACGGCGCGCGGGACTATCGGATGATGACGCGCCAGGTTCGCGATGCGATTCTCACGCTTTCCGAGGTCAATCGCTTCACGAAGGGGATTTATCAGTGGGTGGGCTTTCGGACGCACTGGATTGCCTATCCCAATGTCGAACGTCAGGCCGGGGAGACCAAGTGGTCCTTTTGGAAGCTCTTTCGCTATAGCCTAGATGGCATTATGGCTTTCTCCACCGCGCCGTTACAGGTGGCCGCCGTACTCGGCATCGGGTGCTGTTTTACGGCGTTCCTCGTGCTTTTGTTCGTGGTTGGGCGAGCCCTTCTCTTCGGCGACCCCGTCGGAGGCTGGCCCTCGCTCGTGTGTATCATCGTCTTCTTTGGCGGTTTACAACTCTTCGTGACGGGGATTTTAGGTGCGTATTTGGCCAAGACTTACCTTGAAGCCAAGCACCGCCCAGTCTATATCGTCCGCGAAGAGACCGTTTGAGTGCTATGAAGGAGAACGAGATGAAAAAGGGGTTCGATAAACGCTGGCTACTGCCTGGCCTTGTGATTGGGCTTGTATTGATTGGGGTCTTTTGTTTCAACTTATTCTGTCCGGACGATCACGATACGCTCTCCTATGCCTTCGCTGGACAAAATAGCACCTTCGCCACGACCCATCGCGTTGCCTCCCTGGCAGATATTGTGCGTCAGCAGTGGTATGATTACCTAAATCCGCCGGGTAATGGCCGGGTGATTGTGCACGGGATTGTGGCGCTTTTCTCGGGCTGTCGGCTGTGGACGCTCTTTGATGTGCTCAACACATTGGTGTGGGGGCTGTTTACTTATCTCATCTTGCGCGAGGGCGGATTGCGGTGGGGGAGGTCGAGTCCCTGGGCGTGGGCGATTGGGGCGGCTGGGGTCTGGTGGTGCCTGTGGTATGGCGAGACGACGCTGAATATCGCCTTTGCGCTGAATTACTTGTGGACCGCGACGGCGACCTTGCTCGCGATGGTGCTATGGCGGCATCTGCAGTGGTGGATGGTGCCGTTGGCCTTTCTCTATGGCTGGACGCAGGAGTGTTTTGTGTTGCCGATGATCGCGGCGTTGGCCGGGAGTATGGTCATTCGCTCGGTCTGTGCCCGGCGCGTGGCCTTCACGCCGCAGCAGGCTGTGGCGTGGGGTTTGATGGTCGTGGGTGGGGCCTTTCTCATCCTGGGGCCGGCCGCCAGCAGCCGTGCGGCCTCGACGATTATTGGCGAGGGCGTGGGGGCTATGGTCGCCAAGATTGTCCGCTCGCAGGTGAGTTTTGTTTTGCTCCTATGGCCTCCCGTGTTGGCGTTGCTCTTGGTGCGCGTGCTGTGGTTCCGGCGGCGGGAGCTTGGGGCCACGCTGCTGGATTCGCTCGAGTGGTGGCTCTATCTCGCTGCAGCCTACGCTAGCTATCTCATTATCTCCACCAATGGGGTCATCCGCGTGGCGATGCCGACCACGATGGCGCTGATGGTGCTCGTCGTTCGGTATCGCGCGCAACTGCCGCGTTGGCGGGCCTTTGCGGCGGTGGCGGTCACGGGCGTGCTGGTGTGGATGGGGGCGACGGCGGTGTTGCAGTTCCGCCTCGGCCGCGAGGTCCGGGCGATGCTCTCGCGCTATCAGGCAGATCCGCAGGGGCTTACCTATCGTGAGGTGATCACTTCCGGATTGCTGGACCAAAGCGTCTGGTATGGTCGCTACAACCGCTTCCACCGGACGATGTTTACGCTGGAGACGCAACACACTGCGCCAATGGCTCTTTTTGCGCCTTGGCTCTATCAAACGCTCAACCTGGCCCCCGAGATGTACTTTGCCGTCGCCGAGCCGGTGGCTGGAACGCCCTGCTTTGTGGCCAAGGCCGCGCCTAATGTCCTCGTGGCCCCGGGCGAGGTGGTGCCGACCGAGGCCGAAGTTGTCACCATCAAAGCCTACTTGGAGGCCGCGCCCTACGCCCCCGTGCGCCCCAAGTATCTCCCCGGCCGCTTCTCGGTGATGTTCCCACAGGGGGATGACGCGCTCCAAGGCTTTCCCGCCGACCGCTTCACCTTCACCGCCAACGACGGCAAGCGCTACACCCTCTTTACCCTCTCCAACCGCAAGCCACGCTAATATCCACGCTGCTCATCCAATAGCTCCCGGAAAGCACCCGCGCCTGGCTCATTTCGACCTAGGGCCTAGGTCACCTCGAGGTAGGGCCTAGGTCGGGTCGAGGTAGGCCCTACCTTTTTTGGGGTATACCGAGGAGCTTTTTTTGCTTCGGGGCGAATGGCCTGACGGAGCAGACCTTGGCACAACGCTTACGCGCGGTGGGGGTGGTGGGAGGGGGAGTTATGAGGCTTTGCCGGTGCCGGAGTGCCCGGAGGGCGCTTTGGCTGGGGTGGAGCGTCCCACGCTCCCGGGGGGCGTGGGGGCGAGGAGCCCCTACTTTTCGTGGCCTCCTGGGTGTGTTTTTG
>JBJFFT010000105.1:0-6392 GCA_051891975.1 Candidatus Spyradenecus sp. | reverse complement strand
CTTCTGCAAACAGTTTATGCCGCAAAAGAACGATTCGGGCGCATATCAAGGGCCAAAATACTTCTCCTACAACGGCACGAAATTATACCTCGTGCGCAAAGAGAAGGAGAACGCTAGCAAATGAGCGGGAACCAATCGCGCAGTCGGTGGGCATTGGGGCTGCTGGCGGTGGGGATTGTGGGGGTGGAGGTCGCACTCTGCTGCTCCAAGACGTTGCTTTTTGGATGGCTGGGCACAGCCGTAATGGTCTCGGTCCTTCCCCTGTTGATGCTCTTTAAGCACTTTGGCGTTGGCGATGGACTGCGGGTGCTGGAACTCGGGATGTGGCTACTCGCATTGGGCGCGGCGTGGGGGCTGATCTGCACGTTGGTGCGGCGTTTTACCGGCCGCCCATGGCGCCTCTACGCCGCGATAACGCTACTGCTCTGGCATGCGGCCTTCTCCGTCTACACCGCCATCATCCTCATCAGCGCAAGTATCTAACCCGCCCTCCAATCGAAAGTATCCGCCGATGGCGGCACCCCCCGGCGTGCTCAGGGTGCTAGTAGCCGAAGTGCCCGTAGGGCGTTTCGGCCGGGGTGGAGCGTCCCACGCTCCCGAGGGGTGCGGGGGCAAGAAGCCCCCGCATCACGGCCCCGCGCGCGTCGTTAGCGCAGGCTGTTCTCGATGACGCCAGGGAGCAGGGAGTAGAGGGAAGCGCCAATGAAGCGCTCGAAGTAGGCCTTGAGCTCGAGGGTCTTCTGCCAGCGCGCGATGGTAAAAGGGTGCGTGCCGTAGCGAAGGGCCACATCGACGAAGCGCTTTTCTAGCAGACAGAAGCCCGACGGCAAGGCCAGCGCGTCGCAGAGCTGCACCAGGCGGTCGTCGTCATCGTAGACCGCGTGTGCGACGAAGTCGGCCATAAAGGCCTTGTCCTCCGGCAGCATGTCGAAACGGCCGATGGAAGTGGCGATGTCCTGGAGCATATAGGCGTGTGAGATGCAGATCCGCGCGGCCTTCGTCCAGCCCCGCGCCGCGCAGTAGCGGTAGCCCTCGAGCAAGTGGCGCTTCGAGGAGGGACCCGCGTGGCGGCCGATGTCGTGCAGCAGACCGTAGGTTAGCTCGCCGTCGGGTTCAGGTGCGGACAGTGCCGGGCAATCGCCTCGCACGCCTGCGCCACATAGCGGCTATGCGCCACCCACGGCCCGGGGTTAGACCGCTCCGCCCCCCGCAACGCCTCTTCCGCCTCGTCTCTCGTCGGTTCCATCACCGCTCCTCCTTCAAGCGCAGTATAGCACATCCCGCCCCCGCTCACCCCTGCACCTCACATCACGCTTATCTCCCTAAAGCACCCGCCATCCATTACCGGCCGCCCCCGCAAAGAAAGACCTCCTGCCCCAACCCCACGCCTCCCCAACTTCTCCTGTTAATCCATCACCCCATATCCATTCCCTTCTCCCTGACAAACTCCGGGATAAGGGTGGGGAACGGTGAGAGAGACTTTGCTATACTGCGTTTATGGAAAGCCCTGAGAAAGAACGCGAGCAGATTGAAGAAAATGATGCCTTTGTGGCGCAGTGCCGCCGGTTGGCGAAAGGCGAGTGGGAGAAGCCGCTGGCACTTTTTGCAGGCACGCTGCTGGACTACGCGCGCCGGCCGTTGCCCGATGGACTTGAAGTCTGGTTAGAAGACCTGAAAGTATCGACGGGTTCGCCGGCCTTTCGCACGGTGCACCGGGCGGTGCATACTTTGCTATCGCGCTATGTCGCGTTGCAGGTCAGCCGGGAGGCGAACCGGCAGGAGCTTGTGCCGGGAGAGTTTCCGAGTACTGATTGGATGACGCTGGTGGCGACGGAGGAAGCGCGCCTTGCCTTTGCGCCAGTTGTGCCGCCCGAGGCGGTTGAAGGCTTCTGGTTCGCATTATGGAACTCCTTCTGCTCGAGTGTGGGCTTGACTCCCGAGCTCGAAGACTTGAACAGCCTCGTGTTGCCGCCGAGCCCCTTCCCGTTGGTGTTGGTGGTGGATATGCTCACGCCGGAGGCGCGCCATCCGGCGCTCTTTGCCGTGCGGTTGCCCAATGGCGCGCTCCAGCCCGTTGGCGAATGGATGGAGGCGCACTGGCAGGAGCCCGAGCAGCTCCACGCCTTGGCCGAACAGTGGCACGCGATGGTCTCGGCCTGTTTTATCGAAAGCCAGCAGCAGGAGATGACCCTCTACGCCCCCTTCACCATCGATAATGACTGGCTGATAGACCTGACGTCCGAGGACTTCCGCAGTCAACTGGCGTGGTTCAACTGCACCCTGCTCGGGCGCATTCCCCAGTGGGTGAAGCCCCAGGACATCTCGGTGCGCGGCAAACTCGGCGAACGGCCCCTCTCCGGCGAGTTCAACGCCCAGGCGCTGCTCGACTTCTCCTACGAGGTGGTCATCGATGGCCAGACGCTCTCGGACGAGGAGCTCACCCATCTGCTGAAGGCCGAGCCGGATATGCCCTTCGCTCTCGGCGAGAAGCTGCTCCCCGGCAACCTGATGAGTCGCCTCCTCAACCAACTGGAGGCGCTTCGGGGGCTCGACACCGCCCATTCGGGCAAGGCGCTCTCGCTCTTTGAGGGGATGCGGCTGATCTCGGGGTTGCCGGTCCGCGACTTCGCGAACGATGGCTCGCTCCCGCACCACTACCAGGTGAGCACGCAGCTGAACAACTTCCTCAATGGCACTCTCACCCGGCCGATGCCCGCCTTGCCCGAGGCCACCGCGCAGCTTCTGCGGCCCTACCAGCGCGAGGGCGTGCGCTTTCTCTGGGAGGGGACCGAGCGCGGACTGGGCGTGTGCCTGGCCGACGATATGGGGCTCGGCAAGACGCTGCAGGTGCTCGCGCTGCTGCAGCTGTGGAAGCGCGCAGGGGTGATGGCCAAAGCGCCGGTGCTTATCATCGTACCGCCCACGCTCCTGGAGAATTGGCGCACCGAGCAACAGCGGTGGGCCCCGGAGCTCTCTCTGAAAATCTGCCACCCCAAGTGGATGGATGCCGAGGCGTGGCAGCAGCTCATCAAAGACCCCGAGGAAGCGCTCTTTGGCGTGGATGTGGCCCTCTTCAGCTATCAGATGATCCCACGCGTGAGAGCGTTGCAGCAGGTGGACTTTCCGGCCATCATCCTCGACGAGGCCCAGGCCATCAAGAACCCGGGCTCGCGCCAGAGCCAGGCCGTGCGCGAGCTGTACAGCGAGCGGCGCATCGTCCTCACCGGTACGCCGGTGGAGAACTCGCTGCTGGATCTCTGGACGCTCTTCGACTTCCTCAACCCCGGCCTCCTCGGCCCCCAGGAGCAGATTCGGCAGATGAGCCGCCACCCCGAGGACTTTATGCCCGCCCTGCGGCAGCTGGTCAAGCCCTTCCTCCTACGCCGGCAAAAGGGCGATCCGGGCATCCTCGAGGAGTTGCCCGAAAAGCATGAGCAGTTGGTGCCCTGCGTGCTCACCCCCGATCAGGCCCTCGCCTACCGCCAGCTCGTCGAAACCCTGCGCGAAGGGTTGAAGAAGACAACGGACCGCTTCTCGCGCGGCGGCTTGGTGTTGCGCACCCTCGTGCGCCTTAAACAGATTTGCAACCATCCCGCCCAGCTCATCCACGCGCTCGACTACCCGCCCGAACAATCGGGGAAGTTCCTCAAGCTCCTCGAACTCGCCGGGGAGATTGTCGCCACAGGGGAGAAGTTCCTCCTCTTTACGCAGTTCTACGAGATTATCGCCCCGCTCCACGCCCTCCTTGCCGAGCGGCTCGGTTGCCCAGGCTTCGTCCTCCACGGCAGCACCCCGGTTGACGAACGCAAAGCGCGCGTCGAGGCCTTCCAGCGCCACACCGGCCCCGCCTTCTTTGTCATCTCCCTGCGCGCCGGAGGCGTGGGGCTCAACCTCACCGCCGCCACCCACGTCATCCACTTTGACCGCTGGTGGAACCCCGCCGTTGAGAACCAAGCCTCCGACCGCGCCCACCGCATCGGCCAGCAGCACCGCGTCACCATCCACAAGTTTATCTGCCACGGCACCCTCGAAGAGCGGATTGACGCGCTCATTGAGCAGAAGCGCGCCCTCTCAGATGAACTCCTGCGCGCCGGCCCCGAAAAACTCCTCACCGCCATGAGCAACGCCGAACTCCTCGACCTCGTCCGCCTAGCCTCCACCGAGGAAACCCCATGATCCTCTTCACCCCCGCCGACCGCAACAACCTCACGCCCGACTTCGTTCGCGCCATCACCGCCCAACGCGAAGCCTACGCCAAAACCTGTCAGGCCCCCTACAGCCCGCCCGGCAGCGACCTCAAGCGCGGCCTCCTCTCGCGCTCGCCCCTCGCCACGCAACTCTTCGAGCTCTCCGCCACCGGCCACCGCTTCCCCTCCGAGCAAGGCCTCTTCCATCTCTCCCCTAGCCGCCTCGCTGCCTGCGTCGATCTCCAAGTCGCCCTCGCAGTCTCCTTCCAAGCGCAGCAAATGACGGTCCTCCTCGCCGCCCCCCAGGGCAACCAGCCCTTCCCCGTCACCCTCTCCTTCCGCCCAACAGCCGCCGCCAAACTCCGCAACCGCCTCAAGGACCTCAAAGGCCAGCCCGCCAACTTCTGATTCGGGGGCGACTCCCACGCCTGGTTCGCGCGCGACTTCTGCTACAACTTCCCCGTCTGGCAGATGCGCGATCTCTCCTTTTCCCGCCCCCACCCCGTGCTGGCGGACATCCCCTGCGATCTCCTCCTGAACCTCATCCTCTGCTGCGAGGTCGGCTACTGCCCCGCCCGCTTCTTCCAACTCCTCGGCCTCTCCGCCCACGAGGTCCTGGAGACCGTATCCGACCTCCCCCAAGGCACTGCCAGTGCTCTCCGCGACCAGCTTGAACGCCTCCTGCCGGCCCCCTTCGCGCCGCCCCCCGCCCCCACCCTTTCCCCCGCGCGCGCCTACACCACCTACGCCGACCTCGCCGACTTCCTCAAGCAATACCACCTCCTCCGCAAGGACCTCGCCCTCGCCCTCCACCTCCACCCCAAGGCCCTCTCCCGCAACGACGAGGCGCCCCTCCCCCAACCCTTCCTCGAGATTATCGCCTACGCCCAGACCCACTCCCACACCGCCCTGCGCCAAGAACTCCTCCGCCGCGCCGGCCCCGAGCACGCCTGCACCCTCTGGTCCGCCGACGACCTCCGTGACTTCCGCGAGCGCTACAAAATCCCCCAATCCCGCCTCAAAGTCCTCCTCTCCAGAGAGGCCCTCTACCTCTCCCAGTGGGAAAACGCCGCCGCCGACATCCCCTTCTCCGTCTGCAAAGCCCTCGACGAACTCCTCCACGCCTTCCGCCTCGTCTTCCCCGAAGTCGAAGACACCGCCCGCCGCGACTGACCGCCCCGCACTCACGCCAGGAGCGCCTCATGTGAGGAACGGCTCCCGGGCGGCTTCTCGTTCGGGCTGCCAACGTGGGAGACGCGGATAGACCTTCTTCTTGGAGAGGAAGAGGGTCTTGTAGAGCAATAGCCGCTTGTCGGGATGGTGGCGGGTGACCAACACATAGCGCGTGCCCTCGAAGGTCTTGGTCAGGACCAGCGCGTCGCCGCCATTTCGGCGGTCTTGGATAACCTCTTCGGGCCTCTCGAGGATCTCCTCAATCTGACGGTAGATGGCATCGGGGACCTCGGGGTGATGGTTGAGGCAGTGGTCGATGAAATAGGCCTCGCCAGCGACAATCTTGCGCGTCTGGGGTGGCGTCTCAAAGGCCGGGCCCAGCGCTTCCGGCAGGGTAAAGAGAACCACGTTCCGCGCCGGGAAGGTGGCATAACATTCTTCACGCGTGGCAGTTGTCAGGGTCGCTTTGTCGGCAAACCAGCGCTCGGGAATCGCCGCACGCGCAGCCGTCGCCAAGAGGAACAACGCGCAAAGGAAAAGACGCAAGGACCAATCAGACCGAAGTTGGCGTAAAATCGATTTCCAAAGGAACTCCACGCGCCCTCGCCGCCCCAACACCGGGGCATCATTCAACTCACCAACTTCCCGCCGCTCGCGCTCTGTCATCACCAATCCTCCTTCCCCTCCAATCTACCACATCCCCCACGCCCCCTCAACCACCCCAGCCCTCTTTGCGGCTTTCCATTCCCACTCCTTTTCCTTGCCTATCGGCGACAGCGTAGCACATTTTTCCGACTTTCAAGACCCTCTTTTGCCACTTTTTCGCCAATATTCCGGGATCTTCTCACACATTTTTCCGAAATGTGATCGGAAATCTCTAAGCCGCCCCCTTCCCATTAGCCATCCACTCACGACCCCTTATCACGAATGGCCAGCACCCGCGCCGGGAGCAGATTGTGCCCTCTGCGAATGATGACTTCTGAACCAACTGTCGCCCCTCCTTTCACGCCCCTCGTGTCGCGTAGAACCCGG
>JBJFFT010000104.1:0-1721 GCA_051891975.1 Candidatus Spyradenecus sp. | reverse complement strand
ACAGTCTCGATGCGGTGAGTAAGGAGACCTCCTTCGCTGGCGGACTCCGCACGGACTCCTTCAAGACCCTCTACGGGACGCCATTCTTCAACACCGTCAGCGACTATGGCTTCAACATCACGGGCTTCTACCGCCTGAATGGCTACCGAACGGAGAACAACCCGCTCCTTGAGTGGGATGTCAAAACGCAAAAGAGCAAGCTCGCTGTCACGACCGTCTACGAGGGCGGCACGAGCCTCTCGAATAAGTATGCCCCAATCTCCCACGAACACACCGTTTCGGCTATCACCGACTTCCCCGCCACCTGGGACTGGGCCAACCTCACCAACAAGCCCACCACCTTCACCCCGGCCACCCATAATCACGACGGCACCTACCTCAAGCTCACCGGCGGCACCGTCACCGGGAACGTCACCTTCAAGGGCACCTCCAACTATATGGAGAAGCTCGAGTTTGGCGGCTCTGCCGGTGCTGCCGGGCTAATGACGCGCGGCATCTCTGGGCGCACCTATTCCAATTCGCCTGGCGGCGCCAAAGACTCCCTCTTCCTGAACTACGACGGCTCCACCATTTCCCATAGCACCTATTGGAACTACGGCAACGACGCCTCCCGCGGCGTCTTCGTCTGCGGAGGTGCCCCCGGTGGCCTCGTGGTCCGCCGTATCGACCTCGAAACCATCCTCAAAGACTATTCCCCCGCCGCCCACACCCACGCCATCGCCGACACCACCGGGCTACAGGCCGCGCTCGAGGCCCTCGCCCCCCTCTCGTCTGTCACCTGCACCACCAACGCCGTCACCTACATCTGGCAATGGGACGAGGAAGCCGGCACCTTCGCACTAGTCGAAAGATGACAGATGACAGATGACAGATGACAGATGACAGATGACAGTTCGCGGCAAGCCGCGACGAACAACTTGAAAGGAGAAAAGAATGAAGCTCACCCTCACAGACCATCAGCCCCGCCCGTCGCGGCTCGCCGCGCTCTGTTCACTGTTCACTGTTCTCTGTTCACTGGCGAGCGCCAGCGAGCCTCCCACGCCCTTCCGCTATATGCTCCTCACCGACGGCGCGGAGGTCTGGCCAAAGGACACCCTCGCCACCAATGCGCAGGTCGAGAGCGCGCAGAGCGAAGCGCAGAGCGCCTCGGCCAAGATTGCCGCGCAGCAGGCGCAAGTGGCGGCCATTGGCGAGCGCCTCTCGGCGGCCGAGGCCAAGCTCTCCGACCTCTCGCAAGACGGCGTGTGGGTCCTCGAGGGCTACATCAACTCCATTGGCCTCCTCTCGGGCACGCCCGAGTATGCCGGCACCATCGAGATTGTCCACCTCACCGTTGCCAACTCGGCCACCACCCCCGGCGCCAAGACCCTCACCCTCTACGCCGCCTTCTCGCCCGCCCCAACCTCCGCCAGCCAAGTGGCGATGGTCGGCAACAGCTCGCTCAAGAATGAGTTCGGAGACCTCACCTACGTTTCCAGCTACCCCGAGACCGTCCCCAACCCCAAGGATGCCGCCGACACCCGCGCCATCTACACCTTCTCGGCCGACTACACCGCCGCCACCGGCTTCGCCAAGATCGTCTCCCTCCCCGGCACGGGCGTTGGCGTGGGCAACTACCTCCCCGTCTCCGGCGGGCTCTCCATCAATGGCGTCAATGGCGCCACCGCCACCCTCACCGCCGACGACGGCACCATCCTCACCTTCAAGGGCGGCATCCTCGT
>JBJFFT010000103.1:0-6474 GCA_051891975.1 Candidatus Spyradenecus sp. | reverse complement strand
CGCCGTTTTCGAGGAGGGGGGGGGGGGCGGGGCCGGGGTAGTGGGGGGTGAGGGCGGGGTTGGGCTCGACCACGTTGGTGCCCTTGAGGGCCGAGAGGGGGATGAAGGTGAGGGTGGTGTGCGAGGAGCCCAGGTGCGCCTGGTGCCAGAAGTCGCGGAAGGCCTGCTCGATTTCGCGGAAGCGCGCCTCGCTGTAGTCCACCAGGTCCATCTTGTTGATGGCCACGACGATGTGGCGGATGCCCAGGAGCGAGACGATGAAGGCGTGTCGGCGGGTCTGGGTGATGACGCCGTGGCGGGCATCGATGAGGATGATGGCGAGGTCGGCGGTGGAGGCGCCGGTGGCCATATTGCGGGTGTACTGCTCGTGGCCGGGGCAGTCGGCAATGATGAACTTGCGTCGGGGGGTGGCGAAGTAGCGGTAGGCCACATCGATGGTGATGCCCTGCTCGCGCTCGGCCTTGAGGCCATCGAGGAGGAGGGCGTAGTCCATCTCGCCTGCGCCAGTGGTGCCGTTCTTGCCGGAGGCTTCGCGCAGGGCCGAGAGCTGGTCGTCGAAGATGAGCTTGCTATCGTAGAGCAGGCGGCCGATAAGGGTCGATTTGCCATCGTCGACCGAGCCGCAGGTGAGAAAGCGCAGAAGGGACTTCTTTTCGTGGGCATCAAGATAGGCTGAAATGTCGTTCATAACGTCTCCAAAGTCAGGGTTGAGGGGAGGGGGGAGGGGGGCGCTGCGCGCCCAGTCGACAGGGAACAGTCGACAGTCGACAGGACGCGGGCCGCGAGGGATTGGTTGAAGGGGGTGGCGGAACTTGGCATAGCGGGGAGTGAAACTTGAACTCGGGCGGGGGGCGATTAATAAGTCCGGGACTTATTGCCGATAAGTGGTGGACTTATTGCCGATAAGTCCGGGACTTATTTCCGGTAAGTGGGGGACTTAATAGTAGGAAGCGGCTGTTCGTGGAATTAAGACTAACTGTTAATTGAATTAAGACTAACTGTTAATTGAATTAAGACTGAGTCTTAATAGTTGCTCTCGGGCGGGGCGCGAGTTGAAGCGGGGCGCAACCGATATTAGCTGACAGCGGACAGCCGACAGCTGACAGCGCTGGCGCTCGATTTGTTTGGCCCATCTGAGCCGTGGAAAGTGGCCTAGAAGCCCACCTAGTTGCCCGTCGCGGAACGCGGCTGTCCGCTGTCCGCTGTTGGCTGACGGCTTGCCAGGTTTTAGGGCCCTACCGGCCACAGGCCCTCGGGAGTCGCGGCAGAACCCCTCACGCGAGCGCAGCGAGCACTTCATCAGAAGTAGCCCTCGCGCTTTTTCTGCTCCATCGAGGCATCGCTATCGCGGTCGATGACGCGGGTGGAGCGCTCGGAGAGGCGGCTCTGGAGCATCTCGGCCACGATTTCCTCGACGGTCGTGGCGGTGGATTCGATGGCGCCGGTGAGGGGGTAGCAGCCGAGGGTGCGGAAGCGGACGGTGCGCATTTGAGGGACCTCGCCGGGGTTGAGGCGCATCCGATCGTCGTCAACCATAATGAGGGTGCCGTCGCGCTCGACCACGGGGCGGGGTTTGGCGAAGTAGAGCGAGGGGAGGGGAATCTTCTCCAGGCGGATGTACTGCCAGACGTCGGTCTCGGTCCAGTTGGAGAGGGGGAAGCAGCGAACGCTCTCGCCAGGGTTGATACGGCCATTATAGAGGTCCCAGAGCTCCGGGCGCTGGTTCTTGGGGTCCCACTGCTGGAAGGCATCGCGGAAGGAGAAGATGCGCTCCTTGGCGCGGGACTTCTCTTCGTCGCGCCGGGCCCCGCCGAAGGCCACATCGTAGCGGCCCTCGCGCAAGGCTTGGAGGAGGGCTTGGGTCTTCATAATGTCGGTATACTTGCGCGAGCCGTAGTCGAAGGGGTTGACGCCGGCGCGGCGGCCCTCCTCGTTGGCGCGGACGATGAGCTCGAGGCCCTGCTCGCGGCAGAAGCGGTCGCGGAAGGCAATCATCTCGCGGAACTTCCAGGTGGAATCGATGTGCAGGAGGGGGAAGGGGAGGCGCCCGGGGTAGAAGGCCTTTTGGGCCAGGCGGACGAGGACGTTGGAATCCTTGCCGATGGAGTAGAGCAGGACGGGGCGCTCGAATTGGCTGACGGCATCGCGGAAGATCTGGATGCTCTCGGCCTCAAGTTGGCGGAGTTGGGAGATATTGTAGGGTTCGGTCATGGGGGTGGACTCCTTACTTCTCTTCGGGTGGGGTGGGGCGGGCGTGGAGGCCGCACTCGCGGTGTTCTGGAACTTCCCACCACCAGCGGCCGGCGCGAATATCCTCCACGCGGCGGACGGCACGGGTGCAGCAGGCGCAGCCAATGCTCGGGAAGCCGCGGTCGTGCAGCGGGTTGTAGGGCACATCGTGGTAGCGGAGGTAGTCCCAGACGCGCGCCTCGTCCCAGTCAATCAGCGGGGAGAGCTTGAGCAGGCCGTTGGCGCGGTCGTCGGCCAAGACGGGGACATCGGTGCGGGTCACGCTCTGGCCCTGACGCAGGCCGCAGATCCAGAGGTCGCTGCCGGCCAGGGCGCGGCGCAGGGCCGAGAGCTTGCGCACGGCGCAACAGGCGTGGCGGAGCTCCTCGCTCTCGCGGAAGGCGTTGATGCCGTGGGTGTTGACGAAGGCCTCGAGCTCGGCGCGGTCGGGGGAGAAGGTACGGATTTTGAGGCCGTAGCGCGCTTCGGTCTCGGCCAGGAGGTTGTAGGTCTCTGGGAAGAGGCGGCCGGTATCGAGGGTGACGATGGGGATGGGCAGCTCCAGGCGGGCGATGAGGTCGGTAATCACCTGGTCCTCGGCACCGAGGCTGGTGGCGAAGACCAGGCGCCCGGCGAAGTGTTCGGCGGCCAGGCGCAGGCGCTCGGGGGCCTTGAGGGGGAGGAAGTCGTTGGCAGTCAAAGGCATAAGGCAGGACTCCTAGATTTGGTATTCGGGGGCGTAGTCCTCGCCATTGCGGAAGAGGCGGGAGGACTTGGCGGTGAGGTAGACGTGCTGGCCCACGGAGACGGGGCTTTCGGCGAACTCGCTGTGGGAGAGGTGAACGTAGATGACCTGCCGGTTGTTGTCGAGCAGTTCAAGCTTGACCATCGCCCCGGCGGTGAGGATGCGGATGACCTCGGCCGGGAGGCCGTCGGCCAACGGGGAAGAACTGATGGCAAAGTCGTGCGGGCGGACGAGCATCTTGACATCTTCGCCGTGGCCGAAGCGGCCGCGGAAGATGTTCACCTCGCCCAGGAAGTTCATCACGAACTCGCTCTTCGGGTGCTGGAAGAGGTCGTTGGCCGAGCCCTGTTGCTCGATGTGGCCGCGGTTCATCACCAGAATCTCGTCGGCCACCTCGAGGGCCTCCTCCTGGTCGTGGGTGACGAAGAGGCTGGTGAGGCCGGTGGTGTCGTGCAAATGGCGGAGCCAACGGCGGAGTTCAGCACGCACTTGGGCATCGAGGGCGCCGAAGGGCTCGTCCAAGAGCAGGAGCTTGGGCTCGACGGCGAGGGCGCGGGCGAGGGCCACGCGCTGGCGTTGGCCGCCAGAGAGTTGGTCGGGGTAGCGAGCACCCAGGCGCGAGAGTTGGACCAAATCGAGCAAAGCTTGGACCTTCTCGCGGATGGCGGCCTCGGAGGGGCGCTCGCGGCGGGGCTTGACGCGCAGGCCAAAGGCCACATTCTCGGCCACGGTCATCTGCCGGAAGAGGGCGTAGTGTTGGAAGACGAAGCCCACGCGGCGGCGGTTGACCGGGCTGTTGAGGACGGAGACACCATCGAAGCGGATGTCGGTCTCCGGGCGCGGGTCGGGCGTCTCCAGGCCGGCGATGATGCGCAGCAGGGTGGTCTTGCCGCAGCCCGAGGGGCCGAGAATGGCCACCAGGCGGCCATCGGGAATGGTCAGCGAGAGGTCGTGCAGGGCGGTAAAGTCGCCGAAGGTCTTGGCAACGTGTTGGACTTCAATGCTCATAGGCGGTAGCTTCCTTTCGTTTGGCGGCGATGTGGCGCTCGAGCAGGCTCTTGAGCAGGACCGTGACGACCGCCATCAGGCTCAGCAGACTGGCCACGGCGAAGGCGGCCGAGAAGCGGTATTCGTTGTAGAGGATCTCGACGTGGAGCGGGAGGGTGTTGGTTTCGCCGCGGATGTGGCCCGAGACCACCGAGACCGCGCCGAATTCGCCCAGGCACCGCGCCGCGCAGAGGATGATGCCGTAGAGCAGGCCCCAGCGAATGTTGGGCAGGGTGACGCGCCAGAACATCTGCCACGGTCTGGCCCCTAGGGAGAGGGCGGCCTGTTCCTCCTCGCTGCCCTGTTCGCGCATCAGTGGGATGAGTTCGCGCGCCACGAAGGGGAAGGTGACGAAGAGCGAGGCAATGAGGATGCCCGGCACCGAGAAGAGGATGCGGATGCCGTGCTCGGCCAGCCAGGGGCCGAACCACCCCGCGCGCGGACCCAGGAGGAGCACGAAGATGAGGCCGGCGACCACGGGCGAGACGGTGAAGGGCAGGTCGATGAGCGCGAGCAGGAGGTCGCGTCCGCGGAAGTCGAACTTGGCGAGGGTCCAGGCCATCACCACGCCCAGAACGGTGTTGAGGGGGACGACGATGGCCACGGTGAAGAGGGTCAGGCGCAGCGCGGCCAGGGCATCGCGCTCGCTGATGGCCGCAAACCACGCCCCGAAGCCGTGGGCAAAGGCCTCCCGGAAGATGAAGAGCAACGGCAGGAAGAGGAAGAGCGCGAGGATGGCGTAGGCCGTCAGCCCCACGAGGAGTCGCGAGGGGGTGGTGCGGAGCTTCATCTTACAGCCTCCTTTCTGCGCGCGGCCGCCCGAAGAGGCGGTTGATGAGCACGATGAGTAGGAGCGAAGCGAGGAGCATCGCCAGGGCCAGAACGGTCGCGCCCGGGTAGTCGAAGCTCTCGAGTTTGGTGACGATGAGGAGCGAGGAGACCTCCGTCTCGTAGGGTGTGTTGCCGGCAATGAAGATGAGCGTGCCGTATTCCCCGAGTCCGCGCGCCAGCGCCAGGACAAAGCCCGAGACGAGCGCCGGGGTGAGGGTGGGCAGCAGGACGCGCCGCCAGGTCTGCCAACGGTTCGCGCCCAGGCTCTCGGCCGCCTCTTCGAGTTCGTGCCCCAGGTCCGTGAGGGCCGGCTGGAGGGTGCGGACCACGAAGGGGAGGCCGATGAAGATCATCGCCAGCGTGATGCCGGTGGCGTTGAAGGCCAGGCGGAGCCCCACCTTGGCCGCCAGCGCGCCGATGGGCCCGGTGGGCGCGTAAAGCCCAGCCATTGCAATGCCGCAGACGGCTGTGGGCATCGCAAAGGGAAGGTCCACGAGCGCATCGACCAGCCGCCGGAAGGGAAGTTCCAGCCGCACGAGCGCGTAGGCCACCACGCCCCCGAGGAGGAGGTTGAGGAGGGCAGCCGCCAGGGCCGTGCCGAAGGTGACGCGAAAGGAGGCGAGGACGCGCGGGTTGGCCAGGGCCGCCCAGAGTTCCGGGCCCAGCCGCCGTACGGCCGAGTGGAGGCGTTCGGCGCGGGTGGGGGCCAGGAGTTCGGCGTCGTCGAGCGGCGCGCCGGGCTGGGCAACTTCGTAGTCCTCGGCCTCCTCGGCGGTGTGCAAGCGGACTTCATCGGTCACCTCGCCAGCCTCGATGACGCGGTAGGGCGCACTGCGTCCGCCGATGGCCGCTGCGCCGAAGGCGAGGGTGCTCAAGGGTAGCAGGACGATGAGGCTGAGCCAGAGGAGCGTGATGCCGAGCCCTAGGCCGAAGCCCGGCAAGATGGAGTGGGGGGTGGCACGGTGAGAGGACATAGGGTCTCCGGAGAGCTTAGCGGGCGTAGATGCGGTCGAAGAGCGCGCCGTCGGCGAAGTGCTTACGATGGGCCGTGCGCCAATTCTTCTCCAGGTCGCTCAAGCGGAAGAAGCGCGTCTGTTGGAAGCGCGCGAGCGTCTCGGGGGCGATCCCTTCGGGGTGACGCGGACGGAAGCCGTGCTCGGCGGCCAGGCGTTGGGCTTCGGGGGTGTAGAGGCCGCGCAGGTAGGCTTCGGCCAGTTCCAGCGTGCCGTGGCGCTTGGCGTTGCCCTCCACCACGGCCACGGTCGGCTCGCAGAGAATAGTCGCCTCGGGCACCACGATGTCGAAGGCTTCCTTGCCGAACTCGCTCACGGCCAGCAGCGCCTCGTTCTCCCAGGCCAGGAGCACATCGCCCAAGCGGCGTTGGACGAAGGAGGTGGTGGCTCCGCGCGCCCCGGAATCGAGCACCGGCACATGGCGGTAGAGTTCGCCCAGGTAGGCCTCCGCCTTCGCCTCGGCTGCCGCCACCTCCGCCTTGCGCGCCGGATCGCGCAGGGCCTCCAAGCCCCCCAGCTCGGCCGAGAGGATGGCCCCGTAGGCCGCCAGATGGTTCCAGCGCGCGCCGCCGGAGGTCTTGGGGTTGGGCGTAATCACCTCCACGCCCG
>JBJFFT010000102.1:0-6626 GCA_051891975.1 Candidatus Spyradenecus sp. | reverse complement strand
CGGGGGCTGCTCGCCCCCGCACCCCTAGGGAGCGCGGTGCGCTCCACCCCGGCGGAGGCGCCCCGCGGGCACTTCCGCTGAAGGCAGGCACGGAGGCTGCCGGGCACGCGTAGCGACAACGCGCTGCCGCGCGTTGTCGCAAGGGCCGTTGGGGGTGATCCCCCAAGCTCCCCGAGGAGTATACCTATATTAAGGCGTGTGTACGCGCGCGCACGCGCTCGCGTGTATGCGCGCGATAGGGCCTAGCTCGGGTCGAGGTAGGCCCTAGGTCACCTCGAGGTAGGGCCTAGGTCGCTTCGAGGTAGGGCCTACCTCTGGGCGAGGGAGGGGCGGGCACGGGTGCCTTCGGTGCGGACTGGCGGAGCGGGCCGGGGGTAAAACGCTGAGTGGCCGGCGAGGAGGGCGGCCGTCAAAACGGGCGGCGCTGGAGGGCTGCGTGGTGAGCTTTGCGTGCCAGATATGCCAAAAAGCCGAAGTGCCCGGAGGGCGCTTCGGCTAGGGTGGAGCGCACCGCGCTCCCGAGGGGTGCGGGGGCGAGAAGCCCCTGCGGCGGCTAGGCGAGGAAGACGGCGTCGATGTCGACGAGGAGGCGGCAGGATTTGTCGAGGCGGGCGTCTTTTGGGAAGGCGTGGGCGCAGGCTTTGGCGATGAGGCGGGAGGAGGGGGCGCGGAGGAGGAGTTGCCAGCGCCAGCGGTCCTCTTTGCGTTCGAGGGGGGCGGGGGAGGCGGGGGAGACGTCGAGGCCGGGGTAGGCTTTGAGGCGGCGTTCGGCGGCTTGGGCGCGGGCGGAGACGGTGGCTTCGTCTTCGCCGGTGAAGGTGAGGCAGGCCAGGCGGGTGTAGGGGGGGAGCTCCTGGGCGCGGCGGTCGAGGAGTTCATCGCGGACGAAGGCCTCGTAGTCGCAGGCGCAGGCGGTCCGGATGGCGGGGTGGTCGGGGAGGAAGGTTTGGACGTAGACTTCGCCGGGGAGGTCGCCGCGGCCGGCGCGTCCGGAGACTTGGGCGATGAGCTGGAAGGTGCGCTCGGCGGCACGGAAGTCGTAGGCGATGCCGAGCGAGCGGTCGGCGGCGAGGATGCCAACGAGGGTGACATTGGGGAAGTCGAGGCCCTTGGCAATCATTTGGGTACCGAGGAGGATGTCGGCCTCTTTGGCGCGGAAGGCGGAGAGGAGTTCATCGTGGCTATGGCGGCGGGAGGTGGAGTCGGCATCCATGCGGATGATGCGGGCGGCGGGGAGGATGGCGTGGAGGGCGGCCTCGACGCGTTGGGTGCCGAAGCCGAGTTGTTTGAAGTTGGGGGCGTGGCAGGCGGGGCAGGCGGCGGGGGGGCGGCGCCAGAAGCCGCAGAGGTGGCAGCGGAGGGTGTCGTCTTTGGCGTGGTAGGTGAGCTTGGCTGCGCAGTGGGGGCAGCGGAGCATTTCGCCGCAGGCTTGGCACTGGAAGGTGGGGGCGTAGCCGCGGCGGTTGAGGAAGAGGATGGTTTGCTCGCCTCGGGCGAGGCGGGCGCGGATGGCTTCGATGAGCGGTTCGCTGAAGATGGGGGTGCCTTGGCCGGGCTTGCCGGCTTGGCACATGTCGAGGGTGTAGACGGTGGGGAGGGTGCTGCCGCCGACGCGCTCGGGCAGGCGGACGAGGGTGTACTTGCCGGCCTCGGTGGCGTTGTGCCAGCTCTCGAGGGAGGGGGTGGCCGAGCCGAGGACGCAGCGGGCGCCCTCGATGACCGCGCGCATCACGGCCACGTCGCGGGCGCTGTAGCGGGGGCTTTCGTCTTGCTTGTAGCCGCTGTCGTGCTCTTCGTCGACAATCATCAGCCCGAGCTTGCGCACGGGGGCGAAGACGGCCGAGCGCGGGCCAACGACCACCTGCGCCTCGCCGCGGCGGATGCGGTGCCACTCGTCGTGCCGTTCGCCATCGCTCAGGGCGCTGTGGAGGACGGCGACAATCTTGCCAAAGCGCGCGGCAAAGCGGTTGACCGTTTGGGGCGTGAGGGAGATCTCCGGCACCAGGACGATGGCTGAGCGGCCTTCGGCCAAGGTGGCGGCGATGGCTTGCATGTAGACCTCGGTCTTGCCCGAGCCGGTGACGCCGAAGAGGAGAACGGGCTTGGTGGCCGCGAGGATGGCCTGGAGGGCGGCGCTTTGCGCGGGGGTGAGCGCCATCGGCTTGGAGGGGAGGAGGCGGCGGCCGGCGAGGGGACTGCGCGCGATGACCTGGCGCTCGCAGCGCAGGTAGCCGAGCTCGGCAATCTTGCGCAGGGTGGCCGGGGTGGTGCGGAACTCGGTGCAGAGCTGGGCCAGGCGCCCGCCGTCAACGCGGACGATGTCCTCGTAGAGGGCCTTTTGGCGCTTGGAGAGGGGCGGGAGGTGCGGCGGCGGGGGGAGGATAGGCTCGACCATCAGCAGTTCGCGCTCGTGCGAGCCGTGTTCGCGGACCGGGGCCGGGAGGGCGCTGCGCAGGGCGAGGGTAAAGCCCACGTCGTAGTAGTCGGCCATCCACTTGAGCAGGCGGATGGTGCCCTCGGAGAAGTAGGGGAGCGGATCGGCCACCTCGCGGATGGGGCGGATGCCGCGCGGGGCGGGGGCTTCGCCAAAGAGGTCGCCCTGCTGGGGGGCGGGGGCGGCCTTGGGGGTGAAGCCGGGGGTGTCGGTGAGGGCCACCACGTAGCCCACGTGGCAGATGCGCTGCCAGGGGACGATGACCTTGAGCCCCACGGAGAGCGCCATCCCCTCGGGAATGGCGTAGGTGAAGAGGAGGTTGGGCACGCGCTCGAGGGCGACGGAAGCGTAGCGGGCCTCGGTCATTGCAGCAACTCGGCGATGAGCTCGCGGCCGGCGCGGAGGGCTTCGGGGGCGATGGCGGGGGCGGGCTCGAAGACGCGCAGGAGTCCGGGCTTGGCGAGGAGGGGGCGGAGGGCGGCGAAGTCGACCGCGCCTTCGCCCGGGGCGTGGTGGTCCTCTAGGAGGCCGCAGACATCGTGGATGTGCACGCCGAAGGTGAAGTCGGCGGTCAGGCGGAGGGTTTCGCCGATGGGCCAGTCGCCGACGCGGGCCTTGCGCTCGCCGTGGCCGATGTCATACCAGGCGCCGAGGCAGGGGGAGGGGAAGCGGGTGCGCAGGAAGGCGAGCTCGGCGGGGTCGGGGAAGGCCTCAAAGCCGGGCAGGTTCTCGAAGCAGAGGGGGATGCGGGCGGCCTCGAAAGCGGGCAGGATGGCATCGAGGGCAAAGGAGAGGGCATCGAGGTGGCGGGGGGCGGCCTCTTCGCGCAGGTCGCGTTCGTAGGCGGCGAGTTCGGGATCGGGGCGGCCGCCGTTGGCGCGGAAGGCGTGCTCCAGACGCGAGCGGTAGGGCTTGGAGCCGAAGAGCAGGCCGCTCTCGCGCAGGGCCACGCGCCCACCGTGCATCACGATGGCCTGGGCTCCGAAGGCCTCGGCGCAGCGCAGGGTGCGCTCGGTGGCGCGGCAGGCGGCGGCGCGCTCCTCCTTGTCGAGCGAGGCGAGGGCGAAGATCTCCGGCCCCAACTGCGGCATCCCCACGGCCATCGGGCAGAAGGCGTGGACGCTTGAGACGGTGAGACCCTCGGCGGCGAGGGCGCGCTCCCAGGCGGCCAGCTGCGTTTCGCGGGTGAAGTAGCCGAGCTCGACGGCGCTGAAGCCGAGCGCACGCGCTTCGGCAGCCATCGCCTCGGGCGGCAGGTGGTGCCCGGCGAAGTAGGAGGTGGAGAGGGAGAAGGTCATTGGTCGCGCTCGGCGAGGAGGTCGCGGTAGAGGGCGAGGGTGCGCTCGGCCATCACATCGGCGGTGAAGTTCGCGGTGATGTGCTCGCGTAGGCCGGTGAAGGAGGCGCTGCGCAGGCGCAGGAGAGCGTCCGCCAGGGCGTCGACATCGCCGGGCGGCACCAGGTAGCCATCGCGGTCGGGGCGGACGATGTCGAGCACGCCGCCGTGGGCTGCGGCAATCACGGGGGTGCCCATCGCCAGGGCCTCGGCGACGGTGCGCCCGAAGCTCTCGGGCTTGCTCACGTTGCAGGAGCAGACCGCCCGCGAGAGGGCTGCGATCTCGGGGATGTTGCGCTGGCTGCCCACAAAGCGGACCGCCTCGGCCACGCCCAGCTCTTGCGCCAAACTCTGCAGGTTGGCGTAGACGCTCTCTTGGCCGCGTTGGGGCCCGCCGACCACCAGGGCCGTGAGCTCGGGCCACTGCGCGTGGAGCTTGGCCACCGCCCGGATGAGCACGTCCACCCCCTTGAGCGCCGAGACGCGCCCAATGGCCGAGACGACGAACTTGCCCTCCAGCCCCTGTTCGCGGGCGAAGTCGGCCATCCAGGTGCGGTCGGCGCGGGCGGGGTCGAAGCGCGCCACATCCACGCCCCGCGGGATGACCGACAGCCGCTTGGGGTCGACCCAGGGATAGTTCGCCTGGGCAAAAGCGAGGCCGGCGGAGGAGACGCAGATGACGCGGTCGGCGCGCACCATCACGCTGCTGTAGAGGCAGGGGTGGTTGAGGCCGTGGAGGGTGGCGACGGTGGGCAGGCGCAGGTCCCGCGCGCGGTTGGCCCAGAGGGTGAGCCAGCCGGGGACGCGGCTGCGGTAGTGGATGAGGTCGGGCCGCAACTGGCGGAGGGCGCGGCGGAGCTGGAGCATCCGCCACGGGGCCGAGAGGGGATTCTTGCTCTTGACCTCGAGCTTCAGGTGGTGGCCGCCATCGGCCTCAATCTCGGCCACGCGCTTGCCGCCGGCGGAGATGACCCAGCTCTCGCAGCCGGCCTGGACGTAGCGGCGGTTGGAATCGACCACGCCTCGCTCCACTCCGCCATCGTCGAGCGAGGGGAGGATCTGGAGGATCTTGAGGGTCTTGGCGGGCATAGCAGGCTCCTTAGGGGGCGGGGGGCTCGGGGAAGTTGGCGGTCTTGGCGGGCTGCTCGGCGAGGCGACGGATTTCGCGCGGCGAGCGCCCGGGCGGGCCTTTGGCGAACTCGGGGACGTTGTAGGAGAGCATCCGGCGGTCGTGGTGGGCGGGGTCGGCCTGGGGGAGGAGGAAGGGCTTGGAGAAGCGGCCGGTGGCGGGGTCGAAGTGGGTGAAGTAGGGGCGCGTGTAAGCGCCATCGTCGCGGCGGGAGGAGAAGACCATCCAGGCGCCGTTGGAGGAGAAGGCGTGGTAGCTCTCCACATTGTCGGAGTTGATCTCGGTGAGGGGACGGAAGGCGCGATCGCGCAGGTCGAGCATCCACAGGTCGGCCTCGCGGTGCCAGATGTGGAAGACGCCTTGGGGACCGAGGGTGAAGACGAGCCAACGGCCGTCGGGCGAGACGCGCGGGAGGGTGATGGAGCGGCCCTCCTTGGAGGCGTTGATGACCATCCGCGGCTTGGAGAAGGAGCGCGCTTCGGGGTCGAAGGTGCGCGAGATGAGGTTGTAGCAGAGGTTGGTGTAGCCGGCGATGGCCTGGCGCGAGCGCTCTTCCTTCTCCTCGGGGATGGAGGTGAAGCCGGGCTCGGCGGCGACGGAGTAGAGGGTCAGGCCGTCGGGCGCCCAGGTGGGGAAGCAGTCGAAGAGCTCGGGGGTGGTCTCGACGGGGAGGGCTTCATCGCGCTCCAGGTCGTAGAGGAGCATATCGCTGCGCGTGTCGAGGACCTCGATCTTGTCGGGGTTGGCGTAGTAGAAGCACTGCATCGTGTCGTTGACGGAGAAGGCGATGTAGCGCGCGGAGGGGTGCCAGGCGGGATAGACGCCCGAGGCGAAGAAGGGCCCGCCCTTGAAGTTACACTTGCGCCCGGGGTCGTCGGCACCGCGATAGATGATGGTGCCGGGGTTCTCGGCGCGGATGTGGAAGAGGAAGGTCTCGCTATCGCCCTGGTTAAAGGCGTGGCAGTTGACGCACTGCTTGGTGGAGGACTGGGCGTTGGTGTAGAGCGGGTGCTCGGCGAAGGTGGTCAGGTCGCGCCAATAGAGCCCCACGCGGCGGTAGTTCTCGTAGCTCGGCGGGATGAGGCGGTAGGCCAACACGGGGTCGATGGCCTCGCGGGCGACGGTGTTGGTGGCGCAGAAGCGCGCCGAGCCGTCGGGCGCCTCGACGGTGATGGTGTAGGCTTCGGCCTGCAAGAGCTCGCGCCAGAAGCGCTCCCCCAGGCGGACTTGCGGACCGAAGTCCTCGGCCACGCGGCCATTGGCGATGCGCACCCGGCAGCCGGGCTCGGCCCCCAGGACGTCAAAGTTCAGCGGCGCGATGTTTGGCGGCACCACGATGTTCGCGTAGTCCGGCCGGAGGGTGACCTCCGCGCCCAGGACTGCGCTCCAAAGCCCCGCCACTGCTGCCGCCAACCAGCCTATTCGTTTCGCCATCGCTTACCTTCCTTTCGCTAGGCCTGCCAACGGGCGTAGGCGCCCGAGGGGAGGGGAAAGACCTCCGGCGCGCCGGTTAGGCACATCTCGCCCGTTTCGATGCTCCCGCCCAGACCGCGCATGGCCTGGGTGAGGATGTTGCCGAGCACGATGGGGGTGTGGCCAGGGGTGTGGGCCGAGAGGAGGAGAAACTTGGGCCGCTCGCTGAGGAGGGCGCGGCAGAGGCGGAGGGTCTCGGGCAGGTCGCGCTCGATCTTGTAGGTCTCGCCATTGCCGCCGCGGCCGTAGGTGGG
>JBJFFT010000101.1:0-1776 GCA_051891975.1 Candidatus Spyradenecus sp. | reverse complement strand
ATCTCGCGGGGGGTAAGCTCAGTCATTTGATTTCTCCTTTCGGCATGCAGGGGGATCGGTGCCGCCGGGACGCACATGCGCGCCGGGGCATCATCCCTGCATCGGCCTCAGACCGTTTCGACGATGATGTTGCCGTTGGTGAACACGCAGATCTCGCTGGCCACCTTCAGCGCCTTCTCGGCGATCTCATGGGCGGACAGATCGGTGTTCTGATAGAGGGCGCGCGCGGCGGCCAGGGCGAAGTTTCCGCCGCTGCCGATGGCCAGCACGCCGTCGTCGGGCTCGATCACCTCGCCGGTGCCGGACACCAGCAGCAGGTTGTCCTTGTCTGCGCACAGCAGCATGGCCTCCAGCTTGGCGGTCTTGTTCATCTGCCAGTCCTGGGCCAGCTCCACGGCGGCGCGGGGCAGGTTGCCGGAGTACTGGGTCAGCTTGTCCTCAAAGCGCTCGGTGAGGGCGAAGGCGTCGGAGACGGAGCCTGCAAAGCCGATCACGACCTTGCCGCCGTAGATGCGCCGCACCTTGCGGGCGGTGCCCTTCATCACGGTCTTTTCGCCCAGGGTCACCTGACCGTCTCCGGCCAGGGCGATCTCGCCGTCCCGGCGCACGGCGCAGATGGTGGTGCCGCGGAAGGGGCTGCGGATTTCATTTTCACAAGTCATAGGTTTTGATCACCTCGTTCAGTGTGTCGATGGCGCGCGCGCTCAGCTTCTCGTAGCGGTTGCGCTTGCCCCGCACGCGCTCGGAAAGCGGCTCCAGAATGCCGAAGTTGGCGTTCATGGGCTGGAAGTTGGCGCTGGGGGTGGATACGTGGCGGGCGAGGGCGCCCAGGATGGTTCGTCCGGTTAAGTCGGGCTCGGGACGGCCGTTCATGGCGCAGTACAGGCCGATGGCGGCGGTCATGCCCGAGGCCGTGGATTCCATGTAGCCCTCCACGCCGGAGAGCTGTCCGGCGAAGCGGAGGAGGGGATTGCCCTTCAGGGCGTAGTTCGGCCCCAGCATGTCCGGGCCGTTTAAGTAGGTGTTGCGGTGCATCACGCCGTAGCGGGCGAACTCGGCGTGCTCCAGGCCCGGAATCATGGAGAACACCCGCTTCTGCTCGCCCCACTTGAGCCGCGTCTGGAAGCCCACCAGGTTGTACAACGTGCCGGCCTCGTTCTCCTGCCGCAGCTGCACCACGGCGTAGGGCTCCTTGCCGGTGCGGGGATCCTTGAGCCCCACCGGCTTCAGCGGCCCGAAGGCCAGCGTCTGGCGGCCCCGGGAGGCCAGTATCTCCACGGCCAGACAGCCCTCGAACACCAGCTTCTTCTCAAAGTCGTGCAGCTCGGCCAGCTCCGCGCCCATCAGCGCGTCGTAGAAGGCGTTGTATTCGTCCTCGCTCATGGGGCAGTTCAGGTAGTCCGAGCCCCGGTCGTAGCGGGAGGCGCGGAACACCTTGTCCATGTCCAGCGATTCGGCGGTGACGATGGGCGCGGCGGCGTCGAAGAAGTGCAGCGCCTTCGCACCGGGCAATTGGGAAATCGCGTCGGTCAGGGCGGGGTCGGTCAGCGGCCCCGTGGCGATGATGCACGGGCCGTCGGGGATGTGGTCGATCACGGCGCTCTCGAACTCCACCAGCGGGTGGTTCTTCAGCGTCTCGGTGATGGTTTCGGAGAAGCGGTGGCGGTCCACCGCAAGCGCACCGCCTGCGGGCACCCGGCACTTCTCCGCCGAGGCGAGTATCAGGCCGTTGAGCGCGCGCATCTCGGCCTTCAACAGGCCCGAGGCGTTGCTCAG
>JBJFFT010000100.1:0-6646 GCA_051891975.1 Candidatus Spyradenecus sp. | reverse complement strand
GAGTTCGGCGCGGTCGAGGCGCTTGGACCAGGGAATATCGGCCTGGCGGCCATCGCGCAGGGCGGCGCACTCGAAGTAGGCGACGGCCTTGGCGTATTCGGCCGGGCGCGGGGGGAGGCTGGAGCGGACATCGCGGAAGAGGCCCTTGAAGGCGTCCGGGGCGATAGTGCCGGTGGGGGCGAAGGCGGGGGAGGCGACGTAGTCGAGGAGGGAGCGGCGGAGCTGCTGGGCTTCGGGGCGGCCATCGGCGAGGTTGATGCCCGAGACGAGGACGCTGGCCTGGCCGATCTTCGCCTCGAAGAGGACGGCGGCGAGGGCGGGCTTATGGAAGTCGACAATCGGCATCGCCAGGGGGGTGAAGTCGGGGTCGGTGCCGGAGAGGCGGAAGGTGGTGGCGCCATTGATGAGGTGTTTCCACTGCCAATCCTGCCAATCGTCGGTGGGGAAGGTGGCGAAGGCGGGGCTCTTGGCCTGGACGACCATCCCGAGGGTGGTGGCGCGCTGGCCGGGGAACCAGGTGGTGCCCCAGTAGACGGGGATGAAGGCTGAGAAGATCGTGGCCTTGGGGTTGGCGCAGGCGGAGGCATCGAAGAGGAGGCGCTTGCCTTCGGCGATGGCGCGCTGGGCCTCGGCAAGGTCGTCGGTGAAGACGATGCCCTCGGGGACGGCCTCGGCGATGGTTTCGGGGTAGACCCAGAGCGGCCAGCGGTTGTTGCCGAAGGTGAGCTCGAGTTTGGCGGGGAAGGTGGGGGCGAGGCCCTTGAGCGGCAGGGTGAGGGTGTGGACGACCTCGACGCTCCCCTCGGGGACCTCGACGGTCACCTCGCCCTTGGCCGAGCCGAGGCTCCAGGGGAGCGTGGCGCGGTAGGTGCCCTGGCGGTAGTTGTGGATGACGAGCTTGGCGGAGAAGGTCTCGTTGGCGCGCCAGGTATACTTGGGGAAGCGGGCAAGGCAGGCGACGGGGGCGAAGTAGTTGCCTACGGGGACGGCCTGCTCGGCACCGGGCTTGCGGTCGTAGAAGGAGTCGAACCAGCCGATGAGCGCTTCGCCTTGGCCGGAGTAATCCTGGATGCCCAGGAGCTGGAGGCCCGCGCAGGAGGGCGTGCGCAGGAAGCTCTCGATTTCATCTTTATACATCAAGAGGCAAGTCATCAGCGAGGCGCGGGCGTAGGCGCGGTTGAAGCGCAGCACGCCGGCCTTTGCGCTCTCTTCGCGCAGACCCTCGAGGTTCCAGGGGCGCAGCAGACCGGTGTACTTGGGGAGCTCGCGGTCGAACTCCGGGAAGACGGGCCACTGGCCGATCTCGTGGGCGACGGTGGGGAGCTTGGTGCGGGCGTAGAGGTCCTCGTAGTCCCAGTCGGTACCCTCGCGGCGGCGCTCGCGGACCATCCCCAGGCCGGGGTAGGCGTGGGTGACGAGGAAGTCATCGCCCTTGGAGATTTGGCGCGCGGAGGAGGCGGCGTAGAGGTGGCGGTTGTCGTAGGCCTTGCAGGCTTCCATCCACTCGCCAAGCAGGGTGAAGTCCGAGGAGCCGAGCTCGTTACCCACGCTCAGCGAGTAGAAGGAGGGGGCGTTGCCGTAAGCATCGAGAATGCGGAAGAGCTCGGCGCGGACGAAGGCGTCGACCTCCTTCGGGCCCCGACCGATGCCCTTGATGTTGGGGTAGTCGCGCGTCATCCAGCCGTCGATCCAAAGGACCTCGGGGGAGATGAGCAGCCCCAGTTCGTCGGCGGCATCGAAGGCCGCTTGCGGGGTGGACCAGGTGTGGCAGCGGATTTGGTTGACGCCCTCGGCCTTGAGCTTACGGAAGATGGCAAGCCAGCTGGTCTTATCCATCGCGGGGTAGCCGGTGAGCGGGAAGTGGCAGTTCTCGGTGTTGCCGCGGACGAAGAAGGGGTGACCGTTGAGGTAGACGCGGTTGCCGCGCCGCTCAAAGGTGCGCAAGCCGAAGCGCAGGGTGTGCGTTAGGCCGCGCCAGGAGAGTTTGAGGGTGTAGAGCGTGGGGGAGAACTCGCTCCACGGCTTGGCGTTAGGCAGGGTGATACGCAGCTGCCGCCCCTCGGCCGAGACGCGCGCGTTGGCGACACCCTGCACCGAGGCCTTGACCTCGGACGCGTTCACGCCCTCGGGCAGCTCCACGGTGGCCACTTGGCCATACGGGGCAAAGACGCGCGCCTGGCGCAACGGGTTCACCGGGCGCAGCACCACCTGCCCGATGACGCCATTCCAGCGCGTTTGCATCGAGTCGCCATAGCTGTGGCTCTTCTCGCCGATGGGGTAGATGCGGCGGTTGTCGATGGCCAGGGTGAGGGTGTGCTCGCCGGGGGTGAGGGCGGTGGCGGAGAGGGTGTAGACGTGTGGCGTGGCGAGCGAATCGCAGCTGCCCATCGGCTGACCGTCGAGCGAGAGGGTGCTCTTCCACATCACGCGCTCGAGGAAGAGTTCGTAATCGCCGGACATTGCGGGGGTGACGGTAAAGGTCTTGGTGTAGACCGCCTCGCCCACGTATTGGTGGCGGGGCGTGAGCGCGCCATAGACCGCCTCGGTGGCGGCGGGGCCGAGCTGGGCATCGCTCAGGGTTCCGGGCAGCGTGACGGTGTGCTCGGTGCCATCGTCCAGGCGAACCGACCAGTTGCCGGCGAGGTTTAGCTCCGGGGCGGCAACAAGTGCGCCGGTGGCCAGGGTGGCAATCAGGGCAAGGGTGGATCGTTTCATAGGCTCATCCTCCAATTACTTAAAGCGGGCTTTGCGGTCATCGACGAAGCGTTCCAGGGCCTCTCGCTCGCGCGCTTCGCGCAACGAGGCCATCAGGCGCTCCTTCACTTCCTCAAAGAGCATCGGCTCCTCGGGCAGGTGGGCAATTACATAGATGAGGTGCCAGCCGAACTCCGTCTCCACCACATCGGTGATGGTCTCCTCTTCGGCGGCGAAGGCGGCCTGCTCGAAGGCCTCGACCATCGCGCCGCGCGGGAAGGCGCCCAGGTCATCCTGCGCGCACGCCGAGACCTGCGCGGCGGCTTCGGCCCAGGTCAGCTCCTTAGCCAGGAGCTTGGCGCGCAGGTTCAAGAGCGTGGCCATCGCCTCGGCCGGTTCGTGCTCTTGCCGGTGCAGGACGATGTGGCGGGCGCGGACGCGCTCGGGGGCGACGAACTCGGCCGGGTGGGCCTTGAAGTAAGCGCGCGCCTCCTCCACGGTCACGGCCGGCACCTCGGCCACGATGGCCTTCATCAGTGCGTCAACCGTCTTGCCAGCGGCCTTGGCCTCACTTTCCAGGATAATCTGCTCGCGCAGGTTCTCGGCGGCCCAGTCGCGCAACTGTGCGGGGTCGGGCGCTTCGCCGTTGGCTTGCATAAAGGCCTCGTAGCGCGGCTGGAGGCGGGCGACTTCGGCGGCAATGGCTTCCTCGGTTGGCTGGGGGTAGGGCTTGCTCATTCGTTCTCTTCGGGCTGTTGGAGGCCTTGGAGCAGCGGCTGCGACGCCTCGCCGGGCGCTTCGTCGGCAACCGGGGCGCGCTCGGCAAAGGCGCCGGCGGCCTCAAGCTCGGCATCCTCTTCGGGGGTCAGGGTGATAGGCTCGGTGGGGGCGAGCCCCTGCTTGATACGCTCAATCTGCACGCGCCGAGCGAGCTTGACCTTGAGCGCTTCGCCGGCCTTTTCGGCCACGTTCTCGGCCATCGCTTGGCGTTGGCTCGCTTCGGCCTCGGCCTTCTGCGCCTGCCGTTGCAGGAGCCGCTGACGGAAGGAGAGGCGCTTACCATCCTTGGCGACCGGCGCGGGGGGCGGCACGGCGTGCGTGCGCGCCTCGATGAGCTGGATCGCCGGCTGCGGGGTAAGCTCCTCGGGCGGTTTATCGATGAGCCCCTTGCCCAGGCCGAGTGTGAAGGTGATGTTATCCTTGGTGAGGGTGGCGTATTCGCGGTCGTAGTCCGCCGAGACGAGCGTGAAGCCATTCTGCGTTTCGCCGATGGCCAGGAGGTAGGAGACTGCCGCACTGTCGGTCTCGTCGAGGAAGGCGATCTTGCGCGTGCCGTCGGGCATATCGGTGATGCCGCACATCCGGAACTTCTGGGCGATGGCCTCCTTCTGCTTCTGCTCCTCGGCCAGGGTGACCAGGTCGGTCGTCGCCTCTTGGGCGATTTCGCCGAAGGGCTTGGCATCGATGATGGGCTGATAGGCCTCCTTGGGCTCCAGGTGCGCGAAGAGCGCCGGGGCCATCAACAGGCAGAGAGCAAAGCAGCAGCACGCACGGTCCATAACCACCTCCCTTTTACGAGAGCGAGAGCACGCCGGTGGAGTTGAGGAAAACGAGCAGGATGGCAATCGGCGCCACCCAGCGGATGAGCACCCCCCAGGCCGCTAGGAGGAACATCGGGAAGCCCTTGCGGCCCTGTGCCCAATCGGCCAGCGCGTAGTGACCAAGGGACAGGAACCAGCGCGGCAGCTTGGGCTCTTCGCCCGAAGCGAGCAACTCAGGTGCGGCCCGGCGCGGCGTCCAGGCCCAGCCGACCAAGAGGGCGATGCCTAGCGCGGTGAAGGGAAGCACCCAGTTCGAGGCAAAGTTGTCGAGCGTGTCGAACCAACTGCCCTGCGCCAGACTGCCCAGTCCCGCGCGCACCGCCTTCTCCAACCCCGGCAGGCGCGACCAATCGGCCGTCGAGAAGACCGTCAACAGCCCCAGCACTGTGCAGAAGGCGAAGCCAATCGCCACCGCCGTGCGCCGCGACCCGCGCCGGTGGCCCCGCCGCAGCCGCTCGATGAAGACCGTCGCCCCGCACTCCAAGAGCGAGGCCGAGCTTGTCACCGCCGCAATCAGCAGCATAAAGAAGAAGCACGCCGCCCAAAAGTTGCCCAGGGGCATTGCGCTAAAGGTGGCCGGCAGCGCCCCGAAGATGAGGCCGGGCCCGGCCGAGGGGCTCAGCCCTGCGGCGAAGACCGCCGGGAAGATGGCCAGCCCCCCGAGCAGGGCCGCCAAGGTGTCGAGCAGCGCCACCCAGCCGGCCGCGCGCAGGACGTTGTGGTCGCGGTGCAAATAGGAGCCGTAGGTGACCGTAATCGCCATTCCCAGCGAGAGCGAGAAGAAGGCCTGCCCCAGCGCCATCAAGAGCACGCGCGGCGAGAAGCCTGCCGCCGTCGGCTTGAGGAGGAAGGAGACCCCGGCCATCGCTCCGGGCAACGTCACGCTGCGCACGATGACCACCAGCAGCAACACCAACAGCGCCGGCATCAGCACCTTGCTCACCCGCTCGATGCCCGATTGGATGCCCCCTAGGATGACCGCGCCGGTCAGCCCCATAAAGATGACAAAGCCCACCAGCACGCGCCAGGGATTGGTGATGTAGGCACCGAAGATCGCCCCGGAGTCGGCTGCCGCCTGGGCGGTCGTCTCCCCAGTCAGGCAGAGCGTCCCCGAGATAGCCCGCCAGATGTAGTCGACAATCCAGCCGCCCACCACCGCGTAGTAGGAGAGGATCGCCAGCGCCACGCCGGTGCACACCCAGCCAAGCGCGGCAAAGCCCTTCCGCCAAAAGGCCCACATCGCAAAAAGCCCCGCCGCCACCAACGCCCACGCCCCCTGCGCCACGAAGAGCGCGGTTAGCGCGCCGGCCAGCGCGCAGAGCACCCAGCGCGTCCGCCGGTCGCGCGCGATGAGTTCAATCTTCCCCATCGCGTTGATGACATTGCGCCGCGTGTGGCGCCCAATCACCATCTCCGCGCACATCACCGGCAGCCCAATCAACGCCACGCACAGCACATACACCAGCACAAACGAGCCCCCGCCATTCTCTCCGGCCACGTAAGGAAACTTCCAAATGTTCCCCAAGCCAATCGCCGATCCCGCTGAGGCCAAAATGAAACCAACCGAAGAGGTCCAGTTTTCGCGCGCCATGTCCATCCTTTCCTTACCTTAAAGCAAACCTGCTCGCTCTGCGACACCCACACTATACCACATCCTTGCTCTGCCGTGCTCGCCGCAGCGCCAAAGCCTCCGTACCGCGCTCCAATGTCTGCCAACGCTGGCGGCAACCGGAGTGCAAATGGGGAGGCTGGTGGCCTCGCGGGTGGGGAAATCGAGGCCTCAGCGCGGGGCGCGGTTAGGGCGTGGGGGTGATGGGGGCCTCGGCCTCGTGGGCGGTGGCGGAGGTGTCGAACCAACGGGCGAGGAGGGTGGCTCCGGCGGGCGGTTCGACGCTCGCGCGGAGGTAGAGGCGCGTGCACTCGTGGCGCGTGGCGGAGGTGTCAGCATCGAGCAGTTCGCAGGGGATGGCCGCCGAGCCGTCTTCCGGCAGCAGGGCGAAGTCGACCTCCTCGGGCGAGCGGAACTTCCCCTCGGCGATCACCATCCGCCCCTGCACACGCACGCGCTTGAAGGCGACAGCGACCGGCAGTTGGCCGATGGGCGAGAGGTAGGCGCCCTCGTTGACCGCGTTGGCGAAGGGCGGCAGAAAGCGCGCCCACGGTCGAAGCGCGTGGGTGGCGTTGAGCTGCCGATCGCCCTCGGCGAGCGTTCCCTTAATGGAGACCCCAAAGTGCGCGAGGCCCTCGAAGGTGACGAAGCGTCCCTCGCGCAGGCACTCGGCCAACTCCGCGAAGACGGCTTCTAGGTAGAAGCGCGCGGTGATGGGCGCCAGGCCTGGATTGCGTTCGCA
>JBJFFT010000099.1:0-1789 GCA_051891975.1 Candidatus Spyradenecus sp. | reverse complement strand
TCAGTGGCGGGGGATTTTGGATTACTTCACCGGCGCGGTGAAGCTGGGGCTCACGGCCACGCCGGTGTGCAACGCGAACCGAGATACCTACGACTACTTCGGGCTGCCGGTCTATAGCTACTCGCTCAAGCAGGGGATAGAGGATGGCTACCTGGCGCCCTACTGCGTCAAGCAGATGATCTCGCCTTTGGAGCGCTATCACTTCCAGGAGGGCGACGAGCTCTCCAACGCGGCGGCCGTGGAGCGCGAGCGCACCTACACCAATCGCGAGCTCTACCGCCACCGCCTTACCATCGCCGAGCGCGAGCAGCGCTTCGTCGAGGCCTTGCTCGATGTGCTGCCGCTCGATGAGAAGGCGATTGTCTTCTGCGAGAATCAGGCCCACGCGGCAAGTGTCGCCCGGCGCATTCGCGAGACGCTTGTCTGGCGCGTGGAGCAGGGCACGCTCGCGCGCGCCGTGGCCGAGGCGGCGGGGTGTCTGAAGCCGGATTACTGCCTGCGCGTGACGGCCGATGAGGGCGCGGCGGGCGACGAGGCGCTCAAGACCTTTTGCCGCAACGAGAGCCGTCTGCCGGTGATCCTGACGACCTCCGAGAAGTTGACCACCGGGGTGGATGCGTGCAACGTGCGCGCGGTGGTGTTGATGCGGGAGGTGGAGTCGGAGGTCACCTTCAAGCAGATCATCGGCCGGGGAACGCGGTTGTGCGAGGGTAAGGACTTCTTTACCATCTACGACTTCTTCCCCCAGTCCAACACCGGGCGGCTCTTTAACCCCGAGTGGGACGGCGGCGCGCTCGAACTCTGCCCGAAGTGCGGTCAGGCCCCGTGCGTTTGCCCGCCGCGGGAGGGGACGAAGCCGGAGGGTGATATCTGCCCGAGGTGTGGCTGCAAGCCGTGCATTTGCCTGCCCCCGGACTTCCCCGGAGAGGAGGGCTCGGAGATCCGCCTGGGCAAGCGCCACGGGCGCGAGGTGGATTGCCAGGCCAGTCTCTACTTTGAGGGCGTGGCCCGCTCTCTGGCCGAGGTGGAGGAGATCCTCGGCGAGCGGATCCGGAGCGTGGCCTCGGCCGAGGCGTTGACCGCCCAGTGGGTTGGCGAAGAGACGCAGCAGGCGTTGCGCGAGGCGCTCGCGGCCGCCGGGGTCAAGCCTAAGCTCCTCTCGCACTTGCAGCGGCTCCGGGCGCTGACCGAGTGCGACACGCTCGACCTCCTGCTCGCCTGGGGCTATGGCCGCGCGCCGCGCACGCGCCAGGAGCGCGTCACGGCCTGCCGCGCCGCCTTGCCGGCACTCCCCGCCGAGCGCGCGCAGTTGGTCGAGCAGCTCCTTGGTCTCTACCTCCGCGAAGGAGAGGCCACCCTCACCAATCAGGCCCTCGCCGGCACCCTCAAGCAGCGCTACGGCTCGCTCCCCGCCGCCCTTCAAGCCCTCGGCCTCCCCTCCGCCCTTGACCTCAAAGCCCTCCTCGCCTCCCTCCGCCAAAGCCTCTACCGCTAGCGCGGCGGGGGCGATGACATAGCTCCTTCGCTTCGCTCGGACTTGCTCGCCCCCACATCCCTCGGGAGCGCGGTGCGCGTGCCAGACAGCCGAAGTGCCCGCAGGGCGCTTCGGCTGTCTGGCACGCGCACCGGGTGGCCTGGCGGAGCAGGCCACAGCACCACGCTTACAGAAGCCAGAGTGCACCTAAGCGTGGTGCCGTTGCCCGCTCCGCCGGGCAACCTTCGCATGCCAGCGGCGTACTTGTGGTATACTGCCGCCGAATCACGGAAAGGAAGGCAATGGCAAGGCGCT
>JBJFFT010000098.1:0-6737 GCA_051891975.1 Candidatus Spyradenecus sp. | reverse complement strand
CGTGCATTAGCCCGGGCGAAAAGCAGATTGCCCGCGCCGCGCTAGCGGCCCAACTGCCCCTGGTCGTCCTCCTCGAGAACGGCTTCCCACCCCTCTACAAGCCTCCGCAAGCCTACTTCGAAGCCTGTGCAGCGGGCAGGCTCCTGATGCTCTCGCCCTGGCCCTACCACCCCGAGAAGCGCCCCATTACCCGCGCCCAGTGCCTTGCCCTCAATAGCTTTGCCCGCCAACTGGCCACCCCAGACGCCTAATTGCCTTTCTGCTATACTACGGGCAACTGCTAACGAAAGGAGCTTGAGATGACACGGAGAGCGTTTTTGCGGAGTTTGGGATTGGGCGTGGCGGCGTGCGCGTTGCCGGGGGCGGTGCGTGCGGCGGAGGCCGGGAGCAAGCGGCCGCGGAATATCGTGCTGATTTTGGCCGATGACTTGGGTTGGGGGGATGTGAGCTGTTATGGGGCAACGCCGGGGTTGACCCCCTTCTTGGATAGCTACGTGAAGCAGGGGATGCGTTTTACGGATGCCCATTCGCCGGCTTCGACCTGTACGCCCACGCGCTATGCCATCCTCACCGGGCAGTATGCCTGGCGCAAGCCGGGAACGGGGATTGCGCCGGGGGATTCGGCGCTCTTGATTGATCGGGAGCGGACGACCCTGCCGCAGTTGATGCGCGCTTCGGGGATGGTGACTGGCGCGGTGGGTAAGTGGCATCTGGGGATGGGGCCGGGGCCGGGGAAGACCGATTGGAACAAGCCGATTGTGCCCTCGGCGAATGATGTGGGCTTCGACTACACCTTCCTGATGGCGGCGACGGCGGACCGCACCCCGTGCGTCTATGTGGAGAATGGGTTGGTGGTGGGGCTGGACCCCGAGGACCCGATCGAGGTGAACTATCAGCACAACTACCCGGGCGAACCTGACGGCAAGCGCGACCGCGCCTCGCTCAAGATGGATTGGGACCACGGTCACAATCAGGCGGTGGTCAATGGCATTGGGCGCATTGGCTATATGAAGGGCGGGCAGAAGGCGCGTTGGGTGGATGAGGAGATGGCGGACGTCTTTGTGGAGAAGGCGACGGCCTTCATCGAGCAGAACAAGGAGAAGCCCTTCTTCCTCTACTTCGCCACCAACGACATCCACGTGCCGCGCGTGCCGCACCCGCGCTTTGTCGGCAAGACCCCCTTTGGGCCGCGCGGGGACGCCACCGTGCAGTTCGATGACAGCGTCCGCCGCCTCATCGAGAAGCTCCGCGCGTTGGGGCTGGAGGAGGAGACGCTCGTCGTGATCACCTCCGATAACGGCCCGATGGTCAACGACGGCTACAAGGACCGCGCCGTGGAGCTCCTGGGCAGCCACAAGCCCACCGGCGACTGGCGCGGCCACAAGTACACCCCCTACGAAGGCGGTCACCGTCTGCCCTTTATCGCGGTCTGGCCCGGGGTCATTCCGGCCGGGTGCGACAATGGCGCGCTGCTCTCGTTGGTGGATCTGGGGGCGACCTTTGCCGCGCTGCGCGGCGTGGCCTTGCCCGAAGCCGCCCTCCCCGACTCCTTCGACCAGCACGCCACCTTCCTGGACCCCGCCGCCCCCAGCGCGCGCAAGAACCTCATCTGCCAGGACTACCAGCTGAACCTGCGCGAAGGACAGTGGAAGTACATCGTCCCCCCGCGCGCCGGAAACAGCCCCTCCGAGCGCAACGATCCGCTCAACGGCCAGCTCTACAACCTCGCCACCGACCCCGGCGAGCAGCGTAACGTGGTCAAGGAGCACCCCGAGCGGGCCAAGGCGATGTTTACCACCATCCTCCAGGCCGCCAAGGCCGGGCACACGCGCCCATAAACAGGGCCCATTCCCCCTAAACGAGAGGGCCGGCGCGGTTCACCGCGCCGGCCCTCTCGTGTATAGGCAAACGCCTACGCTCAGTCCTCGGTGTAGTCGATGGCCTTGCGGAAGTAGGCGATCGGCTTGCCGCAGACGGGGCAGAACTTGGGCGCGTCGGGGCCGACGGCGGTGTAGCCGCAGGCGATGCACTCCCAGACGGTCTCTTCGTCATCGGAGGTGAAGAAGCCCTCGTCGAGCTTGGCCACGAAGGCCTGATAGCGCTTGTCGTGGTTGACCTCGGCCTTGCCAATCATCCGGAAGAGGGCGGCAATCTCCTTGAAGCCCTCCTTGTCGGCGATCTTGGCGAACTCGGGGTACATCTCCTCGTGCTCGTGACGCTCACCGGCGGCGGCCGCAAGGAGGTTCTCCTTGGTCGAGCCAATCTTGCCGGCGGGATAGGCAGCGTCCCCGAGGGTGAGGCCATCGCCGCTGTCGAGGCAAGAGAAGAGGCGCGTGGCGTGGGCCTTCTCCTGCTCGGCGGTCTCGATGAAGATGTCGCGGATCTGGAAGTAGCCCTCCTCTTCGGCCTTCTGGGCGAAGATGGTGTAGCGCATACGGGCCTGAGACTCACCGGCGAAGGCCTTGATGAGGCACTTCTCGGTCTCGGTGCCCTTGACCGAGCGGCCCTTGTTGATGGGGGTCTTGTCCTCGGTGGTGGTGGTGGTGGGGATGTCGGTGGCCAACGCAGAGGTGGCGATGCCGACGGACGCGAGCGTCCCGAACTTGAGCAGGGAACGACGGTTCATCATAGTTGTGATTCCTTTCTGGAGTAAAAGTGGGCCTTAGCCGAGGTCGGCGGCGCGCGAAGTGTAGGTGGTGTGGAGGAACTTCTCGGCCTTCTCGCTGAGCGGCTGGCCATAGAAGTCCTTGTAGAGGGCCACAATCTCGGGGTTTTCGTGGCAGAAGCGGAGCGTGCCCTTGGCATCGTCGGTGTAGAGCGCGTCGATACGCGCCTGGCGCGTTTTCTTGCTCAGATAGGGCGCAGACTTGGCGCGAGGCTGCCCGCCGCCGCCGATGCACCCGCCTTCGCAAGCCATCACCTCGATGAAGGTGGCCTTCAGCTCGCCGCTCTTCACCTGCTCGATAACCTTGCGGACGTTTGCCAGCCCGTGCACGACCACCAACGTAACCTCCAGCCCGGGCGCCAGCTCCAACTTAGCCTGCTTGACGACCTCTTTCTTCTTGCCCTTGACCGTGAGCCCGCGCACAGGCTCGTAGGTGAGGAGGTCCGCCGGCGGGTTCTTCTTGTTGACCATCCAGTAGGCGGTGCGCAGCGCGGCCTCCATCACGCCACCGGTGTTGCCGAAGATAATCCCGCCGCCACTCGCTTCGCCCATCAACTTGTCGTAGGCAGCAGGCTTGAGCGCGGCGTAGTCCACGCCATCGGCGCGCATCCAATTGGCCAACTCGCGCGTGGTGATGACCGCATCCATATCGCGGAAGCCGGAGGCATTCATCTCGGGGCGGCGGATCTCGAACTTCTTGGCGGTGCAAGGCGTGAGGGCCACATTGAAGATCTTGGCCGGGTCGAGCCCCATCTTCTGGGCGAAGTAGGTCTTAATCGTCGGCCCCTGCATCCCAATCGGGCTCTTGGCCGAGGAGACATTCGGCAGCATCTCGGGGTAATAGGTCTCGCAGAACTTCACCCACGCCGGGCAGCAGCTGGTAAACTGCGGCAACGGGCGGTCCTTCGTGGTCACGCGGCGGACCAATTCAGCGGCCTCTTCCATAATCGTCAGGTCGGCGGCAAAGCTGGTGTCGAGCACGTAATCAGCCCCGAGCGCGCGCAGCGCGGCCACCACTTCGCCCTCGCAGAAGGTCCCGGGCTTGGCCCCGAACTCCTCGGCCAGCGCCACGCGCACCGAAGGCGAGGTGGAGACAATCACAATCTTGCCGGCGGCCTTCGCGGCCTTCACCGCCTGCCACTCGGGCTTGTTCACCAACGCTTCGCCCTCGCAGACCGTGGTGCACTGGCCGCAGTGCACGCAGATGGGCACATCGCCGGTCTTCGCCAGGTCGTAGTAGCCATTCACCGAAATCATTCGCTTGCAGACGCTCTTACACGCGCCGCACTGGACGCACTTGGCTGCGTCGAAGGCCACGGCAGGGTTATCCTCGGCCATCGGCACGCGGATATTGACCAGCGAATACTTCGAGGCGCCCGCCGCGCGCAACCCGCCCGGCAACACCGTCATCACGCCCACAGCACCAGCCAAGCGCAACCAACTGCGCCGGCTCATCATCATCTGTTCCTTCATAGCCTTATCTCCAATGAAGTTTTAGAACGGCTCCAAAGTAGCACACCGCTCCGCCATTAGGCAAGCCTAATGAAGCCGACAGCGGACAGCCATCAGCCGACAGCGCTGGCGCTCGACGTGGGAAGCCCGTCTGAGCCGTGGGGGCTCGTCCCCTTGCCCCAGAATTGATCCGTCGCGTGAGCGGCTGTCAGCTGTCAGCTGTCGGCTGTCAGCTTGGCTATAAAACAAAGCCGGGGCGCAATCGCGCCCCGGCTGGTTGTTAGGAGAAGCAGCAGCTTACTTATTGTGCTGCTTATCCAGGTCGCGCATCGCTTCGCGGCGGGAGAGCTTGACGCGGCCGCGCTCGTCGATGCCGATGCACTTGACGGTCATCTTGTCGCCCACCTTGCAGACCGACTCGACCGAGGGAATGCGGCGGTCAGAGAGCTCGGAGATGTGGCAGAGGCCATCCTTGCCCGGAAGGATTTCGACGAAGCAGCCGAACTCCTTGATGCCGGTGACGGTGCCTTCGTAGATCTTGCCCTCTTCCGCTTCGGCGGAGATGGCCTCGACCTCGCGCTTGGCCGCTTCCATCGCCTCGGCATTGACCGCGAAGATGGAGACGGTGCCATCCTCGGCGATGTCGATCTGCGCGCCGGTGCTGTCGGTGATGCGGCGGATATTCTTGCCGCCGGGGCCGATGAGCTCGCCGATCTTGTCGGTGGGGATGGTGACGGTGGTGATGCGCGGCGCGTAGGGCGAGAGCTCGGCACGCGGCGCGGGGATGACGGTGGCCATATAGTCGAGCACGTGGTTGCGGCCCACGCGCGCGGCCTCCAGGGCACCCTCAACCAGGTCCCAAGTCAGACCGCGGATCTTGAGGTCCACCTGGAAGCCGGTGATGCCCTTGCGGGTGCCGCCGATCTTGAAGTCCATATCGCCGCAGTGGTCCTCGGCACCCAGAATATCGGTGACGAGCACCTTCTTGGAGAGGTCCGGGGTGGTGAAGAGGCCCACGGAGATGCCCGCGACCGGCGCGCGCAGCGGCACGCCCGCATCCATCAGCGCCAAGCAGCCACCGCAAATCGAGGCCATCGACGACGAACCATTCGAGCCCATAATCTCGCTCACCACGCGCACCGAGTAGGGATAATCCTTCGGCAACACCTCGGCAAGCGAACGCTCGGCCAGGGCGCCGTGACCAATCTCGCGGCGGCCGGTGGAGCCCAGACGGCCCACTTCGCCCGTGCAGTAGGGCGGGAAGTTGTAGTGGAGGATGAAGCTCTTGGACTTCGCCCCGCCGGTCACCGAGTCGAGCTCCTGAGCATCCTTGGAGGTGCCGAGGGTGACGGTGGCCAGGTTCTGCGTCTCGCCACGGTTGAAGACCGCCGAGCCGTGGAGGCGCGGCAGGACGCCAACCTGCGCGGCGAGCGGGCGGATCTCGTGCTGAGCGCGCCCATCGATACGCTTGCCGCGCTCGAGGAAGTTCGCGCGCACCGTCTCGATCTCCAGCGCGTCGAAGAGGTGGACAAACTTGACATCGTCGATGACCCAGTGGCCACCCTCATCCTTGCCATACTTCTCCTGGCAGGCGGAGAGGAGCTCATCGCGGATGGCCTTGACGGCGCCCTCGCGCTCAAGCTTGCCGGGGATGACCAGCGCGTCGGCCAGCTTGGCCCCGCCGAGCGAGCGGATGAAGCCCATCTTCTCGGGATCCTCGGGCTTATCGGCAATCTCCTTGTCGGGCTTGCCCAGGGCGCGGCGCATCTCGATCTGCAGGTCGATAATCTTCTCGACCTCCTCGTGGGCGCGCTTCATCGCGGCCAGGAAGTCCGCCTCGGAGATCTCCGCAGCCGAGCCTTCCATCATCAGGAACTTGCCACGCAAGCCAGCATAGAGCAGGTCGAGATCCGACTCGGCGCGCTGCTCGTGCGAGGGGTTGATGACCCACTCGCCCTTGATGCGCCCAATGCGCACGCAGCCGATCGGGCCCATAAAAGGAACGTCCGAGATGTGCAGCGCGGCCGAAGCGGCATTCACCGCCAACACATCGCCCTCGTGCTCGCCATCGCAGGAGATGAGCATCGAGTTGACCTGCACATCATTGTAGTAGCCATCGGGGAAGAGCGGGCGGATAGGCCGATCGCACATACGCGCGGTGAGGATTTCCTTCTCCGTGGGGCGCGCCTCGCGCTTGAAGAAGCCCCCGGGAAAGCGCCCGGCCGCGTAATACTTCTCGCGATACTCGCACTGCAACGGGAAGAAGTCGATTCCCTCGCGCGGCTTATCCGTGCACGTCACGGCCGTAAAGACCGACGTGTTCCCCATCGACACAATGACCGCACCCGCGGCCTGTTTCGCCAGCAGTCCCGTCTCAATCGTGAACTTCTGGCCTGCAATCTCCGTAGAGAAGGTTTGGCTGTTCTGCATTGTCTGCACTTTCTTAACCGCGAGTCGTGGCCGGAAAGAACACATTGCCACCCTGTTCGCGGGATTTCTAACCATACGTCTTTCCAAGGTCCAATAGTATCAAACCCACCCCAGCCAACGCAACCCCTTTCGCGCGTGGTGAACCGTCTACAATGTAATTGCGCAGTCGTAAGAAAGAGAAGTCGGAGGA
>JBJFFT010000097.1:0-6790 GCA_051891975.1 Candidatus Spyradenecus sp. | reverse complement strand
ATCTACGCCCGTCGTAGAGCGAGAGGAGCAGCCCATCATCGGGGTGCGAGCCCAGGAGGGTGATGCGCCGGATACGGCTAGGCAGCCGATAGGCCGGCTCGGCGGTGGCACCAATGAGGTGGAGCATACACTTGAGGTTCTCCTGCAAGCGCATCCCGGGCTCAATCTCCTCGGGCAGGTCGAAGCCGCTAATCTCCGGATAGCCTTCGCGCGAGTTGGGGTAGGTGAAGAAAATCCCCTCTTCGTCCACCGCCAGGGGCAACTGACCGTTGGCCAGGCGCGCAATCGGCGTGCGCTCTTCCACCCACACCTCCAGGCCCTTGCCCGGCTCGTAGGTCATCTGCACCTGCTTAATCAGCGGCATCTGCGTCTGCAACCGCCGAACGATGTCCGACTTCACCAACGCAAAGCCGTTGACCGGCTTGGTGAGCCCAAAGAGGTCCAGCAGATACTCCCGCGAGAGCACCGAGTTCCCGTGCACCACAATCTCGCGCGGGTGGACCGTGAAGGCCGCATTCTGCCGGTAGTAGTGCTCCTTGAAGAAGAAAAAGCCCCACCCCAGGCAGAAGACCAGGCCGATGTAGAAGCCATAACGCCCCAGGAAGGGGACCGTCGCCGCCAGCATCCGCTCCAGACGCTCGCGCGCCGGCGAAGCCTTCTTGCGTCGGCCCTTGGTCGACGCCGGCAACACGGTCCCCAGTCCCAGCTTATCGTCCATACCGTCCCAGCCTCAATCGCACTGCGCCCCCTCGATCAACTCCGCGCACAACTGCGCAAAGGGCTTCCCCGCCCGCGCCGCTGCATCGGGCAGCAGACTCGTGGCCGTGCACCCCGGCGCGGTGTTGATCTCCAGAATGTACGCTTCGCCCTCGGGCGTGACGCGGAAGTCAATCCGCACCGCCCCCCGGCACGCCGTGGCCGCATACGCCGCCTCGGCCAAGCGCTGCACCTTCTCCGTCAGCGCATCCTCCGGCGGATAGACGTGCTTGGAGACGCCGGCGGCATACTTCGCGTGGAAGTCATACCACCCATTCGGCGCTTGGATCTCCAAGACCGGCAGCGCCTGGCCATTGACCACCCCCACCGCCCACTCGCGCCCGGGAATGTAAACTTCCGCCAACGCCTCCCCCTGCGCATCCTGCGCGCAGGCCAAGCGAACCGCCTCGGCCCACTGCCCGGGCTCAGTCACCTTCGAGAGGCCGACGCTCGACCCATCGCGCGGCGGCTTGACCACCGCCGGCAACGGCAATGGGCACGGCTTCTCCGCCTCCGCCGCCGTCAAAACGCACCCCTTCGGCACCGCAAGCCCCGCCTTCGCCAGGACCTCCTTCGTGGCCACCTTATCCATACACAACGCGCTTGTGCGCGCGCCCGGGCCGGTGTAAGGCAACTTGAGCGCGTCCAAGGCCGCCTGAATGCCGCCCCCCTCGCCATAGCCGCCGTGCAGCGCAATGAAGACCGCCTCGACATCGCGCGGCACCTCGTCGGCGCTATCCTTCGTCAGCCGCGCCTCGACCACGTCATACCCCGCCTCCCGGAGCGCCGCGGAAACCGCCGCCCCAGACTTCAGGGAAATCTCTGCCTCATGGGACGTTCCGCCCATAACCACTGCAACTCGTCGCTTCATTGCACAATCCTTGCCATCAAACGCCCGCCATTGTATCACAATCCGCGCTGCTGTGCCGATGACCTCCCGGGCGAACGTTTTTTGAGGTCGCCGTGACAGGTTTCTCGCCCTGGGGCAAAGCGGCCTAGCGGAGCAGGCCAATGCAAAACGCTTAAGGGCGCTCCGCAAAGACACCCCCCACCCTGCCCTAAAAGGGAGGGCCTATGTCGACTCGAGAGAGGGCCTAGGTCGAGGCGAGGTAGGCCCTAGGTCGAGGCGAGGTAGGGCCTATCGCGCGCGCATACGCGCGTGAGCGTGCGCGATGACTGTTATGGTAGAGGCGAGGTCGGCCTGGCGGAGCAGGCCGATGCACAACGCTTACCCTCACAACGCGCCGGAGGTACACCTCTCGCGAGCGAAGCGAGCCCCTCACGCGCCGAAGGCGCACCTCACGGCCCGTAGGTCCACCTCACGCGCACGTCCGCACCTCACTAGCCGTGACGCAAAAAGTGCTTGTATCTGCGGGCGGGGTTTGATAAAGTATGCGGTCAATTCTGCTGAAGACGGCTTTCCGGCTGACTGCCGCCGACGCAGAGCGAACGAACAAAGGTAAAGGATTCACATCATGCCTAAGATCAAGACCAAACGGTCTGCGACCAAGAAGTTCAAAATGTCGGCCACGGGTAAGGCTATGCGTACGCAGGGTGGCAAGCGCCACCTCAACGGGTACAAGTCCCGCGGCCGCAAGCGTAATCTCCGTGGTTCCGCTGTTGTTTACGAAGGCAATCAGAAGATGGTTGCCCGGATGCTGCAGGCCTAACCTAGGAGGAAATGAACTATGCGCGCTACTAATGCTGTTGCTTCCCGTGAACGTCGCCGCCGCCGCCTGAAACTCGCCCGCGGGTTTTATGGCGCTCGCAGCAAGCAGTTCCGCTTGGCCACCGAGGCTGTCGATCGCGCCCAGCGCCTTGCCACTTGGCATCGCAAGCTGCGCAAGCGCGACTTCCGTCAGCTTTGGATTGCCCGTATCAACGCCGCCGTGCGTTCTATCGCCGATGCGAAGGTCCCCAACTACTCTCGTTTCATCGAGGGGTTGACGAAGGCCGGCATCTCGGTGAACCGCAAGATGCTCTCGGAGATCGCGATTGCGGACTTCGAAGGCTTCAAGGCGCTCGTTGCCAAGGCCGCTGCCGCGCTCTAATTTGCAGCGCCAGCGCTTGGATTGCGACAAGGGCTTCCGGGAAACCGGGGGCCCTTCCTGTCTTCTTCGGCGAAGAAATGCGTGCAGGCGCGTGTGCACGGTTGGGATTTGTGATATACTGCGCGCAGTCAAAAGGAAAGTGCACGAGTATGTCAAAGCTTTCGATTGAGAATATCCGCCACGCGGCCGAGGTGTTGCACGAGGTTGCGCGTAAGACGGATATGATTTTTGCCCCCAAGTTGTCGGCCCAGGCCGATGTGTGGTTGAAGACCGAGAACTTGCAGGTGACCGGTTCGTTCAAGGTGCGCGGGGCTTACTACAAGATTTCTCGCTTGACCGAAGCGGAATTGGCGCGCGGGGTGATTGCTTGCAGCGCGGGGAACCACGCGCAGGGGGTGGCGCTGGGCGCGCAGAAGCGCGGGGCTAAGGCCATCATTTGTATGCCGGATATCGCGCCGATTGCAAAGATTGAGGCGACCAAGAGCTATGGCGCGGAGGTGCGCTTGATTCCAGGCTCCTACGATGACGCAAGCGCCTACGCCCAGCGCCTCTGCAAGGAGACGGGGATGACCTTCGTCCACCCCTTCGATGACCCGGATGTGATTGCCGGGCAGGGAACGGTTGGGCTGGAGATCTTGGAGCAACTGCCGGAGGTGGACGCGGTCTTCGTGCCGATTGGCGGCGGCGGGCTGATTTCCGGCGTGGCCTACGCCATCAAGCACCTCAAGCCCTCGTGCAAGGTCTATGGCGTGCAGGCGGCGGAAGCGGCGAGTATGAAGCGCTCGATCGAGGCGCAGGACAAACTGACGCTGCTGACGGCCAACACCTTCGCCGACGGTATCGCGGTCAAGCATCCCGGAGACCTGACCTTCGAAACGGTTCAGCAATACGTTGATGGCATCGTGACGGTTTCGGAGGACGAGATCGCCGCGGCCATCCTCTTCTTGATTGAGCAGCGTAAGCTGGTCTGCGAAGGGGCGGGCGCGGTCTCGGTGGCCGCGATGATCTACGACAAGGTGCCCGAACTGAAGGGGAAGAAGGTCTGCTGTCTGCTCTCGGGCGGCAATATTGATGTGAATATCCTCAGCCGCGTGATCTATCGCGGCTTGCTGGCGAGCGGGCGGCGGGCGGAGATCCGCTTGACGTTGCCGGACAAGCCCGGGCAGCTGGCGAAGGTCTCGGAGATTGTCTCGCAGTGCGGCGGGAATGTGGTTGGCGTGAGCTACGGTCCCTCGGGGGTCGATACGGCGCTCGCTTCCTGCGTGCTCAATTTGCAGCTCGAGACGCGCAACTTCGAGCAAATAGGGCAGATCCACGGTGCCCTGGAGGCGCACGGCTACGTCCTCTTGCGGTAAAGGTCCGGCCACGATGCTCGAGTTCCTGGAAGCCTCCTTCCAATATGCGCCCGGACGCGGCATCGTCGGGGCGAACCTCAAGGTCGCGCCCGGCGAGGTGTTGGGCGTGGTGGGAGGCAATGGCGCCGGGAAGTCGACCCTCTTGGGGCTGGCGGCGGCGGCGATGGTGCCGCAGTCGGGCGAAGTGCGCCTGTCGCTGACCGATTTAGCCGGGCGCACGCGGCGCTTTCGGACGGATGCCGGGCTGGCTTATCGGCGGCGCGTGGGCTATTTGACCGAGCTCGCGCCCGTCTATGAGGATCTCACGGTCGTGCGCTATTTGCGCTTTCGGGCTAAGGTTCGCGGGGAGCGTTTTTTGCGAATTCGCCGGCGGGTGAACGAGGCGCTGGAGCGGTGCGGCCTGGTGGCCCTGCGGCGTGAGCGGATTGGGCGGCTCTCGCTGGGGTTGCGGCGGCGCGTGGCGCTGGCCGAGGCATTGCTGACGGTGCCGCCGGTCTTGGTTTTGGACGACCCCTTTGCGGGGATTGATGCGGGGCAGCGTGCGGCCTTTTCCGGGATGATCCGGGAGGTCTCCGCGCGGAGCCATGTGCTCATTAGCGGGCACGACCCGCAGTTGCTCTCGGCGTGCTGCACGGGCTTTTGCGTGGTGCGCCAGGGGAAGGTGCTCCCCGGGCGTTTGACGGCCCAGGAGGCGATGGCGGTGCTCAATCCGCCGCCGGTCAAGCAAGCGCAGGAGGCGTGATGGCTCTAGGGATTATCATCCGCCGGGAGTTCTTCCAGCTGGCGCACTCGGTGCATGGGCTCGGGCCGCTCGTCTTGGCGTTGGCGGGCTCGGGGGCGCTCTTGGTGTGGTTTTTGCAGCGTGCGGAGGGGACGATGGAGACGCTGCCGGCGCTCTGGGGCCTCTCGGCGGCGATTGGCTTGCCCTTCTTGGCTGCGGTGGCCGCTTCGCGCGGCTTTACGCAGGATCGCGAGGGGGGGATGTTGCGGCTGATGTTCGCCACCCCGGTGCGTTCGCGCGGCTGGGTGTGGGGGAAGGTGTGGGCGGCTTGGGGGCTGTGTATGGTCTATCTGGGCGGACTCTCCGTGGCGTGCTGGGTGCTCTTGCGGTGGCTCTTGCCGGAGACGGCGCAGGTGCCGTGGACGTGGCTGGGCTTTCTCTTTGCCGGTGGGGCGTTGGCTGTGCAGGCGCTCTTTTGGAGCGCGCTGGGGACGCTCGTCTCGCTCTTTTCGCGCAGTTCGGCCTCCACCTTCCTGCTCTCGCTGCTGGCGTGCGCGGTGGTGCCGCCGGCGATGTGCCGGGCGGGGCAGCTCTTGATGCCGGGGGCGGCGGTGCAGTGGCCGTGGTTCCCCTTCCAGGCAATGGTCTACGACTGCGCCGGGGGCGTGCTGGATGTGCGCCTCTTGGTTGGGTGCCTGACGATGACTGCGGTCTTCGTCTACGCCGCTGGGCTGGCCTTCGATGCTCTGCGGCTCTGCGCCACGGAGCGGTGAGGGGCGGATGGACGCGGTTCGCACAGGACTCTTGCACGCTTTCGCCACCGGTCGCCCGGCGCAGGCCTATCTGATTGTGGGGCCGGTGCGGACGGTGGGGAGCGAGTTGGCCGAGTGGATTGGGCGGCAGTTGATTGGCGATGAGCCGACCATTGGCGAGCACGCCCACCCGGATATGCCCTGGTTCAAGCCCGAGAAGAAGAGCCGCATCATCAGCGTGGAGATGATGCGCGAGCAGATTTTGCCGATGGCCCAGCAATCCGCCCTCTGTGGCGGGTGGAAGGTGCCGGTCATCGTCTCGACAGACCGCCTGAAGGCCGAGGCGGCCAATGCCTTCCTCAAGACCTTGGAGGAGCCGCCGCCGAAGACTCTCTTCCTGCTGCTCGCCGACGCGATGACCGACCTGCTGCCGACGATTGTCTCCCGCTGCCAGGTGTTGCACCTGGAGGGGCGGCGGCGGTTGGATGACCCGTGGCGCGGACAGTTGCTGGGGCTGCTCGCGGGGATTACCTCCAAGAGCGTCCTGCAAGATACGGCGCGGGCCGACGCGCTTTGCGCCATCCTCGACGAGATGAACAAGACCGCCGAGAAGCAGGTGCGCGAAGAGGCGAAAGAGAATAGCGCCGTGCTCGAGGATAAGGAGGTCCTCGACGCGCTGGTCGGTGCGCGGGCCAAGGCTTGGCGCTCGGACCTGCTCTTGACGCTCGAACAGTGGATGGGCGACTTGGTCCGCCTGGCCGCCTCCGCCGGTTCGCCCGAGCCGCCAAGGCTCTCCTTCCCCTCCTACGCCGAGGTGCTCGCCGCCCGGGCCAAGGTCTATCCCCTGGCCAAACTGCTCGAGAACCTGACGATGCTCGAACAGCTCTCCATCCAACTGGAGCGCAACATCGCCCCGGCGCAGATCCTCCCTTACTGGCTTGACCGCTTCTTCCTCTGACGAAAGGAATTGTGATGAGACTCTTGCTGCTCAATGGTCCGAACCTGCGCTTGCTCGGCACGCGCGAGCCGGAGATTTACGGACGCTTTACCCTGGCCGATGCCGAGGCGCTGGCGCGCGAGACGGCTCGCCGTCTGGGGGCGGAGCTGGATGCCTTCCAGAGCGATGTGGAGGGCGAATTGGTCTCGAAGATCGGC
>JBJFFT010000096.1:0-1833 GCA_051891975.1 Candidatus Spyradenecus sp. | reverse complement strand
GGATGAGAAGGGCGGGGACATTATCTTCTCCTCCTCCCTTCGCGTGCGCAACCCCAATAATGCCTCGCGCGTCTACACGCTGAATGTCGCCGAGGGCGTGACCGTGAACTTCTCCGGTACGCGGAGCACAGGCCCGGCTACCGATAATGCCGATGTGGGGTTTGTGGCCAAGACGGGCCTGGGCAAGTTGGTCTTGCTGGGGAACTTTACCTTGGCCGGGGCCTCCAGTGGGCCGATTGAGGTGCAGGCGACCAAGACCCTGACCCTTAGCTCGGGGTCGAGCGCGGTGGCGCATACGGCGAGCATTACGGGCGCGGGCTCGGTGGTGCTCACGGGCGCGAATACCACGCTGACGCTTCCCGAGAAGACCACAACGCCGATTGCGGTGCAGAGTAACGCCACGCTCAAGATCCCCGTCACCGAGGCGGAGCTCGAGAGCGGCTACACGGCCTCGACGGTCACAGTCACCGCCGGCACGGTCAAGTTCGTGACGCCGAGTGGGCAGGAGATTGCCGCCACGGGCGAAGGGAACAATGTGCTCGCCAGTGAGGTTGTCTGGACTGGCACGGCTGGGGACTCCGCGTGGTCTACCGCAACGAACTGGCAGGGCAACGCCGTGCCGGGCGAGAGCGCCTATGTTTCCATCCCGCTGACGACTGCGCTCTCCCTGAAGCTCCCGGAGGGCGGCGCGACGGTTGCGCGGCTGCGTGTCTCGGGTACCGATGCCGCCCACACGCTGACCCTCTCGGGCGGGGCACTGACGGTCAATGGCAGCATTCTCCTCGCAGGGGCCAACCTGACAGCCGAAACGGCAACCCTGCCCCTGGCGAATGTCACGGCGATTGACTTGGGCGAAGGGACCGCGCTGGACTACACCGTCACCTCGAAGGTGGCGCTGCCGGCGTTGACTGGATTGGGCACCTTCACCAAGCGTGGCTCGGCTGACATGACCTTCAAGAATGCGACCACGGCGTATCTGGCGCAAGTGGTCGTGGCAGAGGGCATCTTGGACACCGGCGAAATCCAGACGGCAAGCGAGTTCCACGTCACCGTGGAAGCCGGTGCCACCTTCCTAACAAGGTCGACCACCTCGCTGACTTCGACGGCGTCGACCCTCTGCCTGAAGGGCGGGGCCATCTTCGACCTGCGTAACGGCAATGGGAATGCTACGCGCCCCATCCGGGCCGCGATTACCATTAATGCGACGAATGATAATCCGGCTATCATTCAAGGGTCTCGCAACGGCAACGCCTCCAACCTGCAAGGCGCGATCACAGGTAAGGGAACCCTGGAGATTACCGGAACGGGAATGAATGCTTTCACCATTTCCGGTAACATCTCGGACGCTGCGGATGGCACCGGCACCCTCGCCCTCAAGGTGACGCAAACTGGCTCGACCGCCGCCGTCACTCTCACGGGCGATAATACCTACACCGGCGGCACCACGATCGCTGAGGGGGCCACGGTGATTGTCGAGACGATTAGCAAGTTGGGCCCGCGCGGCACCGTGCAGGTGGAGGATGGCGGCACGCTGAAGCTGGTGAACTTGAGCGATTTGCAAGATCACGAGACGACGGATTACAGTCGCGTTAAGGGTTCCGGGACGATTTGGTATTACTGCACGAACTCGACGGCCAAGTGGCGCACATTGCCGAGTGAGGCCAGTAGGCAGCCCTCGAAGACATTGTCGGTCCGGAACGACTTGACGGCGGGTCTGATTATCACGCTGAACGGGAGTGCCGCTCCGGAAACGACCTTGGGCTCCATCTCGGGTAGTGGCAACTTCCGTTCGGACTGGAGCGGTGGGGACGACTCGCGGTCGTTGCGGATTGT
>JBJFFT010000095.1:0-6997 GCA_051891975.1 Candidatus Spyradenecus sp. | reverse complement strand
GGATGGGATGAGCGACGAGACCGGCTTCTCGGATGGGATGCTCAAGCGCCTAGAGCAGCTGGCCAAGCTCTTGCGCGACCCGCTCCTCAGTGGCAAACGCCACTTCAACGCGATGGCCGAAGGCCGTATCGCCGTCTCGGATTAAAGGAATTGCCGATGAAGACCTACCTTGGAGCCCTGGACATCGGAACGCAGACCACGCGCCTTGTGGCAGGAGAGTATGCCGATGGCAATCTGGCGGTGGAAGCCTGCCTGGAGGCGCAGACCACCGGCGTGAAGAAGGGTGTCATTCGCGACCTGGATGAGGTGAGCAAGAGCATTCGCAACCTCGGGCGCGAGATGAAGGAGCGCTACCATATCGAGCTCTACGATGTGAGCGTCAGCTTCTCGGCCGGTGCCATCAAGGACATCGCGCGCACCGGGCGCAAATCCCTCCTGGCCGGCCACCCCATCGAGCGCGCCGACGTGGAGGATGCCGAGCAGAACGCCGGCTCGCTCGAGTCGCCCGATGCCGCCGAGCGCGTCCTCCAGCGCTTCCAGCAGCGCTACGAGGTCAATGGCCAGCCGGTCAACAACCCCATCGGGATGAGCGGCACGGACTTGGTGGCCAATGTACTGGAGCTGACCGCGCCCAGCGCCGCCGTCGAGGCCGTCTATGCCGCCGTCCAGCGCGCCGGGATGCGCGTGGCGGACCTCACCTTCTCAGCCTTGGCCGCCGCAATGGCCGTGCTTGACCGCAAGGCCCGCGAGAGCGGCACGATTGTCATTGACTTCGGGGCCGGCACGGTCGATGTCATCGCCTTCTGCAATGGCGTGGTAGCCGCAGCCGTCACCCTGGGCGTGGGCGGCTTCCACCTGACCAACGACCTCGCCCTGGCCTTCAACGTCTCCCAAGCCCAAGCCGAGGAGATGAAGCTCGAGCGCGGCGCGGCGATGATCCAGCCCGACATCGCCCACGAACGCTACGCCGTGGCCACCAAGTTCGCCACCGCCAACCGCTCCTTCTCCGTCCACGCCATCCAGACGGTGCTGACTGAGCGGGTGGATGAGACGCTGAGCATTGTGCGCAACCAGCTCGTCGAGCGGGGCGTGTTGCCGCACGTCCATCAAGTGGTGCTCACCGGCGGCACGGCGGGGTTGCCGCTGATTACCGAGCGCGTCTCGGCCATCTTCTCGCTGCCCTGCGTCCTAGGCGTGCCATCGGGCTTCGCGCAGTTGCCCAAGGAGATGACCAACGCGCCCTACCGCCAGGCCACGGTGCTCGGGCTGCTCAAGTGGCGGCAGATGCTCCTGGCGCAGGCCGCGCCAAGCCAGTCGCTCTTCGCGCGCTTCAAGTCCTTCTTGCGAGGCTAAGAGATGAAAGTCGAAGACCTCCTCTTTATCGCCGTGGGCGGGGCGGCCGCCACCATCGCCCGGCAGATTGCCGAAGATGCCCCCGCGCCGATGCGTACCCTCATCTTGGATACCGACGATGCCGTGCTGCAGACGCTGACGCCCGCCGCGGGGCTCTCGGCGACCATCTTCGGTGCCAAGCGTCTGGCCGGGCGCGGCACGGGCGGGGACCGCTCGCTGGGCTCCGGGGCCTTGCGCGACGATGCGGCCCTGGTGCTCTCGCAGATTGGCACGCCGCGCCTGGCCATCGTGCTCACCTGTTGCGGCGGGGGCACCTCCGGGGCCGTGCCTTGCCTGTTGGAGATGCTGCGCAATCAGGGCGTGGCCACGATGACCTTTGCCACCGAGCCCTTCGCCTTCGAGGGAGCCGACCGCCGGCAGTGCGCCACCGTCATGCTCAACGCCATTGCCTCGGCCTCGGATGCCTTTGCGCGCGTCCCGCTCGATTCGCTCCTCTCCGAGGCGCAGCTCTCGCGTCCGGCAGACGAAGCCTTCCGCGCGGTGGCGCAGCGTCTGGCCGCGGGCATCACGCTCTTTGGCTCGCTCCTGGCCCACCCGGCCTTCATCGCCTTTGACATCGAGCGCTTCCTCCGGCTGCTCTCGGGCAGCTCCGGGAGCGGACTGCCGTGCACCTTCGCCGACATCACTTGCTCGGGCGCAGACCGGGCCGAGGTGGCCTTGCAGGCGCTCCTCTCCAGTCCGCGCTTCCGCCCGGAAGGGGTCGACCGCCTGGCCAACGCCACCCAAGTGCTGGTGGGGGTCCTGGCGGGGGATGACCTGCGCCTGTGCGAACTGGGGACCTTGATGGAGGGCGTGCGCGAGCACTGCCGCGAGGCGCGGGAGGTGCTCCTGGGCACATCGCGTTTGGCCCCGGCCGAGGGCGCGCTCTCGGTGGTGGTCATTGCCTTCTCGCTGCCGGGCGCGGACATTGCCGAGAAGCCCGAGGTGCTCCTCTCCGAGGGCGGCAAGAAGGCCTCCAAGCGCAAGACCGCCCGCTCCACGCCGCAGCTGGGCGTGGTCAAGGACCGCTTCAACGATGTGGAGCACACCATCTATCACGGTCAGGACCTCGACGAGCCGACCTATCGCCGCCGGGGCATCCGCCTAAATCGCTGACGCGCCGTGAACGCCCCTATGCGCCGCCTCCCTCTGCTCTGCCTTCTGCTGGCCGCCCTTGCGAGCGGCTGCCGTCAGGAGGATTGGCGCACCGTGGAACTGCCGCTGCCCGAGGGACTCTCCGAACCCGAGGCGCTCGCCGCTATCACCGCGCTCGACCGCCAGACGCCTCCGGAGGTGACGCGCCGCGGCGAGGTGCTCATCATCCGCTACAACAGCCTACGCGCGGCCCCGATGAACTTCCGCCACGCCCTCCAAAGTTGCCAGGAGAAGCTATGAGATTGCTCGTCCAACGTGTCACCGAGGCCTCCGTCACCGTTGATGGAGAAACCATTTCCGCCTTCCAGGGGCCGGGCCTGCTGGTCCTCTGCGGCGTGGCCCCCGGCGACACCCAGGCGCAGGCCGAGAAGCTCTGCGCCAAGCTCCTCAAGCTGCGTATCTTTGAGGATGAGCGTGGCGCGATGAATCGCTCGGTGCTTGATGTCCAGGGCAGCGTCATCCTCGTCTCCCAATTCACCCTCTATGCCGACACCGCTTCCGGCAACCGCCCCGGCTTTTCCACTGCCGCGCGGCCGGAGGTGGCCGAACCGCTCTACGACTGGTGCTGCGCCAAGCTGCGCGAAACCCTCGGCGAGCGCCTGGGAACCGGCCGCTTCGGTGCCGATATGAAAGTCCGCCTGCTCAACGACGGCCCGTGTACCTTCCTCTTGGAAGTGCCGCCGCAGGCTTAACCCCTTGAAAGAGACCCCTATGAATACACCCACGCCCCCCGGGCGCCGCGTTGCCAAGCCCCGCTCCGGCCGCAAGACCGCCCCTCACGCCCGCCCTGCCCAGGCCCCCGCCGAAGTGCCGGCCGAAGCACCCGCCCCCGAACAGCCGCCGGCCGAAGTGACGCCTGCCCCCGAACAGCCGCCTGCCGAAGTGACGCCTACCCCCGAGGTCGCCCCGGTTGCGCCCGTTGAAGCACCGGCCCCCGCCGAAGTGCCGCCTCAGCCGGAGAGCGAGCCGCAGCCGCAGTCGGAAAGCGAGCCGCAGATGCAGTCGGAGAGCGAAGCGCCCGCCCCGGCGCCTCAACCGCAGCCGGTCGAGCCCCCCGAGCAGCCCTTCCAGCGCCGGTCGCGCGAAGATCGCCGCCGGGATGAGCGCCGTCAGCGCCGCGAGGAGCGCCGCCAGCAGAACCAGGCGCCCCAAATGCCCGCCGAGAAGCCTCAGCCGATGGGCCCTCAGCCGCGCGGCCTGACGCTCCTGGGTGCCAAGACCACCGTCTATAGCGACCATTACACCCCGGCCATCCTGGAGGCCTTCGAGAACCGCCACCCCGGCAACGACTTCTTCGTCAAGTTCAATTGCCCGGAGTTTACCTCCCTCTGCCCTATCACCAGCCAGCCGGACTTCGCCACGATCTACATCAGCTACATCCCTGACCGCAAGATCGTCGAGAGCAAGTCCCTCAAGCTCTACCTCTTCAGCTTCCGCAACCACGGCGCCTTCCACGAGGACTGCGTGAACACCATCCTAGAAGACCTCGTCCGCCTGCTGGCCCCGCGCTACATCGAGGTCTGGGGCAAGTTTATGCCCCGCGGCGGGCTCTCCATCGACCCCTACGCCAACTACGGCCGCCCCTCGACCCGCTGGGAGGAGTTTGCCCGTCAGCGCCTGCTGATGCACGACCTCGCGCCTGAGCGCGTCGACAACCGCTAATGGAGGGCCCACCGATGAATCCCATCCTCGTCATCTTCTCCGGCGGGCAGGATAGCACCCTCTGCCTGATGAAGGCCATCGCCGAACGCGGGGCCGACAAGGTCCACGCCGTCACCTTCGATTACGGCCAGCGCCACGCCTTGGAGGTGCAGCTCGCCCAGGAGATCGCCCGCGAGCAGCACATCGCCTCGCACAAGGTCATCGCGGTGGATTGGTATCGCGAGATCACCCACAACTCGCTCCTGGATAAGTCGATAACCATCGGCCGCGAGCCCGGTGCCCCCTTCCCCAACACCTTCGTGGAAGGCCGCAACGCCCTCTTCCTCCTCACCGCCGCCATCTACGCCAAGAGCCAGGGCATCACCGAGCTGATGATCGGCGTGAGCGATGCCGATTACAGCGGCTACCCAGACTGCCGCGAGCCCTTCATCCGCTCGATGAACGCCACCCTCAACCTGGCGATGGACTGCACCTTCACCCTCTACGCCCCCCTCCAGCACCTCACCAAAGCCCAAGAGTGGGCCCTCGCCGACCGCCTCGGCTGCCTGGACTACATCCGCACGCGCACCCTCACCTGCTACGAAGGCATCCCCGGCGACGGCTGCGGTCAGTGCCCCGCCTGCAAGCTCCGCGCCAAGGGCCTGGCCGAATACCTCCGCGCCAAGGGCCAGCGCCAATGAAGCGCCGCCTCTTCGCCCTCTGCGCCGCCCTGCTGCTCGCCCTCCTCGCCGGCGCAGCCGAGGACCGCACCTTCCGCCGCGCCCAGCCCTCCCTGAACACCCTCGACCCGGCCTTCGGCGCCGACACCAGCGTCAACTGCGCGATGTCGCTCCTCTTCGAGCCGCTCTTGGAGTACGACTACACCGCGCGCCCCTACCGCCTCGTCCCTGCCGCCGCCGAGGCCATGCCCGAGGTCTCCGAAGACGGCACCACCTACACCTTCCGCTTGCGCGAGGCCTACTACGCGCCCGACCCCTGCTTTGGTCAAGGCAAGCGCCGCCAAGTGCTCGCCGCCGACTTCGTCTACGGCTGGAAGCGCCTGGCCGACCGCCGCCTCGGCGGCTCGGGCGAATGGCTCGTCAAGCACATTGAGGGAATGGAAGCCTTCGCCGAAGCCTCCATCGCTGGCGAAGTGACCGACTACGCGCGCGAGGTCTCCGGCCTCCAGGCCCTCGACGAACGCACCCTCCGCGTCCGCCTCACCCGCCCAAACAACCAGTTCCTCTGGTTCCTGACGATGGCCTATATGTCCCCCGTTCCACCGGAAGCCGTCGCCACCTACGGTCAGCACGGCCTGGCCGAGCACCCCGTCGGCGCCGGCGCCTACACCCTGCGCAGCTGGTGGCGCGGCTACGAAATGGTCTTCGACCGCAACCCCGAGTGGCACGGCTGGGCCGGCATCGACCCCGAGCGCGACAGCGAAGTCCCCTTCGAGACCATCCGCTACCCCATCGTCAAGGACCCCTCCACCCAGTGGCTGATGCTCCTCACCGGCCAGCTCGACTTCCTTGAGCAAATCGACCGCAACAATATGGAACTGGCCATCGACCCCAAGATGGGCCTCTCCCCCGACCTCCAGGCGCGCGGCATCCGCCTCTTCACCTCCCCCACCCTCAAGGTCTACTACATCGGCCTGAATATGGACGACCCTGTCCTCGGCCCCAACAAGCCCCTGCGCCAGGCCCTCAACGCCGCCTTCGACACCGCCCGCTGGGAAGCCTACTACCGCGGCCGCGTCAAAGCCCTCAACACCGTTGCCCCGCCCCACCTCCAAGATGCCCTCTCCACCCCCTTCCCCTACGCTCACAACCTCGCCAAAGCCCGCGAACTCCTCGCCCAAGCCGGCTATCCCGGCGGCATCGACCCCAAGACCGGCGAAGCCCTCCGCCTCACGCTCGAAGTTGGCAACGCCACGCAGGACACCACCGAATCGATGGAGCTCGTCGCCTCCTTTCTCGCCGCCATTGGCATCAAGCTCGAGCTCTCCGTCAACACCTGGCAGGCAATGCTCGAAAAGGTCCGCCGCCGTCAAGCCCAAATGTTCCTGATGGGCTGGGTGGGCGACTACCCCGACCTCGAAACCTTTATGCAGCTCTTCGTCTCGCGCAACCAATCCCCCGGCCCCAACCGCTCCAACTACATCAACCCCGAGGTCGACCGCCTCTACGCCATCGCCGTCGCCTCCCGCGACCCCGCCGAAATCTCCGCCTGTTGGCAGCAACTCCAAGCCCTCGTCCTTGAAGACTGCCCCTGGCTCCTCCTCCACTACGCGCTCGACTTCTCCCTCGTCAACCAGCGCGTCCTCAACTACCTTCCCCACAACTTCCCCTACGGGATGGAGAAGCACTACCGCCTCCGCCGCTCCGCCCCCTCGAGCATACGCGGCGCCAACTTGCAGTAGTAAATCTCTCGCTCTGTCACGATAGCCTCCTGTCAAAAACGAGGCTATCCTCCCATATCCTTCCCCCCGCGTGAAGCCAACTGTGGACGCTGTGGACAGCTTTCTCAATTTTATTGATTTTCGCCCCAATCCACCCCCGCCCATTCTCAACATTTACGCCCCACCCAAATCCCCGCATTTCCCCTCCATTCCGCCCTTTCCCCCATCTTCCCCTTTCTCACCTTTCCTGCATCAAATCAAAGAGATTTTGCACAGTGACTCCTGCATAGGCTGGTAATGTCCCCTACCTTAACTATACTCGCGCGCGTGCTCGTTCGCGCACGCGCGCGCGATAGGGCCTACCTCGCCTCGACCTAGGGCCTACCTCGCCTCGACCTAGGCCCTACC
>JBJFFT010000094.1:0-7038 GCA_051891975.1 Candidatus Spyradenecus sp. | reverse complement strand
AGGTGCTCTTAATTCAATTAAGTGGTGCTGTTAATTCAATTAAGAGGCCCTCTTATTTGTTTCAGCCGCTCTGCCAAGAAGTTCCGCGCCGTGCCAATCAATCTTCCACCAGCCGTGCTCGGCCGTTTGGTGGGGCGGTTGAGGGGATAAAAGAGCGCGCTCGCCTGGCCGGTTGCCAAGCGAGCGCGTGATTGGGAAAGTTGGTGGAGGTGGCGGGAATCGAACCCGCGTCCAAAGCAGCTTCACAGCGATGTCTACGTGCGTAGCCGGATCTTTGTGTCGCGCAAGGCAAGCCAACCGGCGGGCCAGACCCTGAGCCACCCTTCGTGATGATACGGTTGCGTGTCCCCGAGGGGCCGGTTCACGCAGAGACCTGCGGGTTGACGCTTCCGCCCTTAGCAGGTGTCAGGGGTTCAGCGACGGGCCAAAAGGTTAGGCCGCGTAGGCGAAGTTATCGTTCGCAGTTAGGTTTTTGATCGATGTTTTACGGGGCCAACGATCATCCCCGGCACGCAACCGAAGTTCCGACTTGCCCTGTCGAGACCTGGTCACCCCCGAAAAATCGGGAAAACGGCGCGCAGGATAGCAAAAAGGGGTTGGGAAGTCTAGCGGAAAGTGCTACAATCGCGGTATGATTAGGCAGAAAGTATCGACCGAGGAGATTGCGCGTGAGGTGCTGGTGCTATCCGGCGAAGCGGCGCATCACCTGCTGCATGTGCTCCGGGTCAAGCCCGGGGCGGAGATTGGGTGTTTCGACGGCGCCGGGCGCACGCGCCTCTATCACGTGGCCGAGCGCGCGGAGGCTCAGCTGACCTTGCAGGCCAAGCAGCCGGTCTTCGACTGCGCCGAGCCGCCGGTGGAACTGGTGCTCTTTGCCTGCATTCCCAAGGGCGAACGGATGGATTGGTTGCTCGAGAAGGCCACCGAGCTGGGCGTGGGGCGGATCGTGCCGGTGATGAGCGAGCGGACGGTCGTGCGGCTGGCCGGAGCCCAGGCGGCGGCCAAGCGCGAGCGCTGGCAGCGGATTGTCGAGGCCGCCTCGCGCCAATGCGGGGCCACGCGCGTGCCGCAAGTGGAGCTGCCCCAGCCCTTCAAGGCCACCGAGCCGATGATGCGCGCGTGCTCGACCCTCATCGTCGCCGCCCTCATCCCCCAAGCCAAGCCCCTCAAGCCGGTGCTCGACGCGCTCGACCCGGCGCGTCCGGGGCAGACATGGGGCTGGTGGTGCGGGCCGGAGGGGGATTTCACCCCCGGCGAGATGGAGGCGATCCTTGCCTGCGGCGCCACGCCGGTCACCCTGGGGCCCCTCATTTTGCGTGTCGAGACGGCCGCCATCTACGGTCTGGCAAACCTCGGCTGCGCTCGCAACAACCTGCCGCAACACTCGGAGGCATAAAGCAAATGGATGAAGTCCTCTTTCCCACCGTGGGCATCGCGGGCATTGGCCTCATCGGCGGCTCGCTGGCCAAAGACCTGCGCACCTTCGGGTTGACCAACCGCCTGATTGGCTGGAACCGCACCGCCTCGCACGGCGAGCGCGCCCTCGAGCTGGGGTTGGTTGACGACCTGGCGCCCAGTCTCGACGCGCTGGTGGCTGCGTGCGACCTTACCGTCCTGGCGATGCCGGTGGACGTCTTGGTGCGTCTGCTCCCCGGGCTCCTCTCCACCCTCCGCCCCGGCCAGGTGCTTATCGACGTGGGCTCGACCAAACAAGCCATCGCGCAAGCCGTCGCCAGTCACCCCAACCGCCGCCAATTCGTGGCCTGTCACCCGATGGCCGGCACCGAAAAGAGCGGCCCGGATGCCGCCATCGACAACCTCTTCCGCAACCGCTTTACCCTCCTCATCGACCCCGAGGCCAGCGACCCCGAGGCCCTCGCGCGCGTCAGCGCTATGTGGCAGCGCGTCGGCTCGGTCCTCGCCACCCTCTCGGCTGAGGCGCACGACCGCACCGCCGCCCTCCTCTCGCATATGCCCCACGTTCTGGCCTACGCCCTCGCGCGCACCATCAAGGAAGCGGAACGCAACCAGGCCCTCAACGCCCGCTTCGCCGGCGGCGGCCTCGCCTCGATGACGCGCATCGCCCACTCGCCCATCACGATGTGGCAGCCCATCTTCCGCCAGAACCGCGAAGCCCTCTTGACTGCCATCGATGCCTTTTCCGCGCACCTCGCCGCCTTCCGCAAAGCCATTGCCGAGGGCGACGATGCCGCGCTTGTTGAACTGATGCGTTAACCCACAAGCAAGGAGTGACCCTATGAAGCCTATCTTGATGATGGTAATGGCCGGCTGCCCGCACTGCCGCCACGCCCGGGAACTGATGGAGCAGCTCTTCAAGGAGCATCCCATCTACGCCGATGTCCCCCTGCGCATCGTCGACGAAACCCAAGAGCCCGACTTCGCCGAGACGCTCGACTACTACTACGTCCCCACCTTCTTCGTCGGCGACCAGAAGATGCACGAGGGCGTCCCCACCCGCGAAGCCATCGAGGCCGTCTTCCTCGCCGCCCTCAAAGACTAGCCCCCCATGGCCCTCTACCTCCTGATCCCGCTCGCCGGGGCCCTCGGCGCGCTTTGTCGGTGGACTTGCGTCCGCGCACTGACCGCCCTCGGCGCCGGCGCGCCTTGGGGCACCCTCGCCGTCAACCTCCTCGGTAGCTTCCTGGCCGGACTCCTCTACGCGCCCTTGCGCGCCCACCATCCCCTCCTCGCCCAAGTCCTCTTCCTCGGCTTCCTCGGTGCCTTCACCACCTTCTCCACCTACACCCTCGAGACCGCCACCCTCGCCCTCAACGGCCACTTCGCCAAGGCCCTCCTCAACCTCGCCCTCCAAAACGGCCTCGGTCTCCTCGCCGCCCTCGCCGGTCTCCTCCTCACCTCCCGCCCCTAAGGAGGAGTTGTGGTATGATAGAGTAATGAAGGGTAGAGATGAAGCAGGAGCGGAAGATGGCGCAGAAGCATAAGTTTGGCGATTTGGCACGGGAGTTGTTGCCGCGCGAGAAGATTGAGGATAGCGGTACGGCCCGGGCGCTCACGACGGTGGAGCTGTTGGCGGTGTTGCTGAAGACCGGGAGCGAGGGCTGCTCGGTGATGGAGCTCGCGCGGCGGTTGGTGGATGCCTTTGGCGGTGCCGAGGGGCTTTTTCGGTGCGACTATCGGGAGCTTGAGGCGCGGGTGGCACGTTATAACGCCGAGCACCCGACGCAGAAGCTGCTGGGGTTGGGGCACGTCAAGTGCGTGGAGTTGGCGGCTATCTGCGAGTTGGCGCGCCGGGCCTATGACGAGCGCGAGGCCTTCGACCGGAAGAAGTCGATTGGCTCGCCCGAGGAGGCCGCCGCCTGCTTCCGGACGGTCTTGCGCCTCAACGAAACGCGCGAGCGCTTCTGGGTGTTGCCGCTAAATGTCAAGCGTCAGCCCTTGGCCGTGCCGCAGATGATTGCGTTGGGGACGGCCGACGGCGTGGCGGTCCATCCGCGCGACATCTTTTCCCTGGCTGTCCGTTGGGAGGCCCATTCCATCGTGGTGGCTCACAATCACCCCAGTGGCAATCCCGCGCCGAGCAAGTTAGATCAGGAGCTCACCTGGCGCCTCTTCGAGGCCGGGCAGATGATGGGAATCCCCTTGCGCGACCATTTGGTGATTGCGGACGAGGCCTACTACAGCTTCGCCGAGCATAACGGCCTCTGTCCCCCGCCAGAGCGCATCTATCTTCCCAAGTAAAGGAGTTGACAATGAAAACCTATCGGACAACCGGCACCTGTGCCTCGGCAATTGAGTATGAAGTGGTCGATGGCATCGTCACGCAGTGCGTCTTCCACGGCGGCTGCCCAGGGAATACTGCCGCAGTGGCGAAGTTGGTCATCGGCCGGCGCGTCGAGGAGGTCATCGCCCTCCTCAAGGGCATCCCCTGCCGCAACGGCACCTCCTGCCCCGACCAGCTAGCCAAAGCGCTGGAAGGCGACAGTCGACAGTGAACAGTCGACAGGCCGCGGCACGCCGCGACGGATAGGTAGGCGTTAGAAGCCGTATAGTCGCCAGTCTAGACCTAAAGGTTTGCTAGTCGCACGCAGTGCGTTCTGTCAACTGACGACTGTTAACTTACAAAAAGAGCGGGCGCCCCTTTCGGGGTGCCCGCTGCTTTTTGCCACGGAGGGTGCGTCTTAGTAGACGTTGAGGGCGGCGAGGGCCTGGAGGTACTCGTACTTGCGCGAGTAGAAGGCGTCGGCTTCCTCGAACATCGTCTTGGCCTCTTCCGGATTGAGCTTGACGAGCTGCTTGAAGCGGTTCTCAGTGGGCGCCTGGGCTTCGGAGAACTTCTTCGTCGGGGCCTTGGAATCGAGCGTGAGCGGATTCTTGCCCTGGGCGGCGAGCTCGGGGTTGTAGCGGAAGAGCGGGAAGTGACCGGTTTCGACGGCCATCTTCTGGTGCTCAAGGCCTGTGGCGAGGTTGATGCCGTGGGCGATGCAGTGCGCGTAGGCAATGATCAGCGCCGGACCATCGTACTCCTCGGCCTCCTTGAACGCCTTGACGGCGGCCTCGGGGTTCATACCCATCGAGATCTGCGCCACGTAGATGTTCTTGTAGGTCATCGAGATGGCCGCGAGGTCCTTCTTCATCGAGGCCTTGCCGCCGGCGGCGAACTTGGCCACCGCGCCAATCGGCGTGGACTTGGAGGCCTGGCCACCGGTATTGGAGTAGACTTCGGTGTCGAGGACGAGGATCTTGACGTTGCGCCCGGTGGCGAGGACGTGGTCCAAGCCGCCGTAACCGATGTCGTAGGCCCAGCCGTCACCGCCGATGATCCACACCGAGCGGCGGACGAGGAAGTCGGCGACGGTGGCGAGCTTCTTGCAGGTGCAGCAGTCGCAGCCGGCGGCGGTTTCCTTGATCTTGGCCACGCGAGCGCGCTGAGCGGCGATGTCCTCGTCGGTCTTCTGCGCGTCGGCAGCGGCAACGGTCTCCTCCAGGAGGGCCTTGAACTCGGCCGGAGCCTTGTCCGAGGCGATGATCTTGGCGGCGAGCTCCTTGGCGAAGGCCTTCTGCTTGTCGCGGGTGATCACCATGCCCAGGCCGAACTCGGCGTTATCCTCGAAGAGGGAGTTGGACCAAGCCGGGCCCTTGCCTTCAGCCGTCTGGCAGTAAGGCGTGGTGGGCAGGTTGCCGCCGTAGATCGAAGAGCAGCCAGTGGCGTTGGCGATGCAGAGGTGATCGCCGCAGACCTGGGTGAGCATCTTGATGTAGGGGGTTTCGCCGCAGCCCGCGCAGGCGCCGGAGAACTCAAAGAGCGGGCGCTTGAGCTGGGAGGTCTTGGCCGTGAGCGGCACGCCGGTGAGGTTGGTCTCGGGCAGGCCGAGGAAGAACTTCCAGTTCTCTTCGCCGGGCTTGCGGAGCTTGTCCTGATCGTAGTGGACCATCGTGAGGGTCTTGCCGGTCTTGGGCAGCTCGGGGCAGACCTTGGAGCAGAGGCCGCAGCCGGTGCAGTCTTCCACCGCGATCTGGATGGTGAACTTCTTGCCCTTGAACGGCGGCTTGCCGTCGGCGGTCTTGAAGGTCTCGGGCGCGCCGGCAAGGGCGGCTTCGTCAACAACCTTGGCGCGGATGGCCGCGTGCGGGCAGACGGTGGAGCACTTCAAGCACTGAATGCAGGTCTCGTTGTTCCAGTTCGGGATGTTGATGGCGATGTTGCGCTTCTCGTACTGGGTGGTGGCGGTGGGCCAGGTGCCGTCGTCGGGGATGGCCGAGACGGGGAGCTCGTCGCCCTCCTGGCGCATCATCTTGGCGGTGACGTTCTTGACGAAGTCAGGGGCGTCGGCCGAGACGGTGGCGGGCTTGGTGAGCTTGCCGGAGGGAGCGGCGGGCACTTCCACCTGCTCGATGGCGCCCTGGGCAGCGTCGATGGCGTCCCAGTTCAGCTTGACCACATCGTCGCCCTTCTTGCCGTAGGCCTTCTTGGCGGCGGCCTTGAGCAGGTCGATGGCCTTTTCGGCGGGGATGATGCCCGAGATGCAGAAGAACGCGGTCTGCATGATGGTGTTGGTGCGGCCACCGAGGCCGAGGGCCTGGGCCACCTTCACAGCGTTGACCACATAGAACTTGAGCTTCTTGGCGATGATGACCTTGGCGACTTCATCGGGGATGTGATCCCAGACGGTCTTGGCGTCATACTCGGACTGCAGGAGGAAGGTGGCGCCTTCCTTGGCGGCGGCGAGCATGTCATACTTCTCAAGGAAGGAGAAGTTGTGGCAAGCCACGAAGTCGGCCTTGGTGCAGAGGTAGGGGCTGTGGATGGGGTTGGGCCCGAAGCGGAGGTGGGAGACGGTGAGGCCGCCAGCCTTCTTCGAGTCGTAGACGAAGTAGCCCTGCGCGTAGTTGTCGGTGTTCGCGCCGATGACCTTGATGGAGTTCTTGTTGGCGCCGACGGTGCCGTCAGAGCCCAGACCGTAGAACATGCACTCGGTGCAGCCGGAATCCTTGAGCAGGAAGTTCGGGATCTCGATGGAGGCGCCGGTGACGTCGTCGTTGATGCCGACGGCGAAGTGGTTCTTGGGCTCGGCGGCTTCCATGTTGTCGAAGATGCCCTTGACCATCGCGGGGGTGAACTCCTTGGAGCCCAGGCCGTAGCGCGCGCCGTAGGTCTTCGGATAGGCCATCTTGAGGGTGCCATTCTGCATGGCATCACCGATGGCGGTGCGGACGTCGGTGTAGAGCGGCTCACCCACCGAACCGGGCTCCTTGGAGCGGTCGAGGACGGTGATCTTCTTGGCGGTGAGCGGGATGGCAGCGGCGAAGGCGTTGATGTCGAAGGGGCGATAGAGGCGGACCTTGATGGCACCGACCTTCTTGCCTTCGGCAACGAGTTCATCGACCACTTCCTGGACGGTCTCGCAGCCCGAGCCCATCACGACGATGACGTGCTCGGCATCCGGCGCGCCAACGTAGTCGAAGAGGTGATACTGGCGGCCGACGAGCTTGGCGAGCTTGTCCATATTCTTCTGGACAATCGCGGGGCCGGCGTTGTCGTCCTTGTTGCCGGTTTGG